>CAZWZX010000041.1:0-14271 GCA_964638655.1 uncultured Natronomonas sp.
CGCCGAGGAGGGCGTCGATCCCGAGTCGTTCGCCATGGAGTACCACGAGCAATACGAGGAGACGTTCCCGGAGTTCAACGTCGAGTTCGACAACTCCGGTCATACCCACGACGAGACGAACACGGAGATGACTCAGTCGTTCGTCCAGTCGTGGATCGACGGCGACCACGTCTTCGAAAAGGAGATTCAGGTCGCCTACGACGAGGAGGCGGACCAGCCGCTCCCCGACCGGTTCGTCGAGGGAACCTGCCCGTACTGCGGGGAGACGGCCCGCGGCGACGAGTGCGACGAGGGCTGTCAGCGGCACCTCGAGCCCGGCGAGATCGAGGGTCCGGTTTCGACGATCACGGGAAATCCGGCGGAGTACCGCACCCGACCGCACAAGTTCCTTCGGCTGTCTGACTTCCAGGAGTACTTACAGGAGTTCATCGATCGGCTCGAGGGGACCGAGAACGCGAAAAACCAGCCCAGAGAGTGGATCGAGGGCGAGCTCCAGGATCTGTGTATCACCCGCGATATGGAGTGGGGGATCGACTACCCCGACGAGGACGGGGACGAGCGCGAGGATCTGGTCCTCTACGTGTGGGTCGACGCCCCGATCGAGTACGTCTCCTCGACGAAACAGTACTCCGAGACGGTCGGGAAAGACGAGTACGACTGGGAGGCGGTCTGGAAGAACCGCGCCGAACCTGGGTCGGACCGGCCCGAGGGAGGCGAGATCGTTCACATCATCGGCCACGACATCATCCAGCATCACACGGTCTTTTGGCCGGCGATGCTGCGCGGCGCGGATTTCAACGAACCGCGTGCCGTGATGGCGTGCGGTTTCGTCAACCTCGACGGGGAGGCCTTCTCGACCTCCAGAAACCGGGCAGTCTGGGCCGACGACTACGTCGAATCGGGGCTGCATCCGGACCTGTATCGGTACCACATCATCACCGGCAGCGAGTTCACGGCCGACGTGAACTTCTCGTGGGATGGACTAGCGGAGCGAGCCAACAGCGAACTCGTCGGAACGCTCGGGAACTTCCTCTATCGCTCGCTGCTTTTCGCCGAGCGCAACTACGACGGCACGCCCGATACCGAGGTGAGTAGCGAGGTCGAAAGCGAGATCGAGTCGGCGATGGAGTCCTTCCGGACGGCCGTCAACGACTACCGCGTGCGCGGCCTCGGGCGGGCGCCGGTCGAGCTCGCGAAGTTCGGCAACGAGTACATCCAGCGCCACGAGCCCTGGAAGCTCACCGACGAGGATCCCGAGAAGGCCGCACAGGTCATCCGCGACTGTGTCCAGCTCTCGAAGGCGATCGCCGTGCTCATGGAGCCGGTGCTTCCGGGGAAAGCCGAAAAGCTCTGGGAGCAGCTGGGCGAGTCCGGCAGCGTCCACGACGTCGGGCTCGAAGCGGCGCTTTCTGCCCCACCGGCGTCGTTCGGCGAGCCGGCCGAGCTGTTCGAGGGGATCGAAGACGAGCGGGTCGAGGAACTCAACCGACAGCTCGAGGCACGCGTCGAGGCTGCGACGGACGACGACGGGGAAACCGACGAGGGGGACGGATCCGGCGCGACCGATCTCGAACCGATCGCCGACGAACGGGTGAGCTTCGAGGCGTTCAAAGAGCTCGATCTGCGTGTCGGCGAGGTACTGTCGGCCGAGCCGATCGAGGGGGCCGACAAACTGGCGAAACTCGAGGTCGACATCGGGACGGAAACCCGACAGATCGTGGCGGGGATCAAGGAGCTCCACGACCTGGGTTCGCTTCCCGGAACCCGGATCGTCGTCGTCGCGAACCTCGAAAAGAGCGAACTGTTCGGCGTCGAATCGGACGGGATGTTGCTCGCGGCGGGCGAGGAGGCGGACCTGTTGACCACCCACGACGACGCCGAGCCGGGGACCAGAGTACAGTGATCGCCGTCGACAACCATTTGCGGCCACCACGGGTATCGGGCGTATGAGCGAACGCGACGACGGGACGGACGGTTCGGACACCCCGGAGGAGCCAGAAGAGCCGCCGGCGGGGCCGAACCCCTCCGAGTCCGAATCGGAGTGGCGGTTCACGCTCGAGGACATCGAACGACGGGAGGCCGAAGCGGCCGCCGAGGCCGAGGCCGAAGCACGTCAGACGGAACCGGTCGAGGCCGGCGATCCGACCCTCGAAGGGGTCGCCTTCGTCGTTCTCGGTGTTCTCTTTACGCTTTTCGTTCTCTCTCGGTTGCTGGTCGGATGACAGTCGTTCCGGGCGGGCGCCATATCCCACAGGAGATATGTACGTTCCACCCGATATTGCCAATATGACTGAGGACGCCGAAAGGAACGTCCGAGGGTGTGAACCCGATAGAGCCGAGGAACGCCTCGATGCCGTACTCTCCCGTTCGGTCGGGGAGGAAACCGAACTGTTCGCCGCACTCGCCAACGAGACCAGATACCGAATCCTGCTTTTCATCTGGAAGGCCGAAGGCAGCGTCTGTGGGTGCGAACTCGAACCGCGTCTCGACGTCAAACAGAGCAGCATCAGTCAGTCGCTCTCGAAACTCCGACGGGCCGGGTTGCTTTCGAGGACGAAAGAAGGACGGTGGCGGTACTACGAGACGACGGAACTCGCAGAGGAGCTGTTGACACTTCTGGCCTCGAAAACGCGGGCTTCGAAAATCCCCGCGTGAACTGCCTCGGGGTCAAGCCCCGGGGCATTCTCCTCGCATTCTGTAAATCGGTCCGATTCGGGCGATTCGTGGGGCTCTGACGGTTCGTCGGGAACGGAACCCGACCGGTACGTTACGGCGAGTCCGGGGTGGATCTTTTCGGCAGGTGGAAAACGAAAACAGGAGCGGGTTCATTAGGCCAGTGTGGGAACTACCCCACATCTTTATATTATAATACCATAATATGCGGGTATGCGGAGGGTACCAGCAACGATGACCGCTATCAACGGACGGAGGCAACATTTGTGAGCCTGAACATCACCGAGAAAGACGACGATTCGAGCGGACTCTCCCGCCGGACTGTTCTCAAAACGATCGGCCTCGCCGCGACCGGGGCGGCGGTCGGCGGAACGCAGTATTTTAAGAGCACCGGCGTTGCCGAGGCGAACCCGTCGTTCGAGGTCGAGGAGGTCTCGACGGCGTGTTGGATCGGGAAACAGGACTGTACGATGCGGGCGAAGGTCGTCAACGACCGGGTCGTCCAGCTGCGACCCGATCCGAACGACGAGGTGATCGACGGTCTCTGTCCGAAGGGCGTCGGACAGATCGCCGACCTCTACGATCCGTATCGGATCAAACAGCCGCTGAAACGCGTCGGTGGCGAGAAGGGCGAAGTCGGAGAGTTCGAGCCGATAAGCTGGGAACAGGCGGCCGCGGAGATCGGTGACGAACTCGGCCCGATGCTCGAGGACGATCCCCGCCGCGTGCACTTCCAGATCGGCCGCGTGAAAGGGGCCGAGTGGCACATGAACGGCTGGGTCGCCGCCCTAGAGGAGGAGTACGGCGAGGGAGTCAACGTCCGGGGACACGGCAACGTCTGTGCGACGGGGAACAAGATGGCGCTCAGCCGGATGGGGGCCGGCTTTTCGTCGCCCGAACCCGATTTCCACAACACCGAGTTCTTCCTCAACTGGGGCTGGAACGCGACGCAGGCGGGCGGACCCCACCTGTGTAACACCACCTATTCGAAGGAGATGGCCGAGGGGTACGAAAATCAGATGGACGTCGCGGTGCTCGATCCCCAGCGCCGGGGCTCGGGCCAGTGGTGTGACGAGTGGCTCCCGATCGAACCGGGGACCGACCTCGCCTTCTTTCTCGCGTTCAACAACGTCCTTCTCGAGGAGGGCTACATCGACGAGTGGTTCCTCAAGAACAACACGAACGCCCCGTGTCTCGTCTACACCGAGGGCGAAAACGAGGGACAACTCGCCCGGGCCGAGGACGCCGAAAACCCGGTCGAGTGGACGCTGTGGACCGAAGGCGAACTCGTCTACGACGAAGACGAGGGCGAGATCGTTTCCCACGAGGAGGCGTTGCCCGAGAACCCCCACGATCCGAACGCGGTCGGGACGGCCGCGCTTCGGGTCGACGAGCGTCTCGAAGTCGACGGCGACGAGGTTCGACCGACGTTCGAACTCTTCGAGGAACACGTCTCCGACTACACGCCCGAGTGGGCGGCCGAAATCACGGATCTCCCGGCCGCACAGATACGACGCGTCGCCGAGCGATGGGGCCAAGAGGCCCGGATCGGTTCGACGACGACACTCGAGGTCGACGGCGAGCGCCGTCAGGTCCCGTACCGGCCGGTGTCGATGTCGCTGTATCACGTCAGCCAACAGGAACTCGGTCCGGCGGCGATGCAGGCGGGCGTCATGCCGATGTTCCTGGTCGGTGCCGTCGAAACGGTCGGCAGCAGTCGGACAGGCTACGTGAACGCGCCGGACTCATCCCACCGCGAGCACGTTCGCGAGCGCGCGTTCGAGCCCGAAGGGACGCTCACGTGGGAGCCGGATGGGCCGGATCTCGAAGGGACGTACTTCCATCCGGACGCCAACGGTGCCTACGCGAAGGTCCCGCACGTGCTCAACAACCCTGAGGAGTACAACCTCCCGCACGATCCCGAGGAGATGGCCGTGGTGACGTGCTATGCGAACCCGCTCTCGGGCGCTCCGAACCGCGAACGGAGCCGCGAAGGGTACGCACAGTACGGGACGGTCATCGCGGTCGATCCGGAGATGAGCGATACAGCAGCCTACACCGCCGATTACGTGTTGCCGACGACGACCGTCGACAAACACGAAAACGCCAAGGGTGGGATGAGTAACACCCACTACACGAGTTCGACGCGGACGGCGCCGATCCCACAGCTGTGGGAGTGTCGCGACGAGGGCGAGATCTTCAAGGACCTCGCCGCAGAATTGGATGCGGGCGACAACTACGTCGATTACATCAACGACGCCTTCGATTTGAGCGGAGCCGATGCGTTCGACAGTATCGAGGAGATGAGCGTCGAGGAGTGTATGGACCGGACGCCCCGATACGGCGAGGAATATCGGGACGCACCACAGAGCGAGGAACGACCGCTCACCCATCGATACTGGGTTCTCGGCCCGGTTTCCGAGGAGTTCGGCGACGAACACCGGACCGAATACAGCCCGTTCGGCTTCAAATGGCAGTTTTATCTCGAATCCTTCGAGCTACTGGGCCGGAACGTCCGCGAGGGGTTCGACGAAGAATACGGCGAGGAGGCGACCGAGCGATTCCCCTACATTCAGGACATCGGCGGCTTCGCCGACTGGCGGGAGCCGAGCATGTGGAACTCCCCCGACGAATACGAGTACACACTCTTTGATTTCAAACAGATCGAGCACAAACAGAGCCGGACCGCACAGAACCCGCTTTTGAACGAGCTCGCGCCGAAGAACCACGTCCGTATGAACCCGCGCGATGCGACCGAGATCGGCGTTTCGGACGGCGACCGCGTCGTCGTCGAGAGCCACAACGCGGTCACCGACGACACCTACCAACTGGAGGGAGACGTAATGACACTCGAGGGGATCAAACCGGGGACGGTCGCGATCCCGTACGGCAACGATACGCACACCCAACATCCAAACGTCGAGACACTCGACGAGGGGATCAACCCGAACGATCTGTTCGACTCGACCGAGGGGTACTGTTCGTGGGCCGCTGATCAGTCGTTCCACATCCGTGTCAACGTCGAGCCCGCCGGGGGTGATACGGCATGACTCAGATGGGGATGGCGATCGACATGGAGCGCTGTCAGGGCTGTCGGGCCTGTATGGTGGCCTGCAAGACCGAAAACGACACGCCGCGTGGGGCCTTTTGGATGAACGTCTTCCGCTACGAGGACGGGGAGTTCCCCGACGTGGAGCAGGGCTTTACGCCGAACCCCTGTCATCACTGCTCGGAACCCTCCTGTGAGGAAGTCTGTCCGACGAACGCCCGGTTCAAGCGCGAGGAAGACGGGATCGTTCTCACGGATTACGACACCTGTATCGGCTGTCGGTACTGCGAGGTCGGCTGCCCCTACGGCGTCAACTACTTCCAGTGGCGCGAGTCGGAGGAAGGACAGTACGGCTTCCGGTCGGAGGACGAACTCGTCCAGGAGGTCCACGAGAACCTCCAGGAGCTCGATCCGGACTACGACGGCGACGACCGCCCGTGGGCGGATCCCGGACTCGACGCGACCCAGGAACCGCGGAACAACAAACTGGGCGGCGGCAACCACAAGGTCGGGACGATGGGCAAGTGTACGTTCTGCGTCCACCGACAGGACGGCGACAACGAGGAGCTTCAGGGGACGACCGCCTGCGAGGAGGTCTGTCCGACCAATGTGATCCACTTCGGTGACATGGAGGACCCCGAGAGCGATCCCCGACAGCACATCGCCGAGAAACGCGACACGAACGACTGGAAGATGCTGGAAGGATCGGGCAACGAGCCGAACGTCGTCTATCTCGGCGACAAACCCGACGACGGCGTCCGGAGCATGGAGGACGGCTACAAGGACCCCGACGACGCGATCGAGGCCGAAGCCGACCGCGCGGCCGCCTACCTCACCGACGGAGGCGAGCCCCAATGAGCGTCGACGCCGACGCCGAACGGCTGACCGCACCGCTCCGTGGGACCTCGAAGAAGTTCTACGTCGTCTTCGCGATCGCCGCGGTGATCTCGCTCGCGACGGCGATCGCCTACCTCATTCAGCTCCGACAGGGGATGGCCGTCACGAACCTCCGCGGGTGGGGGACGCAGGGCGGTGCCCCGTGGGGGCTGTACATCGGCACGTTCATCTGGTGGGTCGGGATCGCCCACGGCGGGATCGCCATCTCGGCGGCCGTCCGGCTGTTCGATCTGGAGACGTATCTCCCGATCGCGCGCATCGCCGAGGTGATCACGCTCATCGCGCTGCCGGCGGCGGCGACCAACATCCTCTGGGATATCGGCCGGCCGGACGTGATGTACACGATGATCCTCAACTGGCCATCGACGGTGCAGACGTCGCCGCTGACCTGGGACATGACGGCGATCTTTCTGTACTTCGCGCTGAGTGCGACGTATCTCGCGATCACCCTTCGGAAGGACGTCCACGAGTGTCTCGAACGGGGGACGCTCCCAGCGGTGTTCGAGCCGCTGTATCGGATCTTCCTGATCGGCTACACGCCGAGCGAGAACGAGAAAACCGAACAGATGGCCTGGTGGCTCGCCGTCGGTATTTTGCTTCTCGTTCCGCTGCTTTCGGGCGGCGTCGTCCCGTGGCTCTTCGCAACGATGGGGATGCACCCGGGATGGTTCGGCGCCTCGCACGGCCCCGCGATGTTGGCCGAATCGCTGACGAACGCGATGGCGATCGTCGTCGTCGTCGCCGCCGCCTTCCGGTACGGCTACGGCTGGGACGACGTCATCGGCGACGAGATATTTAAGGGACTCAACAAAGCGCTCATCGTGTTGATCCTGGCGACGCTTTGGTTCTTGCTCCAGTCGCTCGTTACCGGTTCCTTCCCGGCCGCACCGGCGGAGACGTCCGAACTCACGGCGTCGCTCGTCTCCGGGCAGTTCGCCGTGCCCTTCTGGCTGTCGGTGTTCGGATTGCTTGTCCCGCTCGCGTATCTGAGCGCACAGGCGCTCCGTCCGTCGCTTTTCAGCGTCGGCGCCTCCGTCGTCTCGGCGCTCGTCGTCTCGGCCGCGATATTTATCAAGAAGCTGCTGTTCGTCGTCGAGGGACTGCTGTATAGCACCCGGGATCCGCTGGCGAGTATGTTCCCCGACGGGAGCTACTGGCCGTCGACGGTCGAGGTGATACTGACCGTCGGGACCGTCTCGACGTCGGTGCTCATCTTCCTCGTGCTCACGAAACTCATTCCGATCGTCGAGCTTCCGGAGGGAGAAGAGTTCGACTCGGAGGGGCCCGGCGGCCCGGATGCGGGCGAAACTCCGCCCGATCCCGCCGGAGCCGAAACGGAGGTGACCGCACAATGAGCCTCGGGCTGTACGTGGTCTTCGGGGTGATCCTAGTCCCGCTGTATCTGGTCTTGCTGGGGTGGTTCCTCGGCGATCCACGGGACCACCGGACCGCGTTGATCGGGCTCGGGTTCCTCGTCGTGATCTTGTTGGCCCCGATCGTGTTCTCGATCGGACCGATCACCTTCCGGTTCATTATTCCGGGATGAACGAGATGGTCGAGAGGGCACGTCCTGAAAAACAGTTCGAGGTGAGAAGCCCGTGAGCGTGCGATCGGACCCGGGGTCAATCGAGGAGATCGGAGCGGCGCTGGCCCCAGCCTACCGAACCCTGAGCCGGCTGTATTTCGAAGCGCCCAACGAACGGACTGTCGGGGCCATAACGGCGTGGTGTGAGGCCGTCGACGACGAGGGCGAGTCGTTACCGCCGGCCCTCGAGGACGCCTTCGGGGCGGTTCGGGCGGGCGCGGAGACCGATCTCGATCGGCTCAAAGGCGCGTTCACCGAACTGCTTCAGGGCGTCGGCTACGGACCCAGTCCGGCCCCGCCCTACGAGTCGCTGTACGTCGACGGCGTATTGAACGGTCCGAGCTCCTCGGAGGTCGAGGCGTTCTACCTCGAGGCGGGCGTCGAGTTGGCGATCGAGGACGAACTCATCGATCACGCCGGCTACGAGCTCGCCTTCCTCGCGGAGCTGTGCGAACGGGAGGCACTCGACGCCCAACTCGGGTTCATCGAGACGCACGTCGGCGAGTGGCTCGGCGAGTTTCACGAGGAGGCCGCCGCCTACGACCCGCCGCCGTTCTATCGGGGCGTCTTCGATCTCACCGAAGCGCTGCTGGAGTTCCATCGGGAAACCGTCCGGGAGGAACGATGACCGACGACGGGGAGGTCGGCGCGTTCGTCTGTTCGTGTGCGGGCACCTGCGATCTCGATCTCGAGGGGGTCAGAGACCGTATCGACGGCGTCGCGATGGCCGCGAGCTCCGATCTGCTGTGTGGGAGCGAAACGGTCGAAGAGATCGCCGGCGTGGTCGAGGAGCGCGAACTCGAGGAGCTCGTCGTCACGTGTCCCGCCGCCGTCGGTCAAGGGCGGCTCGAACGGATCGAGGCCGAAACCGGGGCGACGATCACGTTCGTCGACCAACGCGAGGGGGCCGGCTGGGTTCACGACGAGCGCGCGGCGACCGAAAAGACGGCTCGGCTGGTCAACGCCGCCCGCTCTCGGGTCGACGACGGCGACACCGAGGCTTCAATCGGCGGGGACGTCGGCTCGTCGGTCGCCGTCGTCGGCGATCCGCAGTTCGCCGCCGCACTCCCGAGGAAAGCCGACGTGACACTCATCGCGGACGGATCGGATTTCGACGACAGCGGGGTCGACCTCGACGACGTTCGAATCCAGCGCGGCCGGGTCATCGACGTCTCGGGAGCGCTCGGAAACGTCGAGGTGACTCTCGAGGCGCGAGTCACCGAGGACTGCATCGACTGCATGGAGTGTGTCCGCGCCGGGCCGGAGGGGGCGGTGACGCGGACGCCGGTCGACGTCGAGCCCGGAACGCCGGGCGGCGAGTGGGTCGACGTCTGTCCCACCGACGCGATCGATCTCGACGGCGTCCGCCGGACGCTCAGCTTCGATCAGGTCGTCTACCCCGGCGGGACGGACCCATCCGTCGGCGGGACGACCGGCTATCACACCGACACGGGGCTGTCGACGGTCGCAGCAGTAAGCGATCTGCTCGAGTACGATCGCGAGTCGTTCCTGGATCTCGAGATGGACGTGTGTGCCTCCGGCGACTCCGGGCAGGAGGGCTGTCGGAACTGCTACGACGCCTGTCCGCACGGCGCCGTCTCGAAACCCGCGAGTGACGAGGTGTCGTTCGATCTCTCGGCGTGTCGGAACTGCGGGGCGTGTACGAGTTCGTGTCCGACGGGAGCTGTCGGTCTCGCCGAGCGATCGAACGAACGGATCGCCCGCGAGGTCGAGGCTCTCGTCGCCGAGGAGCCTGACGGCGGCCTGTTGGATCGGACGCCGCCGGCGATCGAAACACAGATCGTCGCCTTCGTCTGCTCGGAACGGGCCGAACGGACGCTCTCTCGGTACGGACGGATGGCCGCACGCGGGGAGGCCGAAGTGAGGTATCCGCCGATACTGCCGGTGAGAGTCGACTGTACCGACACGGTCGGCGAGGCCCACGTTCTGCACGCGCTCGCGGCCGGCGCCGACGGCGTCGCGATCGTCGGCTGTGGCGGCGAGTGTCTCCACTCCGGTCCCGATCCGAAAGCCGAGTTGGTCGAGCGGCTCAACCGGGCGACGACCGACCTCGGCCTCGGCGAGCGCGTCGACTTTTTCGCTCCCGACCCGGACGACCCCGGTCGGTTCGTCCAGAACGTCTCGACGTTCGCCGTCGAAACGCTCGATTCATCGCCCGTGCCGGCCGACGAACACCGGACCACGGGCGGGGCCGCCGTCGCCGACGACGACCTCCCGGAGTACGGAACCCGTGTCTGGACGCTCGAGAGTATCCGGGCGATACTGGAGCACGTCGCGCCCGACCGCGACGTGATCCGCGGGCTCGAGGAGTTCGGCAGGATGTCGGTCAGCGACGCCTGCGGGCTGACGCCGACGTGTGCGAACCTCTGTCCGACCGGCGCGATCCGCCGCGACGAGGAGAGACTCCAGTTCAATCACGAACGGTGTGTCAACTGCGGGATCTGTGAGACCGGCTGTCCGGAAACCGCGATCACGATCGAGAGCGGGCTCGACCTCGGATCGTTGCCCGAACGTAACGGCGGCGAAGCCTGGGAGACAGTTCACGAAGAGGAGCGCTTCGAGTGTCGGCAGTGCGGGACCTCCTTCGCCAGCGTTTCCACGGTCGAGGATATCAAAGCGCAGCTTCCGGAGGGCGACATGGCGGCCGCCGAGGGGCACATGGCGGAGTACTGCAGCGATTGTAAGGGCGATCTCGCGTTTAAATTATGATTCCCGAGAACAACTACGGCGAAACGGAAATGAACCGGAAACCGACCGAGGACACGCTCGAAGGGAGGCGATCGAGCCGATGACGGTGGACGAAACACGGCTCCGCGAACGGCTTCGCAACGTCGAGGACCCCCGTCTCGGGTCGGACATCGTTTCGCTCGGGCTGGTCGACGATCTCCGAATCACGGATGACGGGATCGCCGAGATCACGCTGGCGTTCAACGCGCCGTACTCGCCGGACGAGATGGCGATGGGCGATCGGATCCGGGACGTCGTCTCCGAACTCGGACTCGAGGCCTCGCTGTCGGTGAGCCTCTCGTGGCAGGAACCGGACAGCCCGCTCCCGAAGGTGCGAAACGTCGTCGCGATCGCCTCGGGGAAAGGCGGCGTCGGGAAGACGACCGTCGCGACTAACCTCGCGGTCGCCCTCGCCGACGCGGGCGCTCGGGTCGGCCTTCTCGACGGCGATATCTACGGGCCGAACGTTCCGCAGATGATCGGTATCGACGCCGAGCCGGGGCTGACCGAGGACGGCCAACTCGTTCCGCCCGAAGGCTACGGCGTGAAGATGGTAAGTATGGCGTTTCTGTCCGACGAGGAGACGGATCCGGCGATGTTACGCGGCCCGATGGTCGACAAGCTACTGACCCAGCTCATCGAGGGCGTCGAGTGGGGGACGCTCGATTACCTGTTGGTCGATCTCCCTCCGGGGACCGGCGACGCGCAGCTGACGCTGATGCAGACCGTCCCGGTGACGGGGGCCGTCGTCGTCACGACACCGGAGGATATCGCCCTCGAGGACGTCCGGAAGGGGATCCGGATGTTCTCCGAACACGACACGCCCGTGCTCGGGGTCGTCGAGAACATGAGCACGTTCCGGTGTCCGAGCTGTGGCGATCACCACGACCTGTACGGCAGCGGGGGCGGAAAGGCGGTCGCCAACGAGTACGGGTTGCCGCTGCTCGGCGAGATCCCGATGGATCCCGAAATACGTGCTCGAAACGACGCCGAGGGCCCCCTCGCCGTGCTCGGCGACAGCCCGACGGCGGAGCCGTTCGACGGGCTGGCCGACGCCGTCGCGGACCGGGTCGGGATCAGAAACCGAGCCGAAGTGGCAGGGGTCGATCCCGGGGGTCCGAGCGCCGAGGAGGCAGTTCCCTCGGGGGCGTATCTCGAGGCGGCGGGCGGGGAGGCCGCGGGGAGCGAACCGAAAAACGGATCGGGGGACGCGGACGACACAGCACCCGACGACGACGCGGAGTCGCTCGACGGCGTCTCCGGCGGGCTCGATATCTCGGAGTGAACGACGATCGCAGGTCGGCGCCTCCGGAAACAGGAGGGACTACCAGAACTTCACGCCGAGATCGTGGAGGTCGTCGTTGTTCATCGCGAGATTTATCAAAAGCGGTGTGACGGCTTCCACTTCCGGGGCGTTCGCGAGACCGCCGGCGTCGAGCGGCCGGAGGCCGTCGATCTCGGCGGCGAGTTCGGAGACGGTCGCCGTGGCGTCGTCGTCCTCGCCGAAGACGAGCGTGTCCCAGTCGAACTCGCTGTCAAGGTCGGCGAGGCCGGCAGCGGGGAGGTTGTGGAACGCGCCGACGAGCGGGACGTCATCGGGTTTGGCCGAGGCCGCGAGCGCGGCGACGCTGCCGGCACCGGGGCGGTTGTAATGGAAGCCGTCCTCGTCGCGCTGCATCCCGACCGCCGGGGTGACGAGGACCGTTTCCGAATCGAGCCGGTCGGCGACGGCCTCGACGGTGTCGACGAGGTGATACGCCGGTACCGCGAGGACGACCACGTCGGCCCGGTCGGCGGCCATCGCGTTCTCGAACCCCTTGAACCCCGCTTCGACGCCGCGATCCGCGAGTTCACTCGTGTAATCGTCGGCCCGCTCGCGGGCCTTTTCGGGGTCGCGAGAGCCGATGAGGAGTTCGTGATCCGTATCGCGGCCCCACCTGAGTGCGAGTCCGCGCCCGATATCGCCGGTTCCGCCGAGTAGTGCGATTCGCATACCGTAGGTCTCGGCCGACAGCGGGTTAACCGTTATGCGACCGGCGGCGGTTGCCACTGGACGGACAGATCTGTTGATCGGTGAACAATTTCGTGTCGTTTAAAACACCAACAAGTTGTTAGTTGGTAAATTATATGTGTCAGACGGTATACTGCTCAGGTATGTCGGAGAAAAACGTAAACAGACGTACGTTCCTCCAGTACGGTGGCAGTGCCGCGGCTGCCGCGGCGAGCGTCGGGCTTGCGGGTTGTGGCGAGAACGGCAACGGTAATGGAAACGGAAACGGAAACGGAAACGGAAACGGAAACGGAAACGGAAACGGAAACGGCGACCCTGTCGAGGCCGAACTCCGGGAGTTCGACGCGTCAGTTCCGGACGACGCCTCTCGGGAGGAGATCCTCCAGGCCGCCAACGGGCTCTGGAACGCACTCGCACCGTGGGTGTTTCTCCACCAGCAGTTCAGCATCTACGGCGTCAACGAGGAGCTCGAGTGGGAGGCCCGCGGCGACGAGGATATCATCGCCCGGGAGATCGACACCGACCGCGACGAGATCACCGTCACGCAGGGAACCTTCCCGACGGCGATGGATCCGATGGACCACAACGATACGCCGACGTACAACGTCCTCGATGCGGCCTACGAGCCGGTCCTTTTCCGGGATCTCGACGGTCGCCCGATCGGGCTCATCGCGACCGACTGGGAGCGGCTCGACGAGACGACCATCGCACTCGACGTCCGCGAGGACGTGAGCTTCCACAGCGGCGACTCCCTGGAAGCGGCCGACGTCGCCTTCTCTATCAACCGCGCGAACGATCCAGAGATCAGCGACCAGGCGGGCGTCATCGGCGGGATCGAGGAGGCACGCGTCGAGGACGGCCGCGTCGTCGTCGATCTGACGCGGATCGAACCGGCGATCTTCCGCAACCTCACCGCGTTCGGCCGGGTGATGGAAGAGGACTGGACGACCGACCGCGATCAGGGCGAACTCAACGCCGGCGAGGTCAACGGGACCGGCGCCTACGAACTGTCGGAGTTCTCCGACGACAACTTCGTCGAGTTCGAACGGTTCGGCGACTACTGGGGAGACAACCCCGGAGCGGAGACGGTGCGGTTCAACGCCGTCTCCGACGAGGGAACCCGTGTCGACCGGCTCATCGCCGGCGAATCCGATCTCATCACGAACGTCAACCCGCGCGACGTCGCGGAAGTCGACGAGGAGGACGGCCTCGAGATTCAGGGCGTCCCGAGCATCCGAAGCATCTTCCTCGTGATGAACGACGCGAAGGAGCCGTTCGACAGCCGCGAGTTCCGGCAGGCGATGAACT
>CAZWZX010000042.1:0-14267 GCA_964638655.1 uncultured Natronomonas sp.
TACCCGACGAAAACGAACTCAAACGCGAACTGAAAACCCATCCAAAATACAAGGGACTGCATAGCCAGTCCAGCCAGAAAGTTTTAGAAGAGCTTTCTGAGGCGTTCCGTTCGTGGTTTGGTTCCGACGACGACCGGGACACCCCACCGGGCTACCGCAAACGCAACTACTACGACGAAGACGGCAACAGAGTCCACGAAGAACATCCACGCTCGACCGTGACGTGGAAACAAAAAGGCATCCGCCACGACACGAAACACGACAGAATCCGCCTGAGCAAAGGCAAGACTCACAAAGACGGACACGACTTCATCCTCTGCGAATACCAAGCACCACCAGCAGTTGAGCTGGAGACTATTCAGCAGGTGCGTGCTGTCTGGTGTCGCTCCAAACAACGGTGGGAGTTGCACGTCGTCTGTGAAACAGAAATCAACGCAGAGTCGCCCGGAAACAAAACCGCAGGCGTTGACCTTGGTATCTGCAATCCTGCCGCCGTCGCGTTCCCTGACGATGCCCTGTTGTATCCGGGCACCACGTTGCGCGAAGACAAATACTACTTCCAGCGCGAAGAGTACCAGACAGAAGGGCCGCATGGCCCCAGTCAGAAAGCGCAGTGGGCGCGGGAGAAACTGTCACGCCGCAAAGACCACTTCCTACACGCCCTCTCGAAAGACATCGTAGAACGGTGTGTTGACCACGACGTTGGAACACTCGTTGTGGGCGACCCCAGCGGTGTAGACGACGATGATTGGGGCAGACACGGCAACAAACGCCTGGACAACTGGGCGTACAAGCGACTGATGACCCTCATCGACTACAAAGCCCGCGAACGTGGCATTGAGGTTGAAATGCCCGACGAACGCGGTACGTCATCGT
Source organism: uncultured Natronomonas sp. (assembly GCA_964638655.1). Taxonomy (GTDB): domain Archaea; phylum Halobacteriota; class Halobacteria; order Halobacteriales; family Haloarculaceae; genus Natronomonas. The sequence continues at coordinate 877 of CAZWZX010000042.1, forward strand.
CGTGTAGTGTCTGTGGCCACAAGGATGAAGACAGTCGTGTTGAACGTGGACTGTGGAACTGCGACCGATGTGGGGTTGTCACACATGGCGACGTGTACGGAGCCGATAACATCAGACAGAAAACGCTACCCGTGACTCCCCCGTTGGGGGATAGCGGTAACGGCTGCTTGGCCCAGCCTCGCGTCATTCAATTCAGCCGGACTTGCGGATTCCAACCGCGAGCACCCGCCGAATGACGCGCAAACCCTAATATCCCAACGCTTGCGGTGCGGTCGGGATTCACCCCGCCTTCAGACGGGTGAGGAGGTCAAGTTCTACTCATCGTTTTGGTGCTTGCCGACATACGATACCTCAATCCGATCCAAAAGACGTACGATGAGATACAGACCGAGCAACGGTGCGACGTACGTCAGCGATGACGAAAGCGCGTTCTCGGCCGTGGGGGGCTCATCAACGCCACGTTCCTGATAGACGCGATAATACGTTCCGTCGTCGAGTCTGATCGGCGTTTCGGGAACGTCGACGTTTTCTCGAGTCGTCGTGTGCCCGTCCTGTGCAGCCTCGGCGACAGCCGGCGGGACTCGATCACTATCGACGCCGAGCGATACCCAGTACAGAACGTCCTCCGGTTCCGCAGACTCGAGAGAAAGGTCGACCCGGTACATCCCATCGTCGCGCTGTACGGACGTATTGGCTGTATAGGACGGTTCATAGATTTCACCGTCGACCTGTACGTATCGATAGTAATCGGCCAACAGAGGCGATGGGATATCCGTGGTGTTTGGATTCGTCGCGTAGACCCCGGTCGAGATGACCCCGCCCTCCAGTAGGTGTTCCTCGAAAGCACAGGCTCGGACATCACCGCTCCAGCCTGCGCACTCGATTGAGTCACTGATCGGCGTTCGAGACGGCACGTCATCCGGATTGACATATTCGATTCCGGTGTCGGTTGTCGTCACTTCGATGCGATCATACGTGTAGGTAGGCTCACCGATGTGCAACGTAGCACCCCACAAGGGTGCGGTGAGAAGCCCTATTGCGAGCAGCCCTACGAGGCAATCGCGGCGGAGGGAGGAACCGAATTCAGGGAGGACCATGGGGTCAATGTGATTCAACGTGATATATGTGTTTTCTGTCGACGGAGGCTGTCGAGTATCGATCGTCTCAAAGCGACCGGTGACTCGACCGATCGGACCCAAGTGAGAGGAGATCACTCGCTGAGGATCTCACCGGAGATCCTGAACACAGGAGTAACAACTGACAGATTCAGCCGCCGTTGCATGTATCCACTCGTTCACAGTCCTCGCAATCCAAGGAGACAGAGTGTGCCTCCGATCCCACCGAGAATCGCAACGACGTATCGTTGTGCTGTTGGGTCGGTAACTGAGACATACGCGAGCGCTCCAACGGCGAGGGAAAACGCGCCCGAAGCGAAGACGACGGTCTGTGCAATCCGGTCTGGCTTCCCGATCTCCGGAGATCGCCGTACACCTGCCTCAAGCGTTTCTCGAACCCTGTCAGCATCAGACGGGGGGACAGTAAAGACCCGAGGGAGAAAGAGACCACTCCGACGAACGTACGATACCCAAAAGAAAACGAGCGACCGTATCCGAACCGATCGGAACCGTTCGATTCGGTCAAGCGGTATCTCCGTTCGGTTAACCGCCAGCTCTCCCCCGGATAATTCTCCGTGGGTTGTGAGAAACGCGACGATAAGCGGAGAAAAGACGAACGCGACCACGACCCAATAGATGATATTGGGTGGAACACCGCTGAGTACGGCCACGAGAATCCCTATCGAGCCGAGAACGGCGGCAATTGAGACGCTTCGAAGCGTGAACGGGAACCCTTCGGCACCTTCGAACTCCGAAACGCTCGGTCGCTGCTTCGGGTCTGTGAGCATCGGCCACAGATACGCGAGCGAGAACGGTCCTCCGACAAGTAACAGCAAGATGATCAAAAGAATTGACGGTGTCCGGAGTATCTGCGGGTTCAGTATCGTAGATCCGAGAACCATCCCGGCAACGAGAAGTAAAACGCCGCCAATCCCCGCGACAGGGAAATGAGCGATAAGGCGAAGCAGCCGCGACGTCGACGCGTCGTAGTACCACGCTTTCTCGGTGGAGGCCATACTGAAATGTTTCTCTCAGTCGATATAGAACCTGCTACGCTCCAAGGCGAATTCGAGCCCTCGATAGCAGCGGTGGATCGTATCTCCCCATCAGCAGGCGCGTGAACCGCTTCGAGGTCAAGCCCCGTGGCATTCGACTCGACAGCCTGTAAAACCGCCGAGAGACGCCTCCCATCTCGATCAGGTGGTGTTTTCTTCAGGTAGGAGTCCGTCCGGTCGTCCCGTCAGAATCGAAAGCACCGATTCAGTGATCCCGATCGTGATAACTCGATCGTCGCACCGGCCGATATCAGTTCGATCTTCCTCGAAACGTCTTCGATGTTCGGCTGCCGTCCGGTACGTTCCGACGGTACCATAGAGACGTTCCATCGTCACACGGCGTTGATCGGGTACTTCGATAGTTTCTGAGAGGACCGAATCCCATTGGCGATCGCCCAGAGGTTGCTCGGATCGTCCGAGAACTCGGACATCGATCGATTGCGTCTCCGATGCGTAGTTTTCGAGATACGGGTGATTCGACGATTCATCACAGCCGGGGGTGCCAAGACACCCCGCAGTAGTTATGCTCCCGAGGATACCGGTCGATAGCAAAGGTTGACGACGGTTCATTGTGGGGGGGGCTGTGGAACGGGAATCCGAATCGTCGTACCTTTGAGTTACGCTCGGAGCGCGGGGATCTTCAAAACGGCGTATGAGTGGGCCGTTTTGGATAATACTATCGGAGTATTGCGATACCGACAATGATGGTCGATAGAATAGCTAGCAGGATGATCATTCCACCAATCAAGTCGGACGAACGTATGGAGGGCATCGTCTCAGATACTTCGTCGTAATACAATAAACCCCTGTCAGACACAGCTATGCACCCCAACCGCCGACGTGAGCGGAGCGAAGTCTTTGACTCTCGATCGAGTCTTTGCTCGGCGCCGGCTCTATGTGATTCAGATGAACCGAGAGACACGATGTTTCGGACACCGACGAGGAGCGCCGAGGTCGACTCCTGCGTAGCGCTTCATCAACACTCCCCGAGCGAGGCGAGCTGATTTAACCGTTGGTGATACCAGCACCCCTCTCGATGGCCGGTTCGGACGATTCTCCCGCCGAACAGGGAGCGTTTATCATTCGGGCGGAAGTACCGGGCCACATGGACGGTGTCTCATTCGGAACCGGCGGTTGGCGGGCGGCGGGCGAGGCCTTCAGCGACGATCGGGTTCGACTTATCTGCGCCGACAGCACTCCGGGCCGGGTAGCCACACCGCCGCCGTCGGCTACGACGCGCGTGCGAACTCCGAGTCGGCCGCCGAAAGCCTCACCGAGGTGCTCGCCGACAACGGCTTCGACGTACTCCTTTCGGACCGGGACGTTCCGACCCCGGTGATCGCACACTCGGTCGTCGATCGAAACCTCGATGGCGCGCTCGTCGTCACGGCGTCGCACAACCCGCCGGAGTACAACGGCGTGAAGTTCATCCCGGAGGACGCCGCCCCGGCGCTTCCCGAGGTGACCGCCGCGCTCGAAGCGAACCTCGCCACGCCCGAACGCCTCCCCGAGGACGAACGCGGGACGGTCGAGCGATTCGATCCGGTTCCGCCCCACGCCGCTCGGTCTCGCGAACTCGTTGGAGAGCACTTCGGAGCCTCGCTTTCGGGGACGACGATCGTCTACGACGCCCTTCACGGGAGCGGTCGCGGTGTCACCGACGCCCTGCTCGAGTCCGCCGGCGCGGAGGTACTCCCCCGACGGTGTGACCGAGACCCGACCTTCGGCGGGCAAGCGCCCGAACCGAACGCCGAGACCCTCGCCGACCTCTCCGAGGCCGTCGAGGCCGCCGACGCGGATCTGGGGATCGCCAACGACGGCGATGCCGATCGGATCGCCGTCTGCACCCCCGAACGGGGCGTCCTCAACGGACACCTCCTCTTTGCGGTGCTGTACGAGGCGCTGCTCGACGGCGGCGCGTCGGGACCCGCGGTCAGGACCGTCTCGACGACCTTCCTGATCGACCGGATCGCCGACGCCTACGGCACCGAGGTGTACGAGGTTCCGGTGGGCTTCAAATGGGTTGCCGACGGAATGTCGAAACACGACGGCCTTTTCGGTGGCGAGGAGTCGGGGGGATACACCGTCGAGGGACACATCGGAACGAAGGACGGCGTCCTCGTCGCGTTACTCGCCGCCACGGTAGCGGCGATCGAACCGTTCGACGACCGCCTCGACGATATCTTCGAAACCTACGGCCAGGTCTACGCCGACAAAACGAGCGTCGACTGTCCCGACTCGCAGAAAGCCCGGGTCCTCGAGACACTGGCCGAGACTCGCCCGGACACCGTCGCCGGTCGGGCGGTCGCCGAGACCGTCTCGATCGACGGGTTCAAGTTCCTCCTGGAGGACGGCTCGTGGATCCTCGTCCGCCCCAGCGGCACCGAACCGAAACTCAGGGTGTACGCCGAGACCCCCGAGGCGGAAGCACTCGAGGAGCTGCTCGAAGCGGGGCGTGATATCCTCGACCCGCTGATCTGAAGGTCACAAGCCGATAGCACTCACGGTCCCGAGCTTCCGACATCAGCCTGTCGTTTGAGCCATTCGTCGAGACAATCGCGTATCGCCGCCGCCCGGTTATCACGGTGGTCGGCGAACGCCTTCTCGTCGAGCGCCTCGATCGTCTCCTCCTCGAACGAAACACTCACCGACTCGAATCCAGGTTCGTCGTCACTCATCGGAAACACCGTAGGAAACGAACGGATAAATAGCTCAGTCAGACGGTCGTCAGAACTGCGTCATCGGTGGTCGTTTCCGATCGATCGTTCGGAGGTCTCGACCGGTCGGGATGCGGTTTGACACGAGCTGTAGTGATTCAATCGGTCCCGAAGAACCGCATGGGGTAGCCGGTTTTCCGGTGGGGGACGGTTGCCGACGGCGATCGCCTCGAGTTCGAGTCCCAGGTTCTCCCCGAGCCGTTTGACGAGGTGGATGCTCCCTGAAAAGCCCCCGTGGTGGGCGATCCCCGGAGGTAACCACTTTAACAATCCGTCGACCGTCCCCAAAACGTCTTTATCGGCCGGAACGCCTCGACTACCATGCGTGTACTCTCCGACGAGGCGGTCGCCGACCTCCTCGAGTTCGATAGCTTACTGCCAGCCGTCGCCGAGGCGCTCCGTGCGCAGGGCCGCGGAGACGTAGAGCGACCCGAGCGACCGCACTTTCCGATCGGCGAGGGTTCGACCCCACCTGAGGGCGGTGACCCGAACGCCGGACCCTGCGGAACGGGGCTCGTCATGCCGGCGTACATCCACGGGTCGTCGTACTACGCGACCAAGATCGTCGGCGTCATCGACGATAACCCCGAACGGGGCCTGCCGACGGTCAACGGGGCCATCGCGGTGACCGACGCCCGGACGGGTGTTCCACTCGCGTATCTCGCCGGAACTCGGGTCACTAACGCCCGGACGGGTTGTATCGGTGGGCTCGCCGCTCGGGAACTGACGGCGGCGGAACCGATCGAGCTCGGACTTATCGGGGCGGGACAGCAGGCCCGCTGGCAGGTCCGGGCTATCGATGCGGCTGCCGAACTCGGCTCGGTTCGGGTGTACTCCCCGAGCGGGTCGCGCGAGGAGTGCGCAGCCGACCTCCGATCGGAGGGGATCGACTGTGAAGCGGTCGACTCGCCCGCCGACGCCGTTCGGGACGCGTCCGTGGTCGTCACCGCAACGACGGCGACGGAGTCGGTGTTCGACGGCGACGATCTCGCGGCCGGAACGCTCGTGATCGCCGTCGGCGCGTACACCGCCGAAACCCGCGAACTCGACGACAGGACCGTCGAACGCGCTGGGGGACTGTTCGCCGACGTGCCCGAGGAGGCCGCCGAGACCGGCGACTTCCCGAACCACGGGGCGGGAGCGTTGACGCCGCTTTCGGCAGTTCTGAACGGGACGGCGGGCCGGAAAAGCGACGACGACATTCTCGTCGTCGCCTCCGTCGGGACCGCTATCCTCGACGCCGCCGCGGCCGAGCTCCTCTACGAGGCAGCCGTAGAGGGTGACGTCGGCGTGGAGACGGCGTTTTGATATCGGCGTCTCGGTTTTCGAAAAGAAAAGACAGTACCGCTAGTTGTCCTCGGGCGCCGCCTCCCCCGGTGTGCTCCCCTCGAGAAGCGATTCGTCGGTGTACTGCTCGCGGATGTCCTTCTTCGAGAACTTCCCGGTCGCGGTCTTCGGGATCTCGTCGATGTACTCGATCGCGTCCGGGAGCCACCATTTGGGATAGTCGTCGCGCAATAGGTCCATGATCTCCTCCCGGAGGATGTCAGTATCCGCTCCCCCGTTCGAGACCACGAACGCGACCGGCCGCTCCTGCCATTTGTCGTGTGGAACCCCGACGACGGCCGCCTCGGAGACGCTGTCGTGGGCCATGATCGCGTTCTCGAGTTCCACCGAGGAGATCCACTCGCCGCCCGATTTGATCACGTCCTTCTCCCGGTCGACGATCTTGATGTACCCCTCCTCGTCGACGGTGACCACGTCGCCGGTCTTCAGCCAGCCGTCCTCGAAGTCCTTCTCGTTCGCGTCGGGGCGTTCGAAGTACTCCGTCGTGACCGTCGGGCCGCGAATCAACAGCTCGCCGAACTCCGTGCCGTCCCAAGCGACCTCGCTTCCGTCGTCGTCGAGTACCTTGATCTCCAGCCCGGGGATGAGGAGCCCCTGTTTGACGCGGTGTTCGAGCTGTTTGTCGTACCCCTCGTCCTCGAGGTTGTATTTGAGATGGGCGATCGATCCGAGCGGCGACATCTCGGTCATCCCCCACGCGTGAAGGAGCTCGACGCCCCGGTCGTCGAACCACTTGATCATCGATTTCGGGGCCGCGGACCCGCCGACGCTGGCCATATCGAGCGAGGAGAGGTCGCTGTCGTGCTCCTCGACGTACTCCATCACGTTGAGCCAGACCGTCGGGACGCCGGCCGTGATCGTGACGCCTTCCTCCTCGATGAGTTTCACGAGGTCCTCGGCGTTCGGGGACGGGCCGGGATAGACGTGCTTCGCGGCGGCGGCCGTCGTGGTGAACGGCATGCCCCAGGCGTTGACGTGGAACATCGGGACGACGGGCATGACGACGTCGTCGTCTTCGATCGGAAGCCCCTGCGGGGAGAGCGACATCATCGTGTGGCTCCACAGCATCTGTTGGGTGTACTCGACGCCCTTCGGGTTCCCCGTCGTTCCGGAGGTGTAACACATCCCCGCCGGCTGTTTCTCGTCTAGGACGGGCCACTCGTACGAACTCGAGTGGCCCTCCAGGAACGTCTCGTAGGGTGTCGCGTCGAGTTCGTCGACCGGGTCATCACCCATGACGACGAAGTCGACGCCTTCGAACTCGGGGGCGTTCTCGGCCGCGCCCGCCAGCTTCTCAGCCAGCGAGGGATCGACGAAGATCAACTCGTCGGCGGCGTTATCGACGATGTACTGGATGTGTTCGTCCGGCAAAAGCGGGTTGATAGTGTGCAGCTGTGCGCCGATCGAGGGGACCGAGAAGTACGTCTCGAAATGCCGGTGGTGGTTCCAGCAGAACGTTCCGATCCGATCCCCTTTCTCGATGCCGTACTCCTCTAAGGCGTTGGCCAACCGCGCCGTTCGGTCGTCGTACTCGCTGTACGTGTAGCGCTCTATCCCGTCGTGCGTTCGGGAGACGATCTCCTGATCGGGATAGAAGTTCGCCGCACGCCACAGGAATGGCCGTATGTTCTGGTTCGTTCCTCCGGGCATGTCGAACCCCTACGAAGGGTCGTAACTTCATTCTTTATAGGGTGGGAAATCGGCCAACTGATGCACGGTTATCGCCGCGGGCGACCGATCGCGGTCGCGAACTGCGGGCGTCTTCGGGAACCGATGTGTTCGTCACCGGCTTCGACTGACCGGGAAAGCGACCCGATCCGGGTGTTCGTTCAGGCGCGCGAGGATCCGCTCGTAGAGTTCGTTTCGGACCCGTTGGCCCTGCCGGGGATGAACGAGATATCTGAGCCGGAGATCGACCCACGACTCCTCCTGTCGGACGTTGACCGAAGGGCCGCCGCGGACCTCGAGTTCGACGGGGGTTTCGGCCAGCCGCCGTCGGTACTGTTCGATCGCTCGCTCCATTTCCTCGCCGAGATACTCCTCTGCGACTTCCGTCATCAGGCTCCGGGTGAACTCGAGGTCGGTCTCGTAGGCCACCTGCACGGAGAGTTCGTTCCAGACGTGCGGGAAGTTCCGATAGGAGTAGTTGTAGACGTGCGAGGAGAGGACGACGCTGTTTGGGAGCGTGATGACGCGACCGGACGGTTGGTTCGAGGAGACCAACTCGCCGTTGATTTCCCAAAGCGTCGTCACGAAGAAATCCACCTCGACGACGTCGCCCTTCGACCCCTCGATTGCGACCCGATCGCCGACCTCGTAGGGGCGCTTCACCATGATGTAGATCCAGCCGATGAGCGAAAACAGCGGCTGTTGGAGCGCGAAGGTGACCGCGAAGCCGACGATGCCGAGCGAGAAGAGGATCCCGACGTACTGTTGGGTCAGCGCCGCGAGTATCCCCGCGATCCCGAGGAGGATAAAGGCGAGTCGGAGCAGGTTCCTGAGGTTGTGCTTTCGGCGTTTGTCGCTCGTCCGGCCGAGCAGGAACGTCGCGACGATCAGATAGCCGCCGATCGTCCCGAGTACGACGGCGGCGGCGAGCAACACCTGCACCGCGAGCGACTGTAAGGCGACGCCCGCGACCTCGCCGGTCAGCGTCTCGACGTCGAATCGCGCCGCCGCTCCCGCCGCGATCAGACAGAGGCCGGCGGCGAGAAGCGAGACGTAGCCGAATCGGCGGTTCACGGCTGTCCGTCGACGCGAAGCCACAAAAAGCTGGCCGAGTGCGCCGTCAGTTGCGCCACTTTATCGAACAACCACGCGAGGGACGAAACTCCGGTTCCGGCGTTTCGCCGGCGAGCACGCTCTCGATGGCGCTGCGGATCTCCGACCCCGGCCGTCCGGAGGGCTCATCGTCGGGGTTCAACGCGTCGTCGAAGCGGCCGTGGTAGACGAGCCGGAAGACGTCGTCGTCGTTCTCGAAGAGGAACGGATCGGGGGTACAGACGGCCCCGTAGGCCTTCGCGATCTCCTGGGTTTCATCGCGCAGATACGCGGTGATATCGATCTCGCCGCGTTCGACGTACTCGACCATCTCCTCGAAGGAGTCCTCGGGATACGCCTCTGCATCGTTCGGATTGATACCGACCACCGCGACGTCCCCGTAATCGGCCTCGATCTCGTTCATCGCTTCGAACTTCGCCTTCGCGTACGGACAGTGGTTGCAGGTAAAGACGATCAAAAGCGCGTCGTAATCGTCGAACTCCTCGAGATCGTACGTATCGCCGTCGGTCCCCTCGAGCTCGAAACCGGGGGCTCGATCGCCGTGATCCAGTACGTCGGATTCGGATTCAAGTGCCATACGTTACCGTTCGTCCTCGAGAGACAAAAGCTACCCCACGAACGGTCCTCGACGGACTGCACGACAGCACGGGTTCCGAAACCGTCAAAGCCGGACCGGACCAACGGGGAGACAGTAAATGACGCTCACGAAACGGATCATCCCCTGTATCGACGTCGACACGAACGACGACGGGGAGGCGGCGGTTTACACCGGGGTCAACTTCGAGGATCTCGAATACACCGGCGACCCGGTCGAACTCGCCAAAAAGTACAACGAGGCGGGAGCCGACGAGTTCGTCTTCCTCGATATCACCGCCTCGGCGGAGGGTAGAGAGACGATGCTGGAGACGGTTTCGGCTGTCGCGGACGAGTGTTTCATCCCGCTCACGGTCGGCGGCGGCATTCGAACGAAAGCCGACATCAAAGAGACGCTCCGGGCCGGTGCCGATAAGGTCTCGATCAACACCGGCGCCATCGAACGGCCCGAACTGATCGGCGAAGGGGCGGCCGCCTTCGGGAACCAGTGTATCGTCATCTCCATCGACGCCCGACGGCGCTTCGACGAGTCCGGCCAACACTACGTCGATATCGACGGCGAGTCCTGCTGGTTCGAGTGTACCGTCAAAGGCGGCCGGGAAGGGACGGGAATCGACGTCGTCGAGTGGGCACGGGAGGCCGCCGACCGCGGCGCCGGCGAGCTGTTCGTCAACTCCATCGACGCCGACGGGACGAAGGACGGCTACGATATCCCCCTGACGAAGGCCGTCTGTGACAACGTCTCGACGCCGGTCATCGCCTCATCCGGCTGTGGCTCGCCGGCTCACATGGAGGACGTGTTCGTCGAGGCGAACGCCGACGCCGCCCTCGCCGCGTCCATCTTCCACTTCGAGGAGTACTCAGTCGACGAAGTAAAGCGGTATCTCAAAGCGCAGGGGATCCCGATCCGGATCTGAGCGTTCCGTCGGTCCGATCCGATTCACCGCATCGGAAGGGTTTATTCTACCGGCACCCCCACGGAGAGCCGTGAAATGGCGGTGTTCGTGGTGCGGTCGGGAGTACGACTCCGAGGACCCACCCTGTGAGACCTGCGGGAACGAGACGTTCGAGCCGGCGTCGGAAGACGACGCCTCTCCCTTCGAAAGCGGCGCGCTCGTGTGGGCGTGTACGAACTGCGGTCGCGAGCACGTCAAGCACTCGCCGCCGTGTTCGCGGTGTGGCAACCACGACCTCGAGAAGCGCGAGGCCGAAGGCGTCGAGCTCGATGACGTCTCTTCGCCGGGGTATCTGGAGGTCGGCAAACCGTATCTGGCCGGGATCGCCATCGTCGTCGGCCTCGTCGCCTTGGTCGTCACCGGCGTCGTTCCGTTCCCCGGGTTCGGTGGGCCGCCGGAGCCGCCGGACGCACCGGGCGACGGGGACCGATCGTCGGGACTCGATCTCAACGCGGTCGAGACGGCGATCCACGACCGGTTCGAGACGGAGCGCGACGCGGCCGGGAGCGCGAGCCGAACGTTCGGCGCCGACGGAACGGGCGCCTACATCGAGTATCGGACTCGCCATCGAGTCGCCGCCGAGTACGATCCGGGATACGACGGCTCGATGCCGGACGCGGGGGCGTTCGACCTCCGCTGTGAGTCACAGCCGGCGCTCGGTGTCGCGACGCCGGCGGTGGATATCGATCGGTTCGACGACGAACCCGCGTTCGCGGAGGCGATCGCCGATGAGCTGCTGGCCGACGAGGACGTCCGAGAGACGGTACTCGCGGAGCGAAACACCGAGGCGATCACGGTTCACGTCGCGCCGGACGGGACCGTCTTCGTCGGATATATGACCTGCTGAAGCCGACTCATCCGCCCGGCTCAGACGGCCGTCTCGTAGGCGTCGTAGAAGGCGTCCGTCTTATCTTTGACACGGCGGGCGCCCGTCTCGAGGGCGTCGAGGGGGGCGATGCTCCCGTCGGTCTTGACCGTCACGATCGGGTCGGTCTGGCCGCCGGACTGTTCGGGATTCATATCGTACGTCGCCGCGGTGACGCCCTCGACCTCCAAAAGCGATCCCTTCAGTACGTTCATGAAGGTGTGATCCTCGCCCTGGATCTCGATCGAAAGCTCCGTCTCGAGGTTCTCGATGACGCGTAGGTCCATTGGCGGACCGTACGGGGATCGGGCGTATGAGCGTTACGGAGTGTTCAGGCCCGGACGAACATCGGAACACGGTCCGGATACGTTTTTGTTCGGGGGGGTACACGGGGGAGGTATGGAGCTCGACCTTTCCGGAAAGACGGCAGTCGTGACGGGCGGATCGAGGGGAATCGGACGGGCGATCACGCTCGGATTCGCCGAGGCGGGGGCGAACGCCGTCCCCCTCTCGCGGACGGAGTCGGACGTCGAGGCGGTCGTCGAGGGCGTCCGCGAGCGCGGCGTCGAGAGCCGCGTCGAGACGCTCGACGTCGCCGACACGGAGGCCGTCGAGGCGTGTTTCGACCGGATCGACGACGATCTCGGCATCGATATCGTCGTCAACAACGCCGGCATCAACCCCGGTTCCGCTCTCGGACGACCGAGTTCGGTCGAGGACGAGGGGTTCGATCTGGTGACCGACGTCAACCTCGGCGGCGCGTTCGCCTGCGCCCGGGCGGCGGGGCCGACGCTTTCGGAGAACGGCGGCACGCTGATCAACGTCGCAAGCGTGGGGGGGCTCGTCGGCCTCCCGCGACAGCACCCCTACGTCGCCTCGAAACACGGGATCGTCGGATTGACGAAGAGTCTCGCGCTCGATTGGGCGCCGGACGTCCGTGTCAACTGTCTGGCGCCCGGCTACGTCGCGACCGACCTCACGTCCGATCTACAGGACAACGAGAAACTCCGCGAGTCGATCAAGGAACGGACCCCGCTGGACCGGTTCGCCGAACCCGAGGAGATCGCCGGACCGGCGGTGTTTCTCGCGAGCGAACTCGCCTCCTACGCGACCGGCGAGACGTTCGCGGTCGACGGCGGCTGGACGGCGCGGTGATCGGTAACGCACCTCCCTTTCTGGGGCAGCCGGTTTAGTAAAGAGTTTTGCGCCCCCGGCGCCGAAAGGCGGACATGACCACGTTCGAGTACGACGTCGCCATCGTCGGCGCCGGGACGGCCGGCTGTTACGCCGGGGCGGCCATCGAAAACGCCGGGTACGACGTCGTCATCGTCGAGCGGAAAGAGGAGTCCGAGGCCGGACACATCGCCTGTGGCGACGCGCTGAAGGGCGCCGACAAGTTCCCCGAGTCCATCCCGAAATCCCACATCGAGGACTCCTTCACCAACACCGAGGTCGATCACGGTCAGTTCGAGATCCCCCGGGAGGACGCCGTTCTCGACATCCCGGTTCCGGGGGAACTGGCCGTCATCGACCGCCTCGACTACGGGAAACGGATCATCGACGGCGCCGAACGGGCCGGCGCGACGTTCCATTACGACACCGTCGTTCAGGACGTCCTGCAGGACGACGACGGACGGGTGTACGGACTGAAAGCGACGAAGAAAGGCGAACCCAGACGCTACGAGGCGGAGATCGTTCTCGACGGCGCCGGGGCGCTCTCGATCCTCCAGGACAAGGCCGACTTCGAGGGAACGAACTTCGACACCAACGTTCGGTACTCGCAGTTCTCCTCGGCGTACCGGGAGGTGATCGAGGTCGACGAACCGGTCGAGTGGTCCGACGCCCTGGTGTTCAAACCGACCAAGCGATCGGCCGGCTATCTGTGGTATTTCCCGCGAACGCCGACGGAGATCAACGTCGGGTTGGGATTTCAGATGAACGAGGAGCCGATGCAGCTCGTT
>CAZWZX010000043.1:0-14226 GCA_964638655.1 uncultured Natronomonas sp.
CACTCGTCGGCCTCGTCGCGGATGTCGTCGGCCTCCCGGTAGGCCTCGATCATCTGGTTGTGGTGCTCCTGGGCCTTGTCGGCCAGCTCGGTCACCTTCTGGTGGTGTTTCGAGGCTTCGGCGCGGACCTCCTGGGCCTCCTCTTTGATCCCCTCGAGTTCGCCGCCCTGATCGAGCTTCTCCTTCCGGTCGGAGAGTTTCTCCCGTTTGTCCTCGATCTTCTCGATGAGTTCGCGCTCGTCCTCGGTCGAGAGGACTTCCGTCTGCTGTTTGAACTCCAGGTCCTGGATCTCCTCTTCGAGTTTGTCGACGCTTTTGCCCTCGTTCAGCTCGAGGTCGTCCTTCAGTTCGTCGACCTCGTCGAAGAGTTCGTTCGCCTTCGCGTTGAGCTCGTTTCGTTTGTTTTTGTGCTCTTGGACTTTCTCATTGAGCTCGTCGCGTTTCTCGCGGTGTTCTTGGGCCTCGTCGACCTTTTCCCGCGTTTTCGCGTTGAATTCGTCGCGCTTCGAGGCCCGCTCGGAGGCCATCTGGTTCAGCTCGTTCCGTCGGTCACGGAGCTGTCCAGCCTTCTTGATGAGCTGGCCTTTCGATTTGTTTTCGAGGTCGTCTTCTGTCAGTTCTACGTTGTCGGAGTTGTCGATTGACTCTGCCATGGTTGTTCACGTTACTCCATTACCGCTCCGGCCGCGGACAGCAACCGCTGCTGAAACGTCGGTCGCCGTATAAGCAAGGTTCCCTGTCATTCTGGTCGGCTGACGATGCTGCCGAACGCCGGACGCGTTCTGGTGTTTGCACATACATCACTTCGGTATTTAAATCTTTTGCGCCGTTCGATCCGTGGAAACCGCTCTCACACCCCCGATAGAAGCCACGTGAAGCGTACTCATGCATGGCGGAGATCGTATAAACGGTTTCGATTATCGGAGCGTTCCGTCGGTCAGTTTCGGATCGCTCAAGTGGGTCACCACCTTCGATCGGGCAATGACCGAGCGCCAGCGTGTGCGTGCGACCGGACACGAGAACGTCACCGCCGAACACACGAGCACCCTCGAGTTCACGAGCGACGACTGGCTGACGCCGGCCGGTGACTGTATCCTCGGCGTCGAAGCCGCTCCCGTCCCGACGGCGTTCGCCGACGACTTCGTCGAGGCCTGTCAGTCCACCGAAGCGACGATCACGGCCACGATACGCGTTGCCGACTTCCGACAGCGAATCGAGGGTCGCGGGGATCCGGAACTAATCTTCGAGGACGATCGCAGCATGGTCGTCCGGACGAGTGACTACGTCGACGGCCGGACGGTCATGGTCGGCGCCGACACCGCGGCGGCCGGGATCGACCGCGAGATCGTCGACGCGCTCGCCGGCGGCGAACCCCTCGAGTGTGTCTTCGAGGTCGAACGGTAACGCTTTGAGGCGACACCCACACACGTCGGCATGGACACCGATTCCGACGAAGGGTACGGGCGAGGGGCCCGGATCATCGCCGTCGTCCTGCTCGTCGTCGCCACCGGGGCGGCGATCGCCGGCATCGTCGACGGTGGCACGACCGGGATCGCCGAGGGGGTCGTTCTCCTGTATATCGCCGGCCTACTGGCCTACGGCGTCTTCAGCGGCCGGCTCAACACGCCGCCGTTTCAGACCGCCTTCGGCGTCGGACTGACAGCGTACGGGAGCCTCCTGTATCTGGACGGCGGCAGTCTCATCTGGCTCGGCGTCACGCTCGTCGGTGCCTTCCTCACGATCGAGAACGCGCGGGACCTGTTTCAGGATCGCCGCTGAGGACAGCGTTTTTTCGTCGACGGCCGTAGCGCCGGTATGGATGACGAACCAGCCGAGAACATCTCCGGTGGCAGCTCGGGCGGTGGAGCCTTCGCCGAGTTCGGATCGACGGACGCCGGAACACGGGCCGAAGCTGTCGTCGATCGACTCGGGGAGCGCTACTGGCAAAAGCAGTACGGCGGTCGCGACGGCTTCGAGTGTCTCGTCCGGACCATCCTCAGCCAGAACACCTCCGACAAGGCCTCCCAGCCCGCACACGACGCGCTGATGGAGCGGTACGGTTCCGGTAATGATCTCGCCGTCTCGCTCGCGGCGGCCCAACGGTCCGAACTCGCCGAGACGATCGCCTCGGCCGGACTCTACAACCAGAAGTCCGAACGGATCATCGCGATCGCGGAAGACATCATAGACGAGTACGGGGACGCCGAATCGTTCGATCGGTTCGTCAGGGAGGACGATCCCGAAACCGTCCGCGAGACGCTGCTCGAAATGAACGGCGTCGGACCGAAAACGGCCGACTGCGTGCTCCTTTTCGCTGGCGGTCGAAGCGGCGTCTTCCCCGTCGATACCCACGTCCATCGGATCGCCCGACGGATGGGGCTGGCTCCCGCCGAGGCCGACCACGAGGGCGTCCGTGAGGCGCTCGAAACCGCCGTTCCGGCGGAGAAATGTGGGTTCGGTCACACGGCGATGATCCAGTTCGGCCGGGAGTTCTGTTTGGCTCGCGAGCCGGCCTGTCTCGAGGACCCAGAGGCCTGTCCGATGGCTGATCTCTGCGATCAGGTCGGCGTGTACCCGGCGACCGGCGAGGTGCTCGATCCCGCCGAAGTCCACGATTCGGGCAAGGAATAGCCGAACGCGTCGGTCACTCCTCTCCGAGATCGGGATCCGACGGACCGGAGCGAACGGAATACGTTTAGCCGAGCTTACGGCCTTCACCCTCGGGGTCAAGCTCCGAGGCACTCGGCCTGTTCCGCCTGTAGACGGCCCAGAGGATCAGCGCGGCGATGACGAAATCGAGACCGTGTTCGAGCAGGTGATGGACCGGCATGGAGACGAACCCGAGGACGGTCCCGAGTCCGACGATCGATCGGAAAAAGAGCGCGCCGACCGCGACGGTTATCAACGCGTATCTCCGGCTCCGGCGGCGCCGGTAGGCGACGACGCTCGCGAAAAACAGGACGCCGGTTCCGAACCCCGCAAACGAGAGCACGGCGAGAAGCACCATCGACTCCGGATAGCCGACCCACTCGGCACCGATCTGCGCGTGGGACCCGAACCACATCATACGGATCCGTTCGATCCGGACGTTGAATGGTGTTGCGGGACGTCGAATTGACGCCCCCCGGCTCCGAACGCCGTGCCGGGGAGCTTTTGTGCGCCGCCCACCCGACGTCCGATATGCTCACGAAGGACCTGCTTCGCGTCTCGCGGGCGGGTGGCGGCTATCGCCCTCGGTTCACCGATCCCGAGGACGAGGCCCTCGCGGCGCGGATCCTCGGCGTCTATCAGGGCCACGTCGGACACTCGAGAGCCGAACTCGAGGCGGCGCTGTCGGATCTCGAGCGAGGGGCGGACGATTTCAAGCTCGTTCGCGGCTTCGCGAAGCTGCTCGAACGGCGGTGTACCTTCGAGACTCGCTCACCGATCGAGCCGCAGAGAGCCCGACGGGCCGCCTTCGAGGCCGCCGAATCGGTCGGCGTCGTCACGCCCCCGGAACGGGAGACTGCCCTCGGATCGGCGGCCGATCGACTCGGTCGGTCACCCGACGACGTCGAAACGTCGCTGTTCGCCGATCTCGATCGCGCGTCCGTCCTCACCGAGGCCGACACCGGCTACGATCCCGAATCGCTCCGTCGCCAGTACGATCTCTCGCTCGCCCAGACCGCGCTCTTCGACGCCCTCGAGGTACGGATCCGCTCCTCGGATCCGAAAGCGATGATCTCGGCGGTCAAACGGCTCCGGTTGCTCTACGAGATCAGACGGACGGAACGGGGCCGGCTCGTCGTCGTCACCGGTCCCGACGCGCTCTTCAAACGCTCCAGACGGTACGGAACGCGCTTCGGGAGGTTGCTGCGAACCGTCGCGAAGGCCGACGAGTGGCAGCTCGAAGCGACGATCGACGACCGGGGGACAGAGCGGACGCTGCGGCTCGAGGCCGGCGACGTCTCCGTCCCCGGGATCGATCCGGTCACCGAACCGACCTTCGACAGCGGCGTCGAATCGGATTTCTACGCCCGCTTCGACGCGCTCGATCTCGACTGGCGACTCGTCCGCGAACCGGAGCCGCTCGAAGCCGGTGAGTACGCCGTCGTCCCCGATTTCGCCTTCGAGTGGGAACACGGCGACTTCGGTGTATTCTTCGAGATAATGGGGTTTTGGACGCCCGAGTACGTCGAAAAGAAGCTCTCGCGGTTCGCCGATCTCGAAGCCGTCGAGTTCCTCGTCGCGTACGACGAGAGCCTCGGCGTCGGCGACGCGATCGAAGCGACGGGCAATCGGGCAATACCTTATCGGGGAACGGTCCGACTGAAGGACGTCCGGAACGCGCTCCGCCCGTACGAAAGAAAACTCCGCGAGGAAAGCGCCGGTTCGGTTCCGGACCCGCTGATCCCTGACGAGGACGCCATCTCGATCTCGGAACTGGCCGACCGGTACGGAGTGCCCGAATCGGCGATCGAGACCGCGACGGTCCCCGAACACGAGCGGATCGGCAGAGCGTTCCTCCGCCCGTCGGCGCTTGATTCGATCAGCCGAGAGATCGAGCCGGGGATGGCGCTCTCGGCGGTGGAGTCAGCTCTCGAGGGGTACGGAATCGACGAAACCGATGCCGTCCTCTCGCGGCTCGGATACCGGATCGAGTGGGACGGGCTGAGCGGCGGCACCGTTCGCCAAAAGTAGCGCGGCCGACGGCTCACTCGTGGCCGAGAACCGCCATCGGTTCGTAGGGTTCCTCGAGGTACTCGATATCGCTTTCGGAGAGATCGATCTCGGTCGCCTCGACGGCGTCCTCCAGATGTTCGACGCTCGTCGTGCCGACGATGGGGGCCGTCACCCACTCTTTGTGTAACAACCACGCCAGAGCGGTCTGGGCCATCGTGACGCCTTTCTGTCCGGCCAGCTCTTTGACTCTCGCGTTGATCTCTCTGCCCCCGTTCGACCGATAGGCGGCGATGCGCTCGGCGTAGTGATCGTCCCCGTCCATGAACGACCCACGCGTCGTATCGCGGAACGATTCGTCGGGTCGTGTGAGATACCCTCTGGCGAGTGGACTCCAGGGAATCACCCCGATGCCCTCGTTTTGACACAGCGGGAGCATCTCCCGTTCCTCCTCGCGGTAGGTGAGGCTGTAGTGGTTCTGCATCGAGACGAACCGATCGAGGCCGAACCGATCGCTCGTCCGGAGCGCGTCGGCGAACTGGTGGGCCCACATCGAGGAAGCGCCGAGATAGCGGACCTGTCCGCGGCGGACGGTGTCATCGAGGGTCCGCATGGTCTCCTCGATCGGCGTCTCCGGATCCCATCGGTGGATCTGGAGCAGATCGACGGTCTCCATCCCGAGCCGATCGAGGCTGTTCGAGAGCTCCTGTTCGATCGCTTTCCGGGAGAGACCGCTCGAGTTCCGGTTCGTTTCGTCCATCTCGAAGTACGTCTTCGTGGCGACGACCTTCCCGTCGCGGTCGCGCTCGGCGAGTGCGTCCCCGAGGATCCGTTCGGACTCCCCCAGCGAGTACATGTTCGCGGTATCGAAGAAGTTGATCCCGAGGTCGATCGCCCGCTCGATTATCTCGCGGCTCTCGTCCCCGTCGAGCACCCACTCGCGCCACTCGCTGGATCCGAAGCTCATACAGCCGAGACAGATCTCGCTGACCTCCGTTCCCGTTGCGCCGAGTGTCGTATACTCCATGCGTTCGCTTTGACGGGCTCACGATTAAAAGTGCACGCGTCTCCAAGCCTCAGAACTCCCGCTGTCGCCCTTTCGGCATCTGTGATCGGAGCTCGTCGTAGATGTACAGCCCGACGCCGATCGGTTCGACCGTCCCGGCGATCTCGTGGGCGGCGACGAGGTATCCCCAGTCGCCGTCCCAGTCGGGCGTCGTATCCTCTCCACGGAGGAACGCCCGAGCGTCCGGTTCCTCGAGGACGACGACGTTCCGTTCGGCGTCGCGGGCGAACCGCTGGACGGCGTCGGTCGTCGGCTTCCAGTGTTCCTGTCTGGCCCGGAGGAACGTCATCCCGAGCCCTTCGACGCTCGCGGGCGATTCGATATCGTCCGCGAACGCCCAGATCTTGCCCGCCCCCTTCTCCCAGAAGGTGTACGATTCGAAGCGTCCGGGATCGAGGCCGAACCGTTCGACCCACCACCCGATGACTTCGGGCCGGGTCGGCCTCCCGTCGACGGTCCGCCCCTCGGTCGTCGCCGGCAGCCGGTCGAACTGACTGCCGTCGTTCTCAGCCGTCATTTCCCCACCTCCAGTTTCGCACAGAAGAACCCGCCGGTGTCGTTGAAGTGCGGATAGATCCGTTTCGCGCGTTCCATTGCACCGTCGAAGCGCTTGCCCTGCCACTCCGTGACGCCGGGGGCAGACCGAAGCGGCAGATCGAACGGCACGAGCTCGCAGTCGTGCTCTTCGAGTGCGTACTGGAGGACGGCCTCGTTCTCCTCGGGCGCGAACGTACACGTCGAGTAGACGACGGTCCCGCCGGGACGGGTCACCTCGATCGACCGGCCGAGGATTCCCTTTTGAACCCCCGCGATCCCCTCGACGTGATCCATGGACCACGATTCGACGGCCTCGGGGTTCTTCCGGACGGTACCCTCACACGAACAGGGGACGTCCACGAGGACCCGATCGAACCGATCCCCCGAGAACGGTTTCAACGAGAAGTTCCGGGCGTCCTGTCTGGTCACGACGAGATTGCTCACTCCGCAGCGCTCGGCGTTCGACCGCAACGCCGAGAGTCGTCCGAGGTTGTTGTCGTTGCCGACCAACAGTCCGCGATCGTCCATCCGTGCGGCCAGCTGGGTCGTCTTGCTCCCCGGCGCTGCACAGCAATCGAGAACGCGCTCGCCCGGCTGTGGATCGAGCGCCAGAGCCGGGACCGCAGACACTTCCTCCTGGCCGTACACCCA
Source organism: uncultured Natronomonas sp. (assembly GCA_964638655.1). Classification (GTDB taxonomy): domain Archaea; phylum Halobacteriota; class Halobacteria; order Halobacteriales; family Haloarculaceae; genus Natronomonas. The sequence continues at coordinate 6,914 of CAZWZX010000043.1, forward strand.
GCCGTGAACGAACGGCCAGGAGTTCCCCGGCGACTCGCCGTCGCCGAGCCTGAAGAGTCCCTCGTGCCAGCCGACGGGCTCGAACTCGACGCCCGCCTCCTCGAAAGCGCGACGGACCCGTTCGGGCGTCGATTTGATCTCGTTGACCCGCACGACCGACGGCAGCGGTCGCTCACAGGCCGCGTGAAACGCCGCCGGATCGTCGAAAAGCGGATCGTATCGCGAAAGCGGATCCATGCCCGATGTCGGCCGCCCGACGGTTTGTCGGTGTCGGTCCGCGGCGAGGCGGAGCCCGGGCGGAGCCCGGGCGGCTCACGCTTATTACCGACGGGGCCGTCGCCCCCCGTATGGCACGCGTTCAGATCCGAGCCGACCACATCGAACTCGATGATCCCGTGTTGGTCGAGGGGCTTCCCGGCGCCGGGCTCGTCGGCAAGATCGCCGCCGACCACCTCGTCGAGACGCTCGATATGGAGTACTACGGGTCGTTTCACTGCGAGGGGCTCCCGAGGGTCGCCGTCTACGAGGGCGACTCCTCCGCGGTCCGGCCACCGGTCAGGCTGTACGCCGACGAGGCGACCGACCTGCTCGCCCTCCAGAGCGACGTCCCGGTTTCGCCGACGCAGGCCAGCGAGTTCGCCAACTGCGTCACCGCCTGGATCGACTCGAACGACGTACTGCCGATCTACCTCAGCGGGCTGGCGGAGGAAAAAGACGGTTCGCCGGAACTGTACGGCATCGCGACCGGCAACGCCGAGCCGATACTCGACGAGGTCGGGATCGTCCCGCCGCGCGGCGGCGGTATGGTCACCGGTCCGACCGGCGCGTTGATCCACCGGGCGACGGAGATCGATCTCGATTCGGTGGGACTTATCGTACAGACCGAACCGCAGTTCCCCGATCCGGAAGCCGCCCGAACGGTTCTCGAGCACGGCGTCGGGCCGATCGCGGACGTCGATGTCGATACCGACCGGTTGGTCGAGCGCGCCGACGAGATCCAAAGCGCCCGCGAACAGCTCGCCGAACGGCTCCAGGAGGTGGACCGCGACGAGAGCACGCAAGCCCAGCCGATCCGCGGGTTCCAGTAGTTCTTCGGTTCGGGTTGCGACCGACCGTTTATATGTTCGGCCGCCGGATGGGAGGCTGAAGGATGTATCGCGCCCGCGATCACGTCGAAAACGAGGAGTGGCTGGCCGCCATCGATGAGGCCGCCGACCGTCTCGAGTTGGGGGGCGAGGCGAAATCCCGGGCGATCGATCTGTTCCTCTCGACGGTCCCGACAGAGGACCGGTCGAAACGGGCGACCGTCGCCGCCAGCCTCTATGCGGGCGCGCGGATCGCCGGCGACGGTCGCTCCCAGTCGGCCGTCGCCGACGCCGCCGGCGTTTCCCGGCTGACCGTTCAAAAGCGGTGGAAAGACCTCCTCGAGGAGGCCGGACTCGAAGCGCCGAAGTGGTAGGCCGGACGTTTCGACGCCGGAGATCCCGCGTCCCGTCTGTCGGCTCCCTTTCGACGGCCAATGGAAAAGGCTTATGCGCGTTTTGACAGTGTATCGGGACAATGAGCCAGCGGTTCGACGAGTTCGAAGAGCGACTCACCGAGTACGAGTCGCAGATCGATTCGGTCTATCGGCTGTATCACATCCCCGTCCTGGCAGCCCTCATGCTGTTCATGTTCTGGATTCGGGTGCGAAACTACGCGAGACATATCGGGGCGGACGGCGAACCGCTCTACCGCGGGAACGACCCCTTCCTGCACTACCGACACACGAACTACGTGATCGAGAACTACCCGTTCACGATGCCGTTCGACCCCTGGACGGGGTTCGACGTCGGCCACCGGGCCGGCCAGTTCGGGACGGTCCTCGATCAGATGGTCGCGACCGCCGCGCTCGTCGTCGGACTCGGATCTCCCTCCCAGGGGACGGTCGTCACGATGACGCTGATCTCGGGCCCGGTGTTCGCGATGCTCTGTGCGATCCCGATGTATCTCATCGGCAAGCGACTCGGCGGGCGTTTCGGCGGCATCGTCGCCGTGGTCGTCCTCGCGCTCACCCCCGGACAGTTCCTCACGCGGAGCGTCGCCGGCTACTACGGCCACCACGTCACCGAGGTCCTGTTCACGCTCCTCGCGCTCGTCGTCGGCATGAAGCTGCTCTCCGTCGCTCAACGCGAGGCCCCGATCTACGAGTTCGTCCAGACCCGAGAGTTCGAACTGCTCCGTGAGCCGGCCAAGTGGGGCGTCGCCTTCGGTGTCGCGCTGACGCTCGCGGTACTGAACTGGCCGCCCGCCATCTTCCTGTTCGGCATTTACGGCGTGTTCCTCTTCGTGTTGCTCTCGACCGAGTTCGTCCGCGGGCACAGCCCGGATCACGTCACGATCCCCTCGGTCGTCGCGATGCTGACCGCGGCGGTGTTGCTCTTGCCCTTCCTCCGGACGACGGAGCTGACCGTGACCGACTACTCGATCGCGCATCTGATCTTCGCGTTGGCCGTCGCCGCCGGTGCGGTGTTCATGGCGGGTGTCGCCCGGCTGTGGGAACAGCGGGGGCTCTCCCGGCGGGCCTACCCGCTCGGAATCGCCGGCTTCGGGATCGCTCTCCTCGCAGTCCTCGCCGTGGCACTGCCGGAGTTCCTCGATTTCCTCGTCTCACAGATCGAGCGCGTCGCCGGCTTCACCGCGACCGACACCCGCGGGACGATCGGGGAGGCACGGTCCCCGAGCGACCCCGTCTCCTTCTTTTTCGAGAGTTACGGTCTGGGTCTCTACACGGCGCTTTTCGGGTTCTTGTTGGTCCTCTATCGGGTGTTTTCCCGAAAGCGTCCGCGGGCCGACTTCCTCCTCATCGCGATCTTTTCGGCGTTCATGCTCGTGTTTACCCTGACGCAGATCCGCTTCGATTACTACCTCGTCATCGCCGTCGGCGCCGGCAACGCCTATCTGGTCGGCTGGATCTACCAGTTCGTCGACCTCGAGAACGTCCGCGAGGACATCACGAACGTCAAACCGTATCAGATACTGGTTGTCGTCGCGATCCTCTTCGTCATCGCCGGGCCGCTCGTCGTCACGGGCGCGACGGTCGCCGCCGCCGACGGCTCCTCCCAGCCGGGCGAGATGCAACAGTGGACCGACAGCCTCGATTGGCTCTCCGAGGAGACGCCCGAGGTCGGCGCCTACGGCACTGGCGACGATCCGCGGCTGGACATCTACGGCGCATACGAGAACACCGACGACTTCGAGTACGAGGAGGGTGAGTACGGCGTGATCGCGTGGTGGGACTACGGCCACTACATAACGACCCGTGGCGAGCGGATCCCGGTCGCGAACCCCCACCAGCAGAACACTGGGATCGCCGCCGACTTCCTGTTGCACGACGACGAACAGGGCGCCCTCGAGGCCCTCGACGAGGACGTCGGCGAGGGTGAGGGCGTCCAGTACGCGATGATCGACTACCAACTCGGCGTCGCCGGGACACAGAAGTACAACGCGCCGGCGGCGTTCGAGTCCCGCCACGGGCTCGAACAACAGCAGGTCGAGTTCGAACCGGGGGCGGAAATCACCACGAACCCGGATCTCGGTATTCTGCTGCTCAGCGAACAGGGCGGGCTGACGACGACGCTTCACACCCAGCGGGCCTACGAGAGCATGCGCGTACAGCTCTATCAGTACCACGGTTCCGCGATCGACCCCTCGACGACGGTGCTCAGATTCGGCGATAGCGACCTCGAGGAGGGGTGGGCGTTCGAGCCCGAAGCCGACGAGCTAATCGAGGAGTACGAAACGGCCGAGGAAGCCCGAGAAGCGGCTGAAGCCGATCCCAACGCCATGCAGGGCGGCCTCGACGGCCCCGCCGAGCGGGTCGAGGCGCTCGAGCACTTCCGGATGGTTCACGGCAGCGGGCAGACGGTGACCGAACTCGGCGGGCAGGCGCCCTCGTCGGTCCAGTCGTGGACGAAGACGTTCGAGCGTGTCGAGGGCGCGACCGTCGAGGGGACCGGCCCGGCGAACACGGAGGTACAGGCGATCGTCGAGATGGAGGTCCCGACGACCGGTGAGGCCTTCCAGTACGTCCAGTACGCCGAGACCGACGCCGACGGGAACTTCGAGATGACGGTCCCGTACTCGACGACCGGGTACGACGAGTTCGGACCGGAGACCGGCCACACGAACGTCGACGTCCGCGCCGCCGGCGCCTATCAGTTCATCGCCGAGGAGGAACTCGCGATCGGCGAGGCGAGCGTCACCGAGGCGCAGGTCCTCGGCGAGGACGACAGCCCGGTGACGGTGGAACTGGAAACGCCGGAGATCGAAGAGGACGCCGAAACCGATAGCGGCGAAGAGACGGGCGACTCCGAGGACGGAGAGACGACCGACGACGGCGAAGCGACACAGGATCGCCGGCCCCTTCGGTCGCCCTGAATGACCCGTGCCGCCGGGATCCGCGCGTGGCTGTCGGTCTATCTCAAGGGCGCCTGTATGGGCGCCGCCGACACGGTCCCCGGCGTCTCGGGCGGTACCATCGCCCTAGTGGTCGGCGTCTACGAACGGCTGATAACGGCGCTGACCGCGCTCGGCCCGGACACGCTGTGGCAGCTCCGGGGCCTCCACACGGCAGAGGGGCGTTCCAGAGCCGCGACCGCGCTTCTCGCCGCCGACGTTCCCTTCCTCTTCGTTCTCGGGGCTGGCGTGCTGTCGGCCGCGGCGACGATCGCGACGGCAATGAACGCCGCCGTCACCCGGTATCCCGCCCCGACGTACGCGTTCTTTTTCGGGCTCATCGCCGCCTCGGCGGTCGTGCTCTTCCGTTACGTGACCGTCGGGACGCCACGGCGCGTTCTCGTCGCGCTGTCGGGCTTTGCGCTCGCCTTCCTCGTCACGGATCCCTCGCTCGTCGCGACGCGGACGACGACGCTTCCGGTCCTGTTTCTCGCCGGTTCGATCGCGATCTCGGCGATGGTACTGCCGGGCGTCTCCGGGGCGTTTCTGCTGTTGATCATGGGCCAATACGAGTACGTGAGCGGGATCCCGCGGTCGGTCGCCGAAGGGGCCCTCGCGGCGCTCGGCGGTCGCCCGGGTCCACTCCTCGAGGCGCTCGTTCCGTTCGCCGTCTTCATCGCCGGGGCGTTCGTCGGACTGTTCTCCGTCGCCTACGCCGTGCGGACCGCGCTCGATCGATACCGGCAGGGGACACTCGTCTTCCTCGTCAGCCTCATGGTCGGGGCTTTGCGGCTGCCGATCAACGAAGTCGCCGAGAACACCCCGACAGTTTCCCCGGCGACGATCGGCGCCGCCGCCGTTCCCGCCCTCGTCGGTGCTGGAGCCGTGTTAGTTCTCGATCGGTACACGGACGACCTCGAGTACTGATGAGCCCGGGGGTCCGAATATACGTATGAGCCGGCCGACGCTATCGACGCTCGCGGTTTTCGCCGCCGTCTTCGCGCTCCAGACGCTCGCCGACGTCGTCGGGATCGGAGCCGGTGCGTTCGCGCTCGCGCTACCGTTCGCCGATCGCCCCTGGACGCTCGTGACGAGCGTGTACGCACACGGCGGGCTCACGCATCTACTCGCGAACGCGATCGCACTGGCCGTCCTCGGGCCCCTCGTCGCCCACGTCACGACCCCGGTCAGGTTCCACGCCTTCTTCGTCGTGACCGGCGCGCTCTCGGGCGTCGCCCAGATCGTCCTCACCGTCCCGTTAGGCGGCGCGGCGGTGCTCGGGGCCAGCGGTGCAATTTTCGCGCTGCTCGGCTACCTTCTGGTCGGCAACCGCGCCTCCGATCGGGCGCTCTCGTGGCTCCCGGTCGGCCGTCGAGGGCAGCTCGCACTCTTCGCCGCCGTCGCCGCCGCCCTGACGCTCGCGACGGCCGCCCCCGGCGTCGCGCTCGTGGCACATTTCGTCGGATTCTGTCTCGGTGCGGCCGCCGGACGCGGCCGAATCCTGCACGTCGCGGAACGAAACGCGATCTCTGCCGGATGAAGCGGCCGGCTCGCTTCGGAGACACAACACCAAAGGTCGGGCGGGGCGGACCCCCACGTATGTACGAGGGCGTCCACGCACACCCCGACGGCCGGGCGACTGTCGCCCGCCTCGCCAAGACCGCGGCGACCTACGGCTACGAGGGTGTCGTGATCAGAAACCACGGCGACGCCCAGGCCGAGTACGATCCCGACCGGATCGCCGATCGCTACGGGATCGACGTCGTCCCCGGCATCGAGATCCGATCGGACGATCCGGGGCAGGCGGGCGGGCTCGTCGGGAACTACCGATCGAAGCGGACGGTGGTCTGTGTCCACGGCGGCGAACTGAACCGGTTTGCGGTCGAACAGCCGGCGGTCGACGTACTCGTCCATCCGATGCGCGGCGGGGATATCAACCACGTCCTCGCGAAAACCGCCGCCGAGAACGACGTCCACCTCGAGTTCAATTTCGGTCGCGTCCTCCGGGCCGACGGCGGCAATCGGGTCGAGGCGATCCAGGGGCTCCGAAAGCTCAGGGAGCTCACCGAGAAGTACGACACGCCCTACGTGGTCTCCGCCGACCCGCGCTCGCATTTACAGCTTCGATCGCCGCGGGAACTGCTCGCGGTCGGGGAGACGATCGGGTTCGATCGCGAGGCGGTCGCCGCCGGACTCGAGGCGTGGGGGGCGCTGGCCGAGCGAAACCGAACCCGAAGCGCGGAGACGTTCCTCGAACCCGGCGTCCGGATCGAGCCTCGCGACGGCGGCGAGTGACGGCCCGACGTTCCTCGGTCACCGTGTCCGGTGTCGCCGAAGCTATGGGGCTGGCGCCCCGAGCGGAAAACGCGTGAAACACCTCCCGAAGCACATCCGACCGCGGTGGCGGTATCTCGCCGTCGGGATCGAGTCGTGGCCCGAGGCCGATATCGACCGGCGGGCGTTCCAGCGAACCCTCTGGTTCGCCGCACAGAACCTCGTCGGCGACGCCGGAAGCGCCGCGCTCGACGTGAGTCTGCTTCGGTTCGATTTCACCGACGGCGACGGCGATGCCGTGGTTCGAGTTCGCCGGGGGGAAACCGAACGGCTCCGCGCCGTTTTGGCGACGGTCGACGAGATCGACGGCCAACCAATCGGACTCCGAGTCCGTGGAATCAGCGGAACGGTCCGGGCCTGTGAAGAAAAGTATATAGGTCGCCCGCCGGAACGATTTGAGGAGAGAACCGTCGCGTTCGCGGCCGCGGAACGCCCCGCCGTTGTCCGGAATGACCGGATCGATGTGGCGTGTCCCGACGGTCGCGTCGGCGCGACAGCACTCGATATTCGCGACAACTAACAATGCAGGGACAATCGCAGCA
>CAZWZX010000044.1:0-14222 GCA_964638655.1 uncultured Natronomonas sp.
CGCAGAGTATCCGGAGGCCGTCGAGACCGGGTACGCCACGAAGGGCGAACGGACACTGCTGCCGGGGGAGCCGGAGTATCGGACGCGACTCGAGTACGAAAGAGAGGGGATCCCGCTCACCGACGGCGCAATCGATGCGCTCACCGAGTTAGCCGAGGAGCGCGGCGTCGAGACGCCGCTTTTCTGAACCCACCACGACACCTATTAGCATTCCAGCGGAGATCGAACCGATGCAGATCACGGATCTCAACACGTATCTCGTTGAATCGGACGCGCCGATCTCCGAGTACGGCGTCAACGGTTGGCTGATCGTGACGATCGAAACGGACACCGGAATCAGGGGAATCGGCGAAGCCGGCGCGTGGGCGTATCTCGAGACGGCACAGCAGGCGCTCGAACGGTTCGAGCCGGTGTTGATCGGCGAGGACCCGCTCCGGCGCGATCACCTGCTGCAGTATCTTTCGCGTAGCGCTCACTTCCGTGGCGCCGGGATCACGAGCGCGCTGAGTGCGATAGATATCGCGCTGTGGGATATCGCCGGGAAGCATTACGACGCGCCGATCTACGACCTGCTGGGCGGGCGCTGTCGGGAGAAACTCCGGACCTACGCGCACGTCATCGGCGGCTCGACGGAGGAGCTGGCGGCGAAATGTCGAGAGTGCAAGGAGGAGGGCTTCACCGCGGTCGGACATCTATCGCCGCTGCTCGACGAATCCCGGGAGAAACCGTACGAGGAGACTCACGCCGGGATGATCGCCGATGCGGTCGACCGCGTCCGGCAGTTCAGGGAGGCCGTCGGTGACGAGGTCGACCTCTGTATCGAGATCCACCGTCGGCTCGATCCCCATCAGGCGATCGTCCTCGCGAACGAAATCGAGCAGTATCGGCCGATGTTCTACGAGGATCCGGTCCGGCCCGACAACCCGGATGCGATGAAGCGAGTGGCCGAGAAGACGACGATCCCGATCGCGACGGGCGAGCGGTTTCAGACGCTCGAGGAGTTCAACACGCTGTTGCGGCGCGACGCCGTCGACTACGTCCGCCCCGACCTCTGTCTGGCCGGCGGGATCACGACGACGAAGAAGATCGCCGCGGCGGCGGAGGCCAACTACGTCGACGTGGTGCCACACGACCCGATCGGGCCCGTGAGTACGGCCGCCTGCATCCAGTTGGCCGCGTCGATCCCCAACTTCGCGATCCAGGAGTATCCCTACCGGCCCGAACACGACCAGGCGCCGGGCGAATCGCTGCTCGAAGAGCCCTTCGAGTGGACCGACGGCTACCTATCGGTCCCCGAGGGGCCGGGACTCGGGATCGAGATCGACGACGACGTCCTCGAAGGGGGCGCCTACGAGCAGCCCGAAATCGCGACGCGGCTCCACGAGGACGGCTCTGTCGTCGATCAGTGAGAGACAGATCGGGTCTGACGGAGTTTCCGCGCTCGCTATTCGACCATCAATTCCTCTAAGAAGTCATACACTCGCGTCATGTCGCTGTCGAACCCCTTCTTCGTCTTCGCGTACCCGGCGATATCGCGGGTGACGTGACCGAGAAGCATCGGAACCTGCTGATCGCCGGCGAACTCCGAGAGCAGCCGCATGTCCTTCTCCATGAGTCCGAGTTTGAACCCCATATCGTACTCGCCGGTGAGCACGTGGTTCGGGATCTTGTCCTGGTTGGCGCTGTTCCGACCGCTGGAGACGCTGAAGACGTCGACGAGCGTCTCTCTGTCGAGGCCGGCTTTGTCGCCGAGAATGACCGCCTCGGAGGTCGCCATCAACGCGATGTTCGAGAGGTAGTTGTTGAGGAGTTTGACCGCGTGGCCGTGTCCCACCCCGTCGCCGACGTGGAAGACGTCCGACCCGATCGCCTCGAAGAGCGGTCGACACGCCTCGAAGACCGCCTCGTCGCCGCCGACGATGATCGACAGTGTCGCCTCGGTCGCCCCGGAGTGGCCGCCGCTGACGGGCGCGCCCAACACGTCGACGTCGCGGGGTTCGAGCCGCTCGGCGATCGCCTTCGTCGTCCCCGGCGTCGACGTCGTGAGATCGACGAGGATCGAGCCGGACTCGATATCGGATTCGATCTCGTCGACGACCGCGGTAACGTTGTCCGGCCCCGGGAGCGAGAGGAAGACGACCTCGGCGCCGGCCGCGGCTTCGGAGGCGGACGAGGCCGCCGTCGCGCCCGCCTCCGCGGCCGCCTCGAGGGACTCCTCGTCGAGATCGAACGCCGTCAGATCGTGGCCGTCCGCGAGGAGGTTCTGTGCCATCGGTCCGCCCATCGAACCGAGTCCGATGAATCCAAGAGAGGACATACCGGAGACACTCCCGACGGTCCCAAAACTGTTTGGTATGTCGCTACGCCGGAACGACGTCCTCGTCGGGATCGTACAGCGCGAGCAGGGCGGCGAAATCGCGGTCGGCGAGGCCACGATCCTCGGCTAACCGGTAGATCGAGCTCGTCTCGCCGCCGGCCAAAAGCGGCACGCCGAGTTCGCGGCCGAGCCCCTCGGCGAGGAAAACGTCCTTCCGGAGGATCGAGACGGCGGCCTCGGCGTCGTACTCGCCGGGGAGGACGAACCCCCCGAGGTTCCGTCGCAGCGCGTAGCTGTCGCCGGAGGCGTTCGAGGCGACCCGGAAGAACGCCTCGTCGTCGATTCCGGCGCGGCGGGCCATCGCCAACGATTCACAGACCACGGCCGAGTTCACCGCCAGCATGTAGTTGTTCGCGAGTTTCATGGCGATCCCCGACCCGACGTCACCGACGTGATAGATCGTGTCGCTGAAACACTCTATGACCGGCTGGATCAACTCGAGAACGTCGCCGTCCCCGCCGGCCATCGCGGTCAGTTCCCCGGTCGTCGCGTTCCGCGGTCCGCCGCTGACCGGGATATCGAGGAACTCGACGCCGACTTCTCGAGCGGCCGTCGCGACCGATTCGGTCGTCTCCGGATCGACCGTCCCCGTATCGACGAGGACGTCGTGTTCGGAGAGCCCCGAGAGCACGCCGTCCCCGCCGAACACCGCCGCCTCGACGGCGTCACTCGAGGGAAGCGAAAGCAGGACGACGTCCGAGCGTCGACCGAGATCCCGAGCGCTGTCGGCGGGACCGACACCGGCGTCGGCGATCGCTTCCAACCGGTCGGCGTCGATATCGAAGGCGACTACCTCGAAGGCGTCCGCGATCCGCCTGGCGATCGGATCGCCCATCGTCCCGACACCGATCACGCCGACGGTCGGTTGCGCTGCGAACGTGTCCCGAGTCGTTGCGGAGCTCTTCTGTGTGTCCCTCATGCCGTTCCGAACACCTCCGAGACCGGGGAATTGAATCCGTCCGGAAGCGCCTCCTCGGATCCGCGTTCACGCCGGGTGAGCATTCGTCCCATGCCCGACACTGTCGGGGAGAACTCTTAAAACCGTTCGAGAGCGATCGGATGCGAAGGACCGCCGCCGTCAGGGCGCCACAACGAGCTTCCCGAGGAAACTCTCCCCCAGAACGTCGCGGTGTGCGTCCGCCGCCGCCTCGAGACTGTACGTCTCCGCGATCGATATCTCGAGATCACCCTCGCTCATCAGATAGGCGACCTTCCGGAGCGGAACGCGGAAATCGGGCGTGTTGAACATCGTCAGCATCGTCAACTGCAGATCCTTCCGGCGGGTCGCCGAGGACCGATCGAAGCCGACCGCGGTCTCCTTTTCGCCGATCCCGAGGACCCGACAGCCGACGTTCGCGACGTCGGCGTCGAACTGGAGGTACTCGTGGAGGCGGTGATCGAGCACGACGTCGACGCCGCCGTCACCGGCCGCCAGAACCGCGTCTTCGAGATCCGACCGTGCGTAATCCAGTACGGCGTCCGCGCCGAGTGCGGACAGTTCGTCGTGATAGCTCGGGGCGGCGGTCGTGATGACTCGCGCCCCCGAGGCGGCCGCGATCTGTACGGCGGCGTGGCCGACGCCACCGGAGCCGCCGTGGATCAGACAGACGTCCGCCGCCTGAATATCGCCGTGATCGATCAGCGCCCGCCAGGCGGTCACGGCGGCGACGCCGGCCCCGCCGGCAGTGATCGTATCCACGCCGTCGGGCAAAACGACGAGACGATCCTCGGGGACGGCGACGTACTCGGCGTAGCCGCCGTAGTGGTTCTTGCCGATCGCGGTCCCGAAGACGGGATCGCCGACCGCAAAGCCCGAGACCGACTCGCCGACGGCGGCGACCGTCCCCCCGACGTCGATCCCCGGGATCATCGGTAAGGTAAACGGGTCGGTCGCGCCCTCCCGAATGTAGGTGTCGACCGGGTTGACGCCGGCGCCGGCGACCTCGACGAGAATTTCGTCGGGAGCCGGGTCCGGTGGTTCGATTTCATCGACCGTCAGTACCTCCGAGCCACCGTGTTCGTGAAAGCGGACGGCGCGCATGGCGGAGAATCGACGTGGTGCGGTATAAAAACTCGCGAGGCGGTGGATCAATGTGACTTCCTCTCACGGAGGTCCCTGTGTGTTCCGCGCCTGTTTGTCTATAAATCCCATGCGGCACAGATCGTCGGTGACGAGCCGTTATCCGGTCGATAGAACGCCCGAAACGGCTGAAAACCGAACGTCCGATCTGGCACGAAGGGAGAGTATATTACCGGGGAACTCGTCATTGGTGATGACATCCTCCGCGCCGTGAACGGCGCGGTTTCCTCCGTGGGAGTCTCAACCGCTCTAAGATTCCCCAGAAGCAACATTCCCGTCACGGTGGACGGTACTCGGGTCTGTGCGCTGTTCTTTGGGACTTTCCTGAGAGCGTGGTGACTCCAACCATTCGTGGCTGTCCCACTCGAACCGTGCTGGAAAACGCTGTGCGTTTTCCGCATCCCGGAAATCTGCGATTTCCGAGGACACGGGCCGTGCCATCGGCCTGATCGCGCGGGTCGTTCCGTATCTCGATCGCGCTCCCTCGTTCGTCCAGCGTCGGATCGGTGACCGGCGGATGGCGTTCGTCGGGCGTCAGTTCGATCGGTTCGGCGGACCCGCGATCTGCGTCTCCAATGCGACTCCCGGGCTACGGGGGCTAATGACGATCGTGGCCGGGTTCAGCCGCTATCCTCCGAGCCGATTCGTCCTCCTGTCTGTGGCAGGAAACGCGATTTATATGATGATCCTGCTGGCGGTCGCAAACGGGCTGTTGAGCTTGCTGGGATTCACTCCGGATGCGTTGTGGTTCCTGCCGGGATGACGAGCGCCCCCCGCTCGTCAACAACGTATATACTCCGGGGCGTCGAACGGACGATGGGATGAGCAACTCACAATCGATGGACCCGGACCCCGAAATCGACGGCCGACTGATCAAGACGGCGGTCTCGCCGCGACCGATCGCGTGGATCAGCACCGTCGACGAGGAGGGTCGTCCGAACCTCGCGCCGTTCAGTTCGTACAACTACGTCTCGTCGTCGCCGCCGGTGTTGGTGTTCCACAGCGGGGACAGAGACGACGGGGAGATCAAGGACACGGCGAGGAACGCGGTCGAAACCGAGGAGTTCGTCGTGAACGTCGTCACGGAGGAACTCATCGAGGAGATGGACCTGACCGCCGAACCGCTCCCGGCGGGGGAAAGCGAGTTCGCCCACGCGAACGTCGAAAGCGAACCCTCGGAGACTGTCGAGCCGCCCAGGGTCGCCGATGCGGTAATCAGCATGGAGTGTACGCTGTACGACTCGATGCGGGTCTACGACCGGACGGTCGTGCTCGGGGACGTCGTCCGGTATCACGTCGACGAGACGGCGATGGTGGACGGGAAAGTCGACAGTAATCAGATTACGACGGTCGGGCGATTGGGCGGCCCCTACTACACGACGGGGACGCCGATCGAGTTCGAGCGACGGTAACCGATCCCGAGCGAGCGCCGTCGGATCGCGGTTCCCAACGGGTCGACGCCGGATCGTGGCGTGGCCACCGTGGCGGTTCACGACAATCAGCAAAGACCGTGTTTGATAACTGAATTAGGATCGTTATGCGTCATTTTTTGTGAATTTTACCGGTGCCGAAGTGTATTAACGACGTTCGTCAACATTCGTCAGGGGATGGCGTTGAACCGAACGCCGATCAGAGGATCCCCTCGAGGACCGCTCTGGCGTCGGCCGTCGAGACCGGTCGGGGGTTCGCCTCCAGGTGCCGTTCGGAGGCGACCGCCATCGCGGCCAGTTCGTCCAGATCGTCCTCGGTGGCCCCGAACTCCCGAAGCCGGGCGTCCAACCCGACGTCGGCCCGGAGGCGTCGAACGCCCTCCAGGAACGTCTCGGCCCGGCTTCGGGCGTCACCCTCGGCGCCGTATAGCTGTGTGCCGAGCGACGCGTACGTCGGGACGGCGGCCGGGAGGTTGTATTCCAGGACGGCCGGAAGTACGGCCGCAATCGCCTCCCCGTGGGGGACGTCGTAGACCGATTGGATGCCGTATGCGACGGCGTGGATCGCCGACTTGCCGCCGTTGACCCGGCCGAGCATGGCCGTCGTCGCCGCAAGCGCCATCGCGTTTCTCGCCTCGGGGGCGTCGGGGCCGTGGAACGTGGCCGGCCGGAGGTTCCCCTCCACGAGCGCCATCGCCCGGGTACAGATCGAATCGGCGAGGGGGTTCGAAGTCGTCGAAATCACGGAGCCGACCGCGTGGGCGAACGCGTCGATCCCCGTCGCACGCGTGATTTCCGGAGGGAGTGTCTCGCTCAACGAGGGGTCGACGATCGCGGCGGTACCGAAGGCGTTGGGGTCGATGATCCCCTTCTTTTCGTGGCCGTTTCGGTCGTCGATGACGACGACGGCCGGCGAGACCTCCGCGCCCGATCCGGCGGTGGTCGGCAACAGCATGGTCGGAAGCCCCCGTTCGGAGACGTGTCCGCGGCCGAACGGTTCGGCCTCGATATCGGGGTTTTTGAGGATCACGGCCGCCCCCTTGGCGACGTCTATCGAACTCCCGCCGCCGACGCCGACCAAGACGTCCGCGTTCGCCTCGCGGGCCGCCGCGACCGCCGCACGGATCACCGAAAGCGTCGGGTCGGGTTCGACGCCGTCGAAGACCTCGACGTCGAGTCCAGCCGTCTCAAGCGAGTCGATCGCCGGGTCGATAATTCCGAGGTCCGCGAGCCGTTCGTCGGTAACGAGGAGCGCTCGGTCGCCGTGTCGGCGGGCTCTTTGGCCGGTTTCGGCCGCCGTCCCGCGACCGAAGACGATCTCCTCGGGCGCCTGGAAATCGATGGTGACGTCCGATGGGACGCCGCGCTGGGTGTTTTGATCCATCGGGCACCGATTTCGGTCGGGTCTACTACTATGTTTTGACATCCGTTCTCAGGGACCGTCAGTCGATGTCCTCGTTTTAAGCGAGTCACCCAAAACGCTAAGAGGACCCTGATCGATATATAAACACAATACCATGACGATAACCACAGAGTACGCGGAATACGTAACGGGGCTCGAGTACGAGGAGATCCCCGAGGAGGTCGTCGACTACGCCAAGAAGCTGACGCTGGACGCGATCGGTATCTCGATCGGCGCGCGCTCGCGGGCCGAATCGAGCGATTCGTTCGTCGACGGCGTCGACTCGCTCGCCGACGGCGGGGCGGCGACCGTCTTCGCGACCGGCGAAGGGCTCGAACCGGAGTACGCGGCGCTTTTGAACGGCGCGCTCGTCCACAGCCTCGATTACGACGATACCCACCGAGGAGCTTCCCACCACCCCGGCGCGCCGGTGATCCCGGCCGCGATCGCGACCGCCGAGGACGTCGACCGGGAGGTCAGCGGTAAAGAGCTGCTCACGGCCATCGTCGCCGGCTACGAGGTCAGCTGTCGGCTCGGGATGGCGATCAACCCCGCCGCACACTACGAGCGAGGGTTCCACGGCACCGCGACCTGCGGGACGTTCGCGGCCACGGCCGCGGCGGCCAAAATCGCCGGCCTCTCGGCCGAAGAGCTCGAGAACGCCTTCGGGCTCAACGGCAGCCAGGCAGCCGGCTCCCAGCAGTACCTGGCCAACGGCTCGTGGAACAAACGCGCCCACCCCGGACTGTCGGCCCACTCGGGGATCCTCGCCGTCCGGTTCGCACAGGCCGGCTTCTACGGCTCTGAGGCGCCGATCGAGGGCGAGGACGGCTTTTTGAACGCCTACAGCGACGACCCGAAGCCCGAACTGGCGACCGCCGGCCTCGGCGAGGAGTACGAACTCTACGAGACGGGACTCAAACCCTATCCGTGCTGTCGGTACATGCACGCCCCGCTCGATGGGGTCTTCGAGCTGATTTCGGAGCACGGAATCACCCCGGAGAACTTCGAAAGCGCGAGCGTCAACATCGCGGAGGCGGGCGTCGGCCTCGTCGGCCGACCGATCGAGCGAAAGCGGAACCCCAAGTCGTTCGTCGACGGCCAGTTCAGCATGCCGTTCGGCGTCGCATTGGCCGTCGTCGCGGGCGAGGCGACCGTCGACTCGTTCCTCGAGTGGTGTGACTCCTACGGCGATGATTTCAGCCGGATCATGGAGGCGACCGAGGTCGGATCCTCGGAGAAGGTGAACGAAGTCTACCCCGAGAAGTGGTGCGCGGAGGTCTCGATCGAGACGACCGAGGGGACCTACGAGACGTTCGTCGAGTACGCCAACGGCGAGCCCGAAAACCGGATGTCCTGGGACGACACGATCGACAAATACGAGGAGCTCACCGTCGATCTCCCGTCGTCGGCCGCCGGCGAACTCCTCGAGGCCGTCCGGTCGCTCGAATCGATCGACGTCACCGATCTCACGGCGCCGGTGGCCGAAGACCCCCGAGCCGAAGCCGTCGCCGACGACTGACCCGACCCGGAGCCTTTCTTCGGCTCGACGGCCGATCGTACCCGGAACCGCAGCCGTTATGCTCGACGGAGTGCCGATATGTATCATGGCATACAAAGACGTTAGCTACCGCGCGAGGGATGGATACGCGGTGATCGCGCTCGATCGACCGGACGTGATGAACGCCTACACCCAGGACATGCTCGAAGAGCTCAACATGGCGATCGAGGACGCGACCGACGACGAGTCCGTCTATGCGATCGTGTTGACGGGCAGTGGGAAGGGCTTCTGTAGCGGCAAGGACACGGCCGACAGCGAAACGCCCGACTACCGGTTCGAGGAGACCGATCGACTGGGAAAAGTGGCTTCGGCGATGGAACTCCTTTATAAGGGGCCGAAACCCTCGATCGCGGCGGTCAACGGGCCGGCGGTCGGCGGCGGAATGGAACTCGCGCTGTCGTGTGATTTCCGGGTCATGAGCGAGAACGCGTTCCTGCGGGACGCCCACGTCGACATCGGCGCGACCCCGGCGACCGGCGGCGGCTGGATCCTTCCCCGCATGATCGGGGAAGCGAGAGCCAAGCGGGTCGTCCTGCTCGGCGAGGACGTCACCGCGGAGGAAGCCGAAGAGCTCGGTGTCGCCGCCGACGTCGTACCGGAAGGTAAGTGTCTCGAAACCGCCGAGTCGATCGCGGCCGAGTTGCGCGACAAGCCGGCGGTCGCACTCCGGGAGTCGAAGCGACTCGTCGATCCGACCGTCCGGTCGTTCGAGGAACACGCCCACGCGGTTCTGGACAGCCGCTGGGCGTGCGAGAACGATCCCGAATCCGAGGAGGCCGCGGCCGCGATGAGGGAAGGGCGCGGCCCGGATTTCGACCGAGAGTACTGAGGAGGGATCGACCGCCGGCGTTTCGATCGAGTTCTAAAACGGACGACGCGATACCGGATCAGATGACGCCGTTGGCTTCGAGTTCGTCGATCTTCGCCGCGTCGTAGCCGAGTTCGGCGAGCAGTTCCCTCGAATGTTCGCCGAGGTCGGGCAGCGTCTCGCATTTGAGCGACGCCTTCCCCATATCCAGCGGGTTGTCGATCACCTCGATCGGCCCCTCGTCGGTCTCAAGATCGCGGACCGAGCCGAGGTGTTCGGTCACCGGGTGTTCGATAACGTCGTCGATCGTGTTGACGTCGCCCCACGGGAGGCCGACCGCCTCCAGCCGCTCGGCCCAGTAATCTCTGGGCTCTGAGGCGATGATCTCCTCGAGGAGGGGTTCGAACGTCTCGCGGTTCTCGATCCGCTTTTCGTTCGTCTCGAAGCGCTCGTCCTCGAGGAAATCGGGGTGTTCGATCACCTCCTCACAGAAGACCTCGAAGTGGGCGTCGCTGAGCACCGCGAAGTTGATGTACTCTTCGTCGGCGGTCCGGTGTGGACCATACGGCGTCAGAACGTGGTGTCGCATTCCGGACCGTTCGGGGATCTCGCCGTTGTGGATGTACTTCAGCGGGAAGTATCCGAGCCACGAGAGCATCCCGCCGAACATCGAGAGGTCGATCTCCTGGCCCTCGCCGGTCCGCTCGCGCTGGAAGAGGGCCGTGATCGCGCCCATCGCGCCGTACATCCCGGCGTTGATATCGCAGATGCTGAGCGGCACCTTCGCCGGCGCGTCGGGGCTGCCGTTCATCAGTATCAGCCCGGTCTCGCCCTGCATCACCAGATCGTAGGCCTTGCGGTCCTGATACGGGCCGTCCTGCCCGTAGCCCGAGATGTTGACGTAGACGAGTTCGTCGTTCAGCTCCGACAGCGCCTCGTAATCGATCCCGAGCCGTTCGGTGACGCCCGGCGAGAAGTTCTGAATGACGACGTCGGCCTTCTCGGCGAGGTCGTAGAAGACCTCGATCCCGTCTTCGGATTTGAGATCGAGTTCGAGGCTCCGTTTGTTCCGGTTCACCCAGACGTGCGACGAGCAGTGGCCGTCGATGGCGGTGTCCCAGTGTCTGTTGACGTCGCCGACGCCGGGGCGTTCGATCTTGACGACGTCGGCGCCGAAATCGCCGAGCAGCCGGCTACAGAAGGGGGCGCTGATCCCGCTTTCGAGCGCCAGCACGGAGATATCGTCGAGTGCGTACATTGTCAGTACGAGCGCGGGAGCCCGAGCACGTGCTCGCCGAGGTAGTTGAGGATCATCTCGTCCGAGACCGGCGCGATGTGGGTCATCCGGGCCTCGCGATAGAAGCGCTCGACGTCGTACTCCACCGCGATGCCGTAGCCGCCGTGGGTCTGGACGGCCGCGTCGGTCGCCTCGGAGGCGGCCTCCCGGGCCATGTAGGCGGAGACGTTCGCCGCCTCGCCGACGTCTCGGCCCTCCTTGAACGCTTTGGCGGCCTGATAGGTGATGTTCCGGGCGCTCGTCATCCGGGCGTACGCCTCGGCGAGGGGATGTTGGATCGCCTGGTTCGAGCCGATCTGCCGGTCGAACACTTCCCGATCTTTGGCGTACTGGACGGCCCGATCGATCGCGACCCGGGCCAGTCCGACGGCCTCGGCGGCGATGACGACCCGTTCCTCGTTGAGGCCGTCCATCACCTGATAGAAGCCCTCGTCCTCCTCTCCGATGAGGTTCTCGGCGGGGACCTCGAGATCCTCGAACCAGACCTCATAGGAGGGGACGGCCGCGCGGATGTTCTTCTCGATCTCCTCGGCGTCGATCGCGCCCTGTGATTTGGCGTCCTCGATATCGACGAGGAAGAGACTCATGCCCTCGGTCTTTTTGTCGACTTCGTCGCGGGGTGTCGTCCGGGCGACCAGCACCATGTAATCGGAAGCGTGCAGCCGCGAACACCACGTCTTCTGGCCGTTGATGACGTAGCGGTCGCCGTCGCGTTCGGCCCGCGTCGTGATCGCCGTCGAGTCGAAGCCGGCGTTCGGTTCGGTCAGCGCGAAACACTGCATCAGCTTTTCGCCGCTGGCGATCTTCGGGAGATACTCCGCTTTCATCTCCTCGCTGCCGTAGTTGAGGATCGACCGCGGGATGAACATCGCGCCGTGACAGGCCATCGAACCGTTGAAGCCGGCGCCGCTGGCGACGATCTCCTCTAAGATGATTGACGCCTCGAGCGTGTCCAGCCCGGCACCGCCGTACTCCTCGGGGATAACGGTTCCAAGCCAGCCGTGCTCGCCGAGCGTCCGGACGAAATCCATGGGGTATTCGGCGTTGCGGTCCTTCTCGCGCCAGTACTCGTTGTCGAAATCGTCGCAGATCTTCTCGATCTCCGAGCGGATGAGTCGCTGCTCCTCGGTAAACTCGAGCATACATGCACATGGACGTAGTCAGGCAATAAATGTATGGAACCGGAGCCCTCTGCGACGTTCAGAACGACCGCGGGAGCCCGAGCGCCTTCTCGCCGACGTAGTTCAACGCGAGCTGCTGGGAGATCGGGGCGATCTTGGCGAGCCGAGCGTCCCGGAAGAGCCGCTCGACGTCGTACTCGCGGGCGATGCCGAAGCCGCCGAACGTCTGGACCGCGGCGTCGGAGGCGTCGAAGGCGATCTCGGAGGCGATGTAGTTCGAGGCGTTCGCGAGGATGCCGACCTGCTGACGCTCGAGGTCGTCCATCATCTCGGCGGTCGCGTACACCGTCTGTTTGGCCGAGAGGGTCCGCATGTACGCCTCGGCGAGGGGGTGTTGGATCGACTGGTTCGAGCCGATCTGTCGGTCGAACACCTCGCGTTCGTCGGCGTACTCGACGGCGCGATCGATCGCGAGTTTCGAGTGGCCGATACACTCGGCGGCGATGACCAGTCGCTCGTCGTTGAGCCCATCGAGGAGGTTATAGAACCCCCTGTGCTCCTCGCCGATGATGTTCTCGGCGGGAACGCGGAGGTCCTCGAGCCACACCTCGAAGGCACTCGAGAGGTTCGTCGAGGTCTTATCGATCGATTTCATCTCGAGGGCGCCCTGCGATTTGGCGTCCTCGACGTCGACGAGCAGCATCGAGATGCCCTCGGTCTTCTTGTCGACTTCCGATTTCGGTTTGGTCCGGGCGACCAAAAGGAGGAAATCGGAGACGTCGAGCCGTGAGGTCCAGATCTTCTGGCCGTTGACGACGTACTCGTCGCCGTCTTTCTCGGCTTTCGTCTCGATCGCGGTCGACTCCGAGCCGGCGTTGGGCTCGGTGAGCCCGAGCGACTGGATCGTCAACTCGCCGCGGGCGAGCTTCGGGAGGATCTCCTCTTTCAGTTCCTCGCTCGCGTGCTCGACGATCGGACGGGTGGTGTAGATCGCGCCGTGGATCGCCTGGGTGGCGCCGAAGCCGCCGCCGCTTGCGGCGATCTCCTCCATCATCACGACCATCTCGTCGGTCGTCATACCGCCGCCGCCGTACTCCTCGGGGATCAACGCCCCTAGCCAGCCGTTCTCCGCCAGGAGATCGGCGAACTCGTGGGGGTACTCCTTCTTTTTGTCGTGCTCGCGCCAGTACTCGGCGTCGAACTCGTCACAGATCCGGCCGATCTCGCGTTTGATCAGCTCCTGTTCGGACGAGAGCGACGCGAAGTCCCATGAGACGTTTGACATCACGTCGAATAAGGGACAGACGCGCAATGAATGTACCGTTACGGGCCACGCTCGGGCCGGCCTGAGACGGCCGAAGCCCGTATTTATTCGGGTTCGACGAACTCGTTTTCGAGGACGCCGACGCCCTCGATGTCGACCTCGACGGTGTCGCCGGGCGAGACCGGCCCGATTCCCGCAGGGGTTCCCGTCGCGATGACGTCGCCGGGCTCTAAGGTCATGTACGTCGTGATCTCCGCAATGAGCTCAGGGACCGAGAAGATATGCTGTGAGAGCGATGAGTCCTGTTTCGTCTCGCCGTTCAACCGGAGCTGTATCGAGGCGTCGTCGGGGACTTCCTCGGGGGGAACGACGGCCGGACCGATCGGCGCGGCGTGATCGAACGCCTTCCCGCGGACCCAGTTTTGCTCTTCGTCCTGATCGTGTCGGTTCGAAACGTCGTTCAGGCAGGTGTAGCCGGCGACGACGTCCATCGCGTCGGATTCGTCGACGTGGCGGCACTGCTCGTCGATGACGACCGCCAGTTCGGCCTCGTAGTCGATCCGGACGTCTGTCGGCAAGAGCGGGATCTCGTCGCCGTGGCCGGCGACGGTGTTCGGCCCCTTCAGGAACAGCATCGGCCGTTCGGGGAGATCCATGCCGACCTCTTCGGCGTGATCCTCGTAGTTCAGTCCGATACAGACGATCTTGCTCGGATCGGCGGGGCTGAGGAGATCGACCTCATCGAGGTCGTAGCTCCGGCCGCCGAAGGAGACCGAATCGCCGTGCCATTCGCCGGTTCGAACGCTTCCCGCCGGATCGCGAAATCGTGTCCACGCCATGTGTCAACTCCCGACTTGACAGTAATAAACGTACTGGGATCGG
>CAZWZX010000045.1:0-14180 GCA_964638655.1 uncultured Natronomonas sp.
GGCCCGTCGTCACCGAAACCACGGGAGCGGTCGAACACGTCGAGCTGTGCGGTTACGACGGGTGGGCGGACGTCCTCCTGCTCGCGCCCGCGACCGCCAACACGATCGGGAAGGTCGCCGCCGCGGTCGACGATACGCCCGTCACGACGACGGCGACGACGGCGCTCGGTGCCGGGGTTCCGATCGTCGTCGCGCCGGCGATGCACGAGCCGATGTACGATCACCCGGGCGTTCTCGAGGCGATCGAACGCCTCGAGTCGTGGGGTATCGGTTTCGTCGAGCCGCGGATCGAGGAGGGGAAAGCCAAGATCGCGAGCGAAGAGGCGATCGTACTCGATGTCGCCCGAGCCGCCGGCGACCGACCCCTTGCCGGCCGACACGTCGTCGTGACGAGCGGCCCGACGAGCGAGTCGATCGACCCGGTCCGGGTGCTAACGAACCGGGCCTCCGGCCGGACCGGCCGCGCCGTCGCGAAGGCCTGCTACGTCAGAGGGGCGGACGTGACGCTCGTCCACGACGGCGATGACGTCCCGTACGCCGACGTCCGTCGAGTCGAGAGCGCTTCGGAGATGCTGGAGGCGGTCGAGTCGGTCGCCGACGGGGCGGCCGCGCTCGTGAGCGCGGCCGCGATCGGAGATTACACCGTCGAGCCCGCGTCCGAGAAGATCCGATCCGGCGGAAAACTGACGCTCGAACTGGAGCCGACGCCGAAGCTCATCGATACGATCCGCGGGGAACACCCCGACCTCCCGATCGTCGGGTTCAAACTCGAGACGAGCGGCGACGACGAGTCGATGACGGCGCGTGCAAGGGAGACGCTCGAACGGGCCGGGCTGGCGTTCGTGGTCGCCAACGACGCCAGCGTCATGGGTTCGGAACGAACCCGGGTTCTCCTCGTCGGTCCCGACGACGTCACGGTTCGGGAGGGCGAAAAGGGCGGGATCGGCGCCCACATCGCCGACGCCCTGGCCGAGACGCTCCGGTAACTCGAGACGGCGTGGCGATTCGGCCACGGTACTGTCGTTTCCCCGATCTGGGGCCCCGAGAAACGAACAGTTCAGAGACGGGGATCGACGACGGAACGAACGACAGCCGACCGACGACGCAGCTACCGCTCGGCACGACGGTTCGAAAACAGACCGACCCATCCGCCATTCAGCTCTCGAGAACGCGCTTTTCAGAATACGTCGTCCCGCACGCACAGGCCGCATAGCCGTGAACGACGTCGCCCTCGGCGTAGAGACCGCCGACGGACTCGTTTCTTTCCTCGACGAACGCGAAGACGAACTTGGCGTAGTGTTCCTCGTCCGGCCCGGCCGCCGCCTCGGGACAGACGCCGCCCGTACAGTCGTCGTCGATCGCGCCGTCGGTTTCCATCGCCATGCCGGCGAACTGCATCGCGTCGAGTCCGGTCGCCCGTTGGAACGCCGATCGCCCCTCCTCGCCCGGCAACACCAACACGACGCCGTCGTCGACGCGGGCGCCGATCTCGAGGAGATCGTCCATCGATCCGACGCCCTCCTCGTGGAGATAGACGAGGACGTCCTCCGGACGTTCGCCGCGAAGGAACGCCTCGTACAGGGCGCTCGGAGGGCGGTCCTCGCTCATCGACGGGGTTACTCGTCGTCCTCGTCGCCTTCGCCGAGTAGCTCCTCGACGGACTGTTCGCCGCGGGTCGCGATCTTCGCGTTGATCTGGCGGGTCTCCTCGGAGACCTCGGCGCCGCGAACCGTGATCCGTTTCCGCTCGCCCTCGACCGTGGGCTCGAACCCGACGCCGCCGGTCGAGAGGATAGCCTTCGTCGCCGAGCCGGACACCTGCCCGTGCATCGGTCTGCCGGCCCGGTCCGAGCCGCCGGTGATCTCGATTTCGTACCCGGAGAGACCGACGGCCGCACCGTCGACGGTCTCGCCGATCGATCGGCCGATGAACCGGTTCGCGTCCTGTCCGTCCACCTCGAACGAGTAGGTGGCCCCGTCGTCGTCGCCGACGATGACCTGAAAGTCTGCCATACCGGTCAAAACTGGACGCGGCGGCAAAAGGGTATTGAAACGGCGCGGGTCCCGTGGGAACGGTCGAACTCGTCGCTCGGCGCCGTTGTCGGCCGTGTTTCGGATCGTCGCGTCAGTCCCGAATCTCGCCGAGCGCTTATAACGACCGGACCCCGAGACCCGCTGTGAACTCCGGGTCCCGGATCGGACGAGGGGCGACGACGCGGCGAGCGATGCTCGCCGGAGTTTCGTCGTCGCTTGCGGGCTGTCTCGGAGGCGACGGGAACGACGCCCCGGTCCGGGGCGATCCCCTCGATCCGTCGATCGGCGGGGCGACCATGTTCCAATACGACACCGAAAACACGGGACGCGTTGCGGACGTCACCGGGCCGGACGAACCGGGCGGAGGCTGGACGTACGACGCCGACGGCCCCGTTCGGTCCTCGCCGGCGGTCGTCGACGGAGCCGTCTACTTCGGCGGCGGAAACACGCTGTACGCGATCGATGCGGTCGACGGCGAGCGCCTGTGGTCGTTCGAGACGAAGGGGCGTATCTTCTCGTCCCCGGCGGTCGTCGACGGAACAGTCTACGTCGGGAGCCGTGGCGATCGACTCTACGCGGTCGACGCGACCGGGGGAACCGAACGGTGGACCTTCGAGGCGAACGGCTCGATCGACGCGTCGCCGGCAGTCGCCGACGGCGTCGTGTACGTCGCGAGCCGGGCGACGGAGGGGCAGGTATACGCGATCGGGGCGGCGGATGGGACCGAACGGTGGTCGTTCGCGACGGACTATCGAGTCGTCTCGTCGCCGGCGATCGCCGACGGGACGGTGTACGTCGGCGGCTGGGACTCGGCCGTCTACGCGATCGACGCGGCCGACGGCACCGAGCGGTGGCGGTTCGAAACCGACCGGCCGGTGCTCTCGGCGCCCTCAGTCGGCGACGCCGTCTACGTCGGGGGCAACGACGGTCGGATGTACGCGCTCGATCCCGACACCGGGGCCGAGCGATGGCGCTTCGAGACCGGTTCGATCGCGACGACGCCCGCGGTGGGCGACGCCGTCTACGTCGGTCGCGAGGCCGAGGACGGCGGACTGTACGCTGTCGATCCCGACACCGGGGCCGAGCGATGGCGAGCCGAAACGGAAGGCGCCGTGACGACCCCCGCGACGATCGCGGACGCCGTCTACGTCGGGGTCGGCGAGGAGGGGATCGCGTCGTTCGCGCTCGACTCCGGCGACAGCCGGTGGCGCTTCGGGACTGGAGAGACTCTCGGGGCCGCGCCGACGGTCGTCGAGGGGACGGTTTTCATCGGAGACGAGGGCGGTCGACTGCACGCGATCGGATCGCCCGATTGAGACTGTCGGATCGCCGAACGTCGGCGACTGTACGGCATCACTCCTCTCCCTTCGATCGCTCGAGCGCCGCCGTCGCCAGCCTGAGTCGTTCGATATCGGCGTCGACCCGTCCCCGAAGCGCCTCGCGGAGCGTCCGCTCGGGGCTCCACCCGACGATCCGCGATTCGAACGTTTCGAGATCGAGTCCGAACTCCTCACGGACGACGGCGTCGGCCCGTTCGCGAACCGATCCCTCGACGTCTTCGGGGGCCGCCTTCGCGAGCCGTTCGAGGCTCGCCTGCCACTCCGCGTCGCTCTGTCCGGCGAAGGCCCGTACCGACTCGGCGTTTTTCAGCTCCTCCGACGCTTGTTCCGAAGCGAAGTACGACCAGAGATCGCCGGAGACGTGGTGGCCCACCAGTTCGGCGAGCTCCTCGGCCCGCGCTTCGGCGGGCGGTCCTTCCGCCGGCGGTTCGATCCCGAGCGCCTCACAGTGGGCCCGCACCGCTCCGTTGAGGTCGCGCTCGATCCCCGCAAAGACGAGCGATACGGCTCGAACCGCGTCGCTGTCTTCGGGGTCGGCGAGCGTCTCAAAGAGACTCACAGGGTTTCTGTGTGTCCTGGCGTCTTATACCCCTCGGCGGGGCCCCGCGGCCGGACCGAACACGAACGGTTGAGTGTCCGGCGATCGTGCTCGAGAACATGACGGCACCGACGGACCGGGCAGTTCTGTGGGACATCGGCGGCGTGATCGTCGAACTGGCCTCGATCCGGGCCGGTTACGCGGCGTTCGTCGACGAACTTGCGGCCGACATCGACATCGATCCGGACGAGGCCCTCGATCAGTGGAAAACGGTGCTCGGAGAGCATTTCCGGAGCCGCGAGGGCAACGAGTACCGGCTCGCACGGGACGGCTACGCGAAGGCGACCGCGGCGCTTTTCGACGGTGAGCCACCCTCGGGTTGGGATACGCGGCTCGAAGCGGCGGTCGAAGCCGAACTCCGCCCGAAAGAACACGCCGTCGGGACGATCGAGGCCCTGTCCAACGGGGGCTTCGATCTCGCGATCGTCTCGGATATCGATACCCCCGAGGCCCACCGCATACTCGGGACCTTCGGGATCCGGGACCGCTTCGATCACCTGACGACCTCCGAGGCGGTCGGGTACACGAAACCCGACGCGCGGATGTTCCGGGACGCACTCGAGGCGCTCGATGCCGACCCGACCCGGACGGTCATGATCGGGGACAGATACGACCACGATATCGTGGGCGCCGCGGCGCTCGGTATCGAGACCGTCGCCTACGGAGCCGACGCCCGAGGGGAGCTTGCGGACCACGAGATCCACGACCTCCGGGCGGTGCTCGATATCGTCGGCGGCGACAGGTGAGCCGTTCGAGACGTGCGATCCGGTCGAACACCACAGTTTCCTTGTCGGCGCTCGAACCCGTCGGTATGCGAATCGGCCTCGTTTCGGACATCCACGCGAACCTCCCGGCGCTGGAGGCGGTGTTGGACGACATGCCCGACGTCGACTCGGTCGTCTGTGTGGGCGATATCGTCGGTTACAACCCCTGGCCCCGGGCCTGTCTCGAGCGGATCCGAGAGCTCGCGTCGGTTACCGTCCAGGGGAACCACGATCGGACCGTCGAGACGCCGCACCGATACGCCGCAAACCGAATGGCTGAAGCCGGACTGGAACACGCCAAACGGGAGCTCTCCGAGGGACAGCGAGAATGGCTCGCGGCGCTTCCGGAGCGGGCGACGTTCGCCGACGGGCGGTATCTTTTGGTGCACTCCCATCCCGAACGGATCGACGCCTACGTCTACCCGAGGCAGTTTTCGAACCTCCGACCGTATCTCGACGAGTACGACGGGGTCGTGCTCGGACACACCCACATTCAGCACGAAGCCCGGGTGGACGGGCGGCCCGTCCTCACCCCGGGCAGCGGCGGCCAACCGAGGGACGGCTATCCGCGAGCCGCCTACGCGGTCCTCGATACGGCGACCGACGAAGTCGATCGACGGCGAGTGTCGTACGACATCGACCGTGTCAACGAGGAGATCGAAGCGGTCGGACTGCCGGAACGGGTCGGCGAGCGGCTCTACGACGGCGAGTGAGTAACGATCGGGCTATCGATCGTTCGTCCCCTCTCCGTCGGCCGATCGGTCGTCGCCCTTTCCCGTCTCCCCTCGGACGTCGTACGCCTCGATATATCGTTCGAGCGTCGCCGGGCTATCGGCGCCCGGGAGCCGGCGGTCGGCCGTCTCACACGACGCGGCGACGCCGAGTCTGTCACAGACGAGATCGGCGGTCGCCTCAGCCATCCGTCGGTAGGTCGTCAGCTTCCCGCCGACGATGCTGACGACGTTCTCGACGCGGTCCGTGTGATCGAGCAGCTGAAACCCACGGGAGATCCCTCGTCGACCCGTTCCGTCCTCGTCGGGCGCGTACAGGGGTCGGACGCCCCACCACACGCGTTCGATCTCGGCGTTCGCCACGACCGGGAGCATCGCGGCACACTCCTCGATGCAGGTCTCGATCTCCCAGTCGGCGCGTTCGTACGTCTCCGGGTCCGACACCGGCACGCTCGTTGTCCCGAGCACCGCCCGATCGGGCTGTGGCACGACGATATCGCCGTCCGCCGGCTCCCGACAGCGGTTCAACACCGGATCAAGCCCGCCGTATCGCACCGAGACCATGACGCCGCGCGTCGGAGCCATCTCCAGGTCGAGCCCCGCCATCGACGCGATCGTCCCGGCCCACGCGCCCGCGGCGTTGACCACGTACTCCGGTTCGATCCGCTCGGGCGCGTTCCCGCCGAGCCGGACAGCCGCGATACGGCCGTTCCGGACGGTCAGATCCGTTACCGGGCCGTTCGGACGGATCGTCGCCCCGTTCCGCTCGGCGTCGGCGGCGTTCGCGGCGATCAGCCGTGAGGGGTTCACGACACCGTCCGGGACGCCCATTGCCCGTGTCACGTCGGCCGAAAGACCCGGAACCGAGCGCACGATTTCGTCGCCGTCCAGAAGCTCCGCATCGATGTCGGCCGCCCGACAGGCGTCGTATTTCCGATCGAAATACGCCGGATCGTCACGGGACAGCTGCACGAACAGCCCGCCGGTATCGCGGACGCACTCCCCCGCGATAGACCGCAAGATACGGTTTTCGGCGATACACTCCGACGCTCCGACGGGATCCGATTCGGCGTACCGCGCGCCGCTGTGGAGCACGCCGTGGGACCGACCCGACGTCCCACCACAGAGACCCTGCCGGTCGACGAGCGTTACGTCGACGCCGCGAAGCGAGAGATCGCGGGCCACGCCGGCCCCGGTGGCGCCCCCGCCGATCACGAGGACGTCCGTGTCGGAACTCACGCCGTGTCCCTCCCCTCGCTCCCGGCCCAATCGAGCGACCGTTCCACCGCGTCCCCCCATCGTGTGTGCATCCGTTCGGCTTCGGCTCGCTCGATGGCCGGTTCGAACACCCTGTCGATCCGGCGGTTCGATCGCAACTCATCGAGGTCGTCCCAGTACCCGACCGCCAGACCGGCCGCGTACGCGGCACCGAGTGCGGTCGTCTCGTCGACGACCGGGCGCGCGATCGGGCACTGGACGATGTCGGCCTGCAGCTGACAGAGAAAGCTGTTTTTGACCGCGCCGCCGTCGACCCGCAGCGTTTCCGTTTCGATTCCCGAGTCGGCCGCAATCGCTCCCGCGATGTCGCGCGTCCGGTAGGCGATCGCCTCGAGCGTGGCCCGGACGATGTGTTCGCGTCGCGTCCCCCGGGTGAGCCCGACGATGGTCCCCCTCGCGCGGCCGTCCCAGTGGGGCGCGCCCAGTCCGGCGAACGCCGGGACCACGAACACGTCGTCGGTCGAGTCGACCGATCGGGCCAGTCGCTCGGTTTCGGCCGGATCGTCGATCAGACCGACGTCGTCGAGCCACTCGATGGCCGCGCCGGTGACGAATATCGATCCCTCGAGGGCGTACCGAACCGGTTCGTCAGACAGCTGAAACCCGACCGTCGTCAACAGCCCCCGGTCCGATTCGACGGGTTCGGTGCCGGTGTTCATCAGATAGAACGAGCCCGTCCCGTAGGTGTTTTTTGCGTCGCCCCGATCGAAACAGGTCTGTCCGAAGAGTGCGGCCTGTTGATCTCCCAACGCGGCCGTCACCGGAACCGCCGCGTTCAGAAACCCCTCGGAATCGGTGGTCCCGTAGTGGCGTTCGTCACTCGATGGCCTGACCTCGGGCAGCATCGTCCGCGGGACGTCGAACTCCGCCAGAAGTTCGCGGTCCCATGCCATCTCGTGGATGTCGTAAAGCATCGTCCGGGAGGCGTTCGTGACGTCCGTCACGTGGTTGCCGGTCAGCCGGTCGATCAACCACGAGTCGATCGTCCCCATCCGTAGCTCCCCGGCCGCCGCGCGCTCGCGGACGTCCTCCGGCCGGAAGCGGTCGACGCCGATCGGGTCGGCGTTATCGAGTATCCACTCGACTTTACTCGCCGAGAAGTACGCGTCCGCCTGCAGTCCGGTTTTCGCCCGGATCCATTCGGCCTTCCCGTCGGCTTCGAGCTCCTCGATCCGATCCGTCGTCCGACGGTCCTGCCAGACGATGGCGTTCGACACCGGGACCCCGGTCTCGGCGTCCCAGACGACGGTCGTCTCGCGCTGGTTCGTGATCCCGATCGCCGCCAGCTGGTCGGGAGCGATCGCCCCTCCCTCGAGTGCTCGTCCGACGACCGCCCGGGTGTTCTCCCAGATCTCGATCGGGTCGTGTTCGACCCATCCCGGTTCCGGATAGTGCTGTTCGTGTCGCTCGTAGGCGCTTTCGACGACGTGGCCGCCGTGATCGAAGATCATGAACCGGGTCCCGGTCGTCCCCTGATCGATGGCGCCGATGTAGGTGTCCGTCATTTCGTGAACTCCGATGGATCGCCGGGCGAGTCGTGTCCCCGTTCGACAGCTGTCCGGCGGTGAGTATCGATGTTGCGCCCCTTGAGGCCTTCATTGTTGGGACGCCGATCAGGGCGGTGTTCAGATAAGGATGAAGAGTGAGGCGGTGTGTTTTTTGAGTGTCTATACCAGAAAACGCCCGCCTCAACGGCAATTTGGACGAGATCGGCTTAGAATTTGTTGAACGAGAAGCGACACCTCGCTTTTTGATGAAGCTCATTCAGCTCCAATTTGTTGGACTATCACTTTCGAATACCGTTTCTACACTTGAGATATTTGGTGTCAATCGAGCTCGATCAACCGTTCACAGCTGGGTTCACAAAGCAGAGCTACGGCCCGGATCTGGTCGGAGTCCGGATCACGTTGCGGTTGATGAGACTGTGATCCGACTCAATGATGAGCAGTATTGGCTGTACGCAGTTGTCGATCCCAAGATAAGCGAATTACTCTATACAAAGCTTGAACCGACGACAAACAAGGTAATTTCTCATGCGTTCTTTGCTGAACCCCGCGAGAAACACGATGTAGACGAGCCGTGTTTCTCATTGACGGTTCACAATCGTTGAAAGACGCTTGCCGCCGTCACAGCCTCGATTTCAGATATGAAAAGCATGGAAATCGGAATAGTGTCGAACGTCTCTTTCGAGAGGTAAAAAGACGAACTACCAGTTTTCTCGAGCTGTTTCAGCAACGCTGAAGCAGATACCGCCGACAATTGGCTTCGATCATTCGCCTTCGCATGGAATCAGCTTATCTGAACACTATCTGGCAGGCAACAGTCCGGCAGCTGGTCAGGACCGTGTCGGCTTCTGCGCGCGGGCTTTGCCCGCTCGCACGGCCTGAGAGATCTCTGAGCCCTCTCCGTCCTCCCCACCCGACTCGCTTGTGCTTCCGCCGGAGCCGGAAGCCCGGCCCTCCTTGAGGGTGGGGCCTCCGCCTTGAATCAGGTGAAGTTCTCGCCACGTTTTCGAAAAGCGGGTCTACGATAGACTCGCGTTCAAATTGTCGAAGCCACTCGGATCCCAGCCGTTCGAATCGTTGGTCGAAACATCCGACAGTTTACCATCTAAATTTAGGTGAAAGTTATCTTACATAATATTTATTTTTTCTCTCAATCAGATAAGATTAGATGACTGCTGCAGCTGATTCGACGGGAAAGTCAACAGCGAAGGAAGTGGGGACGAAAGTACAAGAATCGTTCAGTGCCGGGGTGAACAGGCTCAGAGTTTTCTTCCGTGAACAGTATTTCACACACGGGACGTGGCGAACGATACCGAACATCGTTGTCGGCGTCTTGGTATTTTTTGCGCTATACGTTGTATCGGCACTGGTCGTCATGTTGCTCTTGGCGCCGCTTTCCGTTTTTATCGATGGTTTAGAGAGCTCTGGTGTGTGGATAGGGATGCTGTTCGCAGCAGGGTTCGTCGCGACATCCCTGTACAAAGCGCGTGGAGATGTAAAAGATCGCACGGAGTCGTACGAGCTCTGTCAGCGCGCGAACCCGAACAACGCGGGAGCGGCCTATCGGTATCTCGATTCGGACGACGGCGAAACCCGTAATAATGGCGTTCTTACTATTGCATTGGCGAGCGAGAACGCACCCGGAAAAGTTATCAAGGAGGTTCCGGTCTCCAAAGAGCAGCTCGTTAGCGATCTGGTGAATCTTCTCGAAGACGAGCACCCGGACGCGCGAGCGAACGCCGCTTCGGCGCTCGTTTGGTACTCGCGGGACTATACCGGTGTCGTTGAACCGCACACGGAAGAGATCATGCAAGCGATGTCATACACGGGCGCGATGAAGGGAGACCTAGCGATCGCTCTAGGTAACATCGGTATGGATTATCCGAAGAAAGCTGACGAACTCGCACAGACCATCGATCCAGCAGTTCGGGACGAGGATCCCGAAGTGCGTCACAACGCTGCAGTCGCATTGGGACAATTACAGAGCGAACATGCCGTCGAGCGCCTCCAGCACCTCGCCGAAGATAACCACCCGGAGGTCAGAGAGATGGCAAACGAAGCACTGAAGAACCTGGTTGGGGGTTCACAAGCGGACGATCAACGCCCACCGGAGCCTAACGCGCCGGGGAGTGAGCAGAACGGACAGGGGGACGGCGGTGCAGAGCTTGAATTCATCAGTAACTCCCCGGATGTGGATTTCGACGATATTGCGGGCATGGAATCGCTCAAGTCTCGGCTGCAGAGAACTGTTATCGATCCGTTTGATACCGACAGCGAGGCCTACAGCAAGTTCGGTGTTGGCTCGGAGAGCGGTATCCTCCTCCACGGTCCACCGGGAACCGGGAAGACACATATCGCGACGTGTTTGGCGGGAGAGTTAGGTGCCAATTACGCAGGCATCGATGTAGGCGATATTGAGAGCAAGTGGCTCGGGGAGGGGGTCGAAAATATCAAACAGCTGTTCGAGGAGGCGCACTCCTCCCAGCCAGCACTTATTTTCATTGACGAGATTGACGCGCTCGGGGCGGATCGTGGGAGCGACTCGAACATGCACGAGGATAAAAAGAAGATGGTGAACCAGCTATTACAGGAGCTGTCCGACATAGAACCCGAAGACGATCTCCTCGTCATCGCCGCGACAAACCGACCAGACGACGTTGATGAAGCGATGTTACGATCCGGGCGATTCGATTCGAAAATCGAGGTTCCGAAACCGGACAAGGAAGCTAGGTGGGAGATTTTCCGACACCAACTGACCGGGCCTTCGGAGTCTATTGGGGAAGACCGGTTCGTCAGAGAGACGTCCGGTTTCTCTGCGAGTGACATCGTGGAGGTCGGGAGGCGTGCCGCCCGTAAAGCTGCAGTCAGACAAAAGGAGACCGAACGAGAGACAAAGATCACGGAGGAGGATGTTTTCGAGTCGGTAGCTCAGGTGGCAGATGAAAAGAGTGAGGTAGGTAAGTTCATTCGTAATCCTCCCGAGATCGATTTCGATGACGTAGTGGGTATGGAAACGCTGAAAGAGGAGCTCCATGAGAAGGTTATCGACCCCCTCGAGAACCCGGAGCATTACGAGGAGTTTGGCCTCGGGGTTGAAAACGGATTTCTCCTGTACGGTCCGCCCGGAACGGGGAAAACGTACGTTTCGAAAGCGTTGGCTGGTGAACTCGACGTCAATTACATCGAGGCGAAGGCCGGCGACCTCGCAAGCAAATACATCGGCGAGGGCGCGGAAAACGTCCAAGAGATGTTTGCCGAAGCTAAAGAGAATCAACCGACGTTGGTGTTCATCGACGAGATCGACGCACTCGCAACCGACAGACAGTCAGCACGTCAAAGTAAGAGCGAACGACAGATGGTTAATCAGTTCCTCGAGGAGTTATCCGATATCAACGACGAGGATGCCGACGTGATCGTCATCGCAGCGACCAATCTCGTCGAAGAGGTCGACGACGCGATGCTCCGGTCCGGCAGACTCGGGGAGAAAATAGAAGTTCCGCCACCGGATGCGGAGACCCGAGCGGCGCTATTCGAAGCTCACCTCAGCGCCCCGTCCGAGCGGATCGATAGTCAGTGGATAGCCGAACAGACTAGCGGATTTGTCGCCAGTGACATGGCGAGATTGGCCGACGAGACAGCACGGGCGGCCATGAAGCGCTATCGCAATAACGCGGGCTCGGAAAAGGTAACACGGCTTGATGTCGAAACCGCACTTGAGAACGTTTCCAGCACCATACGGGCTTGAGTCAGATAGCGAGCGAGCAGCGTATGAGACTGCCTCGAAAACGGACGGAGAGGCCGAAAAGGAACTATGAACGACACCCGTAATACGATCAGACAGTTGGATTAGTTGCAATGGGAAAGCCGACGATTCGGAACGGGATCGTCCGAGCTATCAAAGAGATCGCGATCCCATCAGTTACGATACTGCTGGCGGTCGTGTACTCCCGAAGTACTTGGGACGAGGTGGTCGCTGGCATCGTGTTTGTGGTTTTGACAACGGTCGCACTCGGTATCATATACAAATCTTCAAAATACTGGACGGTAACGTATACGACCGGATTCGCTTTCACCGCATTGGTTTTGGTATTTGTTACCCCAGATATTATCGCTCAGTTGATCCACCCAGCGTTCCAATATCTCGGGACGATAATCGTCGGAGGGTTCGTCGTTCTAATGGTTAGGAGGTTCGCGAGGAAGACAGGTATCATATAGTTACAGGATACCCGCGAACGGGTCGGAACGACGTTGTCACCACGGGTGTAGTGGAGAAGGGTTCGACCGGTGGGTGATAAAAATCTCGGGACGTAATCGGTGCGGCTGCGATCGCACTAGTGATCATCCGACGAAGTACTCAAATGATCAGCTGTATTGGCTGAAATCTGACGAGCACAGAGTTAAAACCACGATCGAATCGCTGTCGTGGGAGTTCTTACGCTTCAGAACGAGACGCCGAGAACACGCCGCTCAGTACTCCTCGTAGGCCAGGTTCATCACCCACTGGGAGAAGGCGTCCCCCTGGGGGTCGATCTCCTCGTCGCCGACGAACGGCGACAGCATATCGCCGGCCATCAGAAGCGAGAACTCCAGATCCCGGGGATCGAGGATAGGGGTGATGTGGTAGGTGTTGTGGCCCTCGTAGACGGCCTCGGATCGCTCGACCAGCCCCTTCTCCTCGAGTTGGTCGATGATCCGGCTCCCTTTCCGGGAGTCGATGTCGAGTTCCTTCCAGAAGTCGCTCTGGTGGATGCCACCGGTGGTCCGTATCAGCTCCAGCCCTGCACGCTCTACCTCCGAGAGGTCGGCTTCGGCGGGGGTACTCATCAATCGTTACTCGGCCAGCGAGCCTTTTAAATTATTGCTTGTCGAGCGGGACGGCTCGTCGCCGGCGAAACGGCGACACCGGATCTCGCGGTCGGGCACGATGAGTATCGAGCACCCGAAAACACTACACTCCAAGGGTTATATACGACGGTATGTCCGATATCACGACTTCGATCGGGTTACCGCCGGTCGCGACGATGCCCGCGATGGTGACGCCGTTCGAGGCCGACGAAACGATCGATCACGGGGCTGTCTCGGCGCTCGCCGACTGGACGATCGAAAACGGGGTTCACGGGCTCGTTCCCTGTGGGACGTCGGGAGAGTTCGCGAGCCTCTCCGAGGGCGAGCGGCGGGCCGTCGTCGAGACGACCGTCGAGGCGGCCGACGGGCGTGTCCCCGTCGTCGCCGGCGCCGGGGCGACGACCGTCGGGGACGTCCTCGGCTTCATCGACGACGCGGCGGCCGCCGGCGCCGACGCGGCGCTGGTCCCGCCGCCGTACTATCACGCGGCCAACGCCCCGGCCGGCAACCGGACGTTCTACGAGCGGGTGGCCGATCGGACCGCGCTCCCGGTGTACATCTACAATATCCCGTCGTGTACCAGCGGTCCGGTACGCGTCGAGACCGTCAGTGAACTCGCTTCCCACGAGGCCATCCACGGTATCAAGGACACGAGCGGCGATTTCAGCGTCATCGAGCGGTTCATCGCCGAGACGCCGGAGTCGTTCGACGTCCTACAGGGGTACGACGACCACTTCGTCGGCGCGGGGGTGATGGGATCCGACGGCGGCATCAACGGACTCGCGGGGATCTTCCCGGGAGCGCTCAGCGAGCTCTGTGCGACGCTGGAAGCGGAACGGTACGGCCGTGCCAGGGAGATCCAGCGAGACGTGCTTTCGCCGGTCTTCGACGCCTGTTTCGAACACGGTTTCGCCGCGGGCGCGAAGCTGGCGCTCGTCGAGCGCGGCGTCATCGATCACGCGACCGTCCGGCCGCCGCTGGTCGAACTCGAGGGACAGGCCAGGGCCGACATCACGGACGCGGTCGAAAATGCCCTCGCCGCCCTCGATAGCTGATACTGGTGGACGAAATCAAATGAAACCGACT
>CAZWZX010000046.1:0-14166 GCA_964638655.1 uncultured Natronomonas sp.
TCGGCGTGTCGCTGGGAGTCCGACGAGAAGGACTGCGCGATGAACGTCCCGCCCGACGCGAGCGCCAACGCTAGCGGATTGATCGGCTGCTGGTTGGTTCCGTCCGGCGACGTAGAGGTCTCGAAGTCCTCACGCGAGGTCGGCGAGAACTGCCCCTTCGTCAGCCCGTAGATCCGGTTGTCCATGACGACGTAGGTCATGTCGACGTTCCGCCGAACCGCGTGGACGAAATGACCCGCCCCGATCGAGTAGCCGTCGCCGTCGCCGCCCGCGACCATCACTTCCAGTTCGGGATTGGCGATCTTCACGCCGGTGCCGACCGGCAGGGCGCGGCCGTGGACGCCGTGCAACGCGTAGCTGTGCATGTACGTCCCGATCTTGCCGGAACAGCCGATCCCGGCGACGACGAACGTGTTGTCGGGATCGTTGCCGGTCTCGGCGAGCGCTTTCATCATCCCGTTCATCGTCCCGAAATCGCCGCAGCCGGGACACCACGTCGGTTGCTTGTCGGATTTGAAATCCGTGAATCGAACGTTGGAGCTCATGCTTCCACCTCCGTCGGTTCGCCGAGGGTGGATTTGACCTCCTCGGCGAGTTCGTCCGCCTTGAATCGGACGCCGTTGTACTTGTTGATGCGTTTCACGCGGGCGAGCGCGTCGTGTTCGACGAGGTCGGCGAACTGGCCGGTCGCGTTACACTCGACGACGATCGTCTCCTCAGCCGCCTCGATCGCCTCGGTGAGATCCGGTCGCGGGAAGATGTACGGAACCGAGAGGAACCGGACGTCGATGTCGTCCTCGGCGAGTAGTTCGATCGCTTCCCGGATCGCCCCCTCGTTCGAGCCCCACGAGACGACGAGCGTGTCGGCGTCCTGCTCGCCGAACTCCCGGTAGCTCCAGTCTTCGCTTTCGCGGGCGGTATCGACCTTCCGTTCGCGTTTGTCGACCTGTTCGATCCGCATCCCCGTGTCCTCGGTTCGCCGGCCCAACTCGTCGTGTTCGAGCCCGGTCGACATGTGTGCGCCACCGTCCGTTCCGGGGAACGATCGAGGGCTGACCCCGTCGTCCGTGATGGCATGGGGCTTGAACTGGCCCTTCTCGTTTTGCCACGCCTCGATGTCGTCGCCGTCGACGACCTTGCCGCGGTCGATCTCGACGGCATCCATATCGAACTCCTCGGGGGGGAACGTCTGTTCGGTGACCGCGAGCGCGAGGTCGCCCGTGAGATACACCGGCGTCTGGTATTTTTCCGCGAGGTTGAACGCCTCGATCGTCTTGTGGAAACACTCGGCGATGTTCGTCGGCGCGACGACGAATCTCGGGATCTCGCCGTGACCGCCGTAGAGCATCTGGTTGAGATCGCCCTGCTCCTGTTTGGTCGGCATCCCCGTCGAGGGACCGGAGCGCATGACGTTACAGATGACCAGCGGCGTCTCGGAGGTGGCGACGAGGCCGAACGTCTCCGTCATCAGATCGATTCCGGGACCCGACGTCGCCGTCATCGAACGCGCGCCCGCTCGGGC
This sequence comes from uncultured Natronomonas sp., assembly GCA_964638655.1. Lineage (GTDB taxonomy): Archaea > Halobacteriota > Halobacteria > Halobacteriales > Haloarculaceae > Natronomonas. The sequence continues at coordinate 1,523 of CAZWZX010000046.1, forward strand.
AGCGCCGAGCGCCATGTTGATCGCCGAGAGTTCGTCCTCGGCCTGAACGACGATCCCGCCGTAGTTCTCGATTCGACCCTTCAGGTACTCCATCACGTCCGTCGCGGGTGTGATCGGATAGCCCGAATAGAACCGACAGCCTGCGACCAGGGCCCCCATTCCGATCGCCTCGTCGCCGTTCAGAAGGACGTAGTCGTTGTCGGTCGTCTCCAGATCGTACGGCGTCGAGAGATCGTACTCCTCCTCGACGTACTCGGCGCCGAGACGGGCGGCCTTTTTGTTGTTCTCGACGATCGCCTCGCCTTTGTTACCGAAGCGTTTCTCGAGGGACTCGTCGAGGTATTCGATGTCGAACCCCGAAACCGAACACGCCGCACCGAGCGCGACGATGTTCCGCATAATAGCGCCGCCGGCGTCCTCCGCGAGTCGTTTCAGTGGAACGTCGAGGCCGGTCGTTTCACCGGGAGCCTCGAAGTCGGACATCATCGACCGTTCGCCGTCGTAAATGACGATCGAACCGTCGTGAAGCTCGTCGAGGTTCTCCTCGACGGTCCGCTGTGTGAGCGCGATCAAGATATCGAGTCTGTCAACGACGCTCTCGACGCGGTCGACCGACGTCCGTACCTTGTATGCGGTGTACCCGCCGCGGATTCGCGACGCGAAATCCTTCGAGGTAAAGACGTGGCGCCCCGCGCGAGAGAGCGCCTGGGCAAAGATCTTCCCGGTTGAGTCGATCCCGTCGCCGGCTTCTCCACCGACGGCCCAGTTCAGGTCCTCTGGCATGCTACATCGGGATTCCGCACGACGGACGTTAAGCCTTCTGAATACTGCCGCTTCTGGCTCTGTTTCGGTTATACAGCCGATCTGAACCCATTTGAGCGCGGAACGGATCGAAAACGCGAACCTTGCAGCAGCCGGCTCCGAAAGCGCCTTGCCGTCGGAGCGGTCCATACGGAGTATGGATCCTCTCGAGACGACCGTCGTCGGAGTCCGCGAGATCGGCACCGATGCCGTCGCGATCGACGTGGCGACGCCGCCGGAGTTCAGCGCGCTTCCCGGACAGTTCGTCAAGCTCTCGACGACGATCGACGGTGAGTCGGTCGGTCGGTTCTATACGGTCTCGTCGGCCGATACGGACAGGACGTTCGAGCTCACGATCAGCTACGATCCCGAAGAGGGCGGAACGTTCAGCGAGTACCTGCTCTCGCTCGAGGCGGACGATCCGATCACGATCACCGGGCCGTTCGGAGCGGATCATTACGACAACGAAGCCCGCGTCGTCGTGCTCGCCGGCGGACCGGGGATCGGCCCGGCCGTCGCGATCGCCGAACGCGCGCTGTCCGACGGCGGAACGGCGGCGATCGTCTATCGGGACGACGAGCCGCTTCACGAGGACCGGCTCGCCGCGCTCGCGACGGCCGGCGCCGACGTGTTCGTTCTCACGGAAGGGACGGCGCTCACCGCTGCGGTCTCGGAGGTACTCACGGCCGCATCCGACGAACAGGTGTTCGTATACGGGTTCAGCGAGTTCCTTTCGGAAGCCGAAGCGGCGATCGAGGCGGCCGGTGGAGACACGGACGGGCTGAAAGCGGAGAACTTCGGCTGATCGGGTCAGGGTCGGTCGCTACCCGAGATCGGATCACCCAGTAGTCGCCCGGCAGTTTATATATCAAAACGGAGCCAGCGGCCGTATGCGCTGAAAACAGGCCGCGATCCGCCGAGGCCGGAGCGTGGCACACGGATCGCGGAACGGAGGCGTGCCGCCTGTTCGATAGAGTAGCTACCGGAGGTCAATGCACGAGAGCGTGCTTCGGAACCTGAATCAACCCTCCGATCAGTGCTCGACGAACTCGATCAACACGCCACCGGTCGAGGCGGGGTGTAAGAACGCGACCCGATGGCCCCACGCACCCCGCCGTGGCTCGGAGTCGATACAGTCGACACCGACTTCCCGGGCGGTCTCGATCGCACCCTCAATGTCGTCGGTCTCGAGGGCGATATGGTGAAGGCCGTCGCCGTGTTCCTCGAGATAGCGAGCGATCGTCCCCTCGTCTTGCGGCTCCAGGAGTTCGAAGTAGCCGTTCTCGAGCTCGAGAAAGATCACTTTCAGTTCCTCGAAGCGTTCCTCGTGGACGATCGAGCAACCGAGCAGGTCCTCATACAGGAACGCCAGTCCTTCGGCGTCGTCGGTCGCGACGCCTGCGTGATCGAATCGCATACCGTCGGTTCGATAGCTGACGTTAAAAACACCCTGAAAAGGAAGCGTCTCCGGCGGAGCGACCGGGACCGATCGATCAGCCGTGGTACTCGCCGAACACGTCTCGGAGCGCGTTACAGATCTCGCCGGTGGTCGCATAGAGCTTCACCGCGTCGATGATGTACGGCATGACGTTTCGGTCGCTTTCGGCGGCGTCTTTCAGCGCCGCGAGGGCGTCCTCGACGGCTTCGTTGTCTCGGGTCTCCCGTATCTCGTCGACCCGTTCGCGCTGTTTCCGCTGTTCCGCTTCGCTGACCTCCTCGATGTCCTCTTTGGGTTCCTCGTCGACCTCGAACTCGTTGACGCCGACGATGATCCGATCGCCGGTTTCGATCTCTCGCTGGCGTTCGAAGGCGACGTCCTGGATCTGGCGTTGGACCCACTGATCCTCGACCGCCTGTTTCATTCCGCCGTGCTCGTCGACCTCCTCGAGAAGGTCGAACGCCTCGCTTTCGAGTTCGTCGGTGAGGCTCTCGATATAATACGAGCCCGCAAGCGGATCGATCGTATCCGCCGCCCCGGATTCGTGAGCGAGGATCTGTTGGGTCCGAAGCGCCGTCCGTACCGACTTCTCGGTCGGCAGCGAAAGCGCCTCGTCCTTGCCGTTGGTGTGGAGGCTCTGGGTACCGCCCAACACCGCGGCGAGCGCCTGATACGCCACCCGCACGACGTTGTTCTCGACCTGCTGGGCCGTCAGCGTCGAGCCGGCCGTCTGGGTGTGGAACTTCAGCTGTTTCGAGACCTCCTTCTCGGCGTCGAAGCGCTCCTCCATGATCCGGTACCACATTCGTCGGGCGGCACGGAACTTCGCGACCTCCTCGAGGACGTTGTTGTGGGCGTTGAAAAAGAACGACAGCTGTGGGGCGAACTCGTCTACGTCGAGGCCGGCGTCGATCGCCGCTTCGACGTACTCGATCCCGTCGCCGAGCGTGAACGCGAGCTCTTGGGCGGCCGTCGAGCCCGCCTCTCGGATGTGGTATCCCGAGATCGAGATCGTATTGAAATTGGGAACCTCCTCCGCACAGAACTCGAAGATGTCGGTGATGATCCGCATCGACGGCTCCGGCGGGAAAATGTATGTGTTCCGGGCCATGTACTCTTTGAGTATATCGTTCTGGATAGTACCGCGTAGCTCCTCCCGATCGGCACCTTGCTTGTCACCGACGGCGATATACATCGCCAATAGGACCGATGCGGGCGCGTTGATCGTCATCGACGTCGAGACCTCATCGAGCGGGATTCCGTCGAAGACCGTCTCCATATCGTCTAGAGAGTCGATGGCGACGCCGCTTTTGCCGACCTCGCCTTCGGCCATCACCGAGTCGGAGTCATAGCCCATCTGCGTCGGCAGATCGAACGCCATCGAAAGCCCCGTCTGACCCTCGTCCATCAGGTAATTGAACCGCTCGTTCGTCTCCGTCGCGGTACCCATACCGGCGTACTGTCGCATCGTCCACATTCGCCCCCGGTACATCGTCGAGTAGACGCCGCGCGTGTACGGCGGTTCGCCGGGATAGCCGATGTCGTCCCCGTAATCGAGGTCGGCGACGTCGGCCGGCGTGTACAGCGGATCGACCTCTTGACCGCCGGTGTCGGTCGTGAACGTCTCTTTTCGCTCCCCGAATCGATCGACTGTCGGTTCGTACGTCTCTTCGTCCCATCGGTCGTGGCCGTCCCGGATCGCTTCGAGATCGTCGGGGTCAAACATTACCGATAGATTCGGACGCGTCGGCTTAAGCGTTGGCGAGACGGATCGCTCACCGAAACGGATGCCGAGATCGGTCGACCGGCTCAGACACCGTCGGCCGGCCTCGACTTCGCGTCCCTTGTGCCTTCGACCGTCTCTCTGACGGCGTCGACGCCCTCGTCGTGAACGAGATCGCCGACGACGACGGTGTCCGCGTGACGACCCATTTCGTAGGCGGCGTCGTAATCACGGACGCCACCGCCGTAGAACACGGTCGCCCTCTCGGCTGCGTCCGCCGCCGCCCGGACGATCTCGGTATCGCCGAAGATCCCGGAGTACTCGATGTAGATGATCCGCTGTCCGAACAGCCGCTCGGCGACCTGCGCGTAGGCGGCGACCTCGTCTGAATCGAGATCGCAGTCCGCCTCGGTGTACGTCGCGACCGACGAATCGGGGTTGAGCACGATATACGCCTCGGTGAACGTCGAGTCCCAGTCGATGTCCTTGTCGAGTCTGGCCCACTCCTTGTGGGCGCCGGTCACCCAGAACATGTCCCCGGCGTTGAGCACGACCGGAACGAGATAGCCGTCGAGCCCGTCGCGGTGGACGACCGCGCCGACGTTCGACGGTTCGATGTAGACGGGGATGTCGTACGCGGTCGTCGCCTCGACGACGCGGGCCATCTTCTCTTCGGTCATCCCGGTCGTTCCGCCGATCTCGAGCGCATCGGTTCCGGTCGCACAGACGTCCTCGAACGTCTCACCGTCCACGAGCGTCTTGTCGGGGTCGATTTTTACGATGTGGTCCCACTCTGCCCACGGCACGGTCATACGCCTCCTGTGTCGGCGGGTAGCTAAAACCGCTTCGACATTCCCCGGTTGTGGTCAGTCGGCGGCGACGCTCGCGTTCGCCTGTGCCTGCCACTCGCGGAGCCGGTCCTCCGAGACGCCCTGTATTTCGGCCGCAACCGTCTCGGCGTCGGCACCGCGGAGGTCCTCGATCGATTCGATGCCGGCCGCGGCGAGTTTCTCGACGGTCTTCGAACCGATCCCGTCTAGATCTTCGAGTCCGGATGCCGTCTGTCGTTCCCTGTACTCGGCGTAGTTACAGATCGGGCAGCCCAACTCCCAGGGGTCCTCGTCGTCTTCGCCGTCAGTGACGAGCAGATGTGGGAGACGGTGTTCCTGACAGATCTCTTCGGTCACCTCGATGTCGCCGCGTCTCGGCAAGGGGAGGGAGTACTCACACTCCGGATATCGGGTACAGCCGACGAGACGCGAGCCGTTCCGGAGCCGTTTGATCGCGAGTTCGCCGCCCTCGCTCCCGGCGCCGTCCGCCGACGTGTCGCCACATTCGGGACAGGCGCCGATGATCTCGTCGTCGGTCTCGTCCGCCTCGTCGGCTTTACACTGTGGACAGCCGTGAACGAACGTGCTTCGACCGGCGAGCATCTTGACGTGTTTGAGATCGTGCTCCGAACAGGTCTCCTCGAGGACGGTCGGTTCGCCCTGATTCGGCAAGGGAAGCGTGTACCGACAGTCCGGGAACCCGTCACAGCCGACGAAATACGACCCCTGCCGCGAGCGTCGGACGAGCAGGCTCTCGCCGCAGTCGGGACACGGACCGAGCGTTCGGTCGGCCTTCATCGACTCCCGGAGGTGTTCGCCGATCTCCGATCTGGAGTCGTGAAGTTCCCCGAAGATTCGCTCGAGCATCGCGCGGGAATCGTCGGTTACCTCCTCGAGGTCCTTCTCGCCGTCGACGATCGCCCGCATGTCGGCCTCGAGTTGGGCCGTCATTCCCTCGTCGACGATCCGGTCGGCGAACTTCTCGGCGGCCTCCACGACCGCGATCGCCAGCTTCGTCGGCCGCGGCGGGTCGCTCTCGATGTATCCGCGGTCGTAGAGCTTCTGGAGCGTGTTGTGTCTGGTGGATTTCGTCCCGATCCCGAGATCGGACATCTCTTGGATGAGCCGGGACTGCCCACGGCGGCGCGGCGGCTGGGTCTGCTTGGCCTCGATCCGTGCGTCCTCGATACCCAGCAGTTCACCCTCCTCGACGTCGGGAACGTAGTTCTCGGAGGTCGAGCGGTACGGGTAGACCTCGTGATAGCCAGGGTCGACGAGCCGTTTGCCGTTGGCCTTCAGGGGACAGCCGTTCGCGTCGGCGACGACCTTGAGGTGTTCCCACTCGGCGGGATCGGCGACGGTCGCGAAGAAATGCCGAACGACGAGTTCGTACACCTCCCACTCGTCGTCGGAGAGGTCGTCACGGGCGGGGATCTCGCCGGTCGGGTGAATCGGCGGGTGATCGGTCGTCTCCTCGTCGCCCGCGGTCGGCTCGATCTCCTCGGCAGCGAGGAGTGACTCGGCATCCTCGCCGAACAGGTAGTGGTCGGTAAAATCGCCGAGTAGCGTCTCGGGATCCAGATCGTCGGGGTAGACGGTGTTGTCAGTCCGCGGGTACGTGATGTATCCGGCGGTGTAGAGCTCCTCGGCCACGCTCATCGCCTTCTGTGCCGAGAGCCCGATCGAGCTCGCCGAGCTGATATACTGGGTGGTGTTGAACGGCTCCGGCGGGTCGTCGGTCCGGGTGCGCCGCCGGACCGATTCGACGATCGCCTCGCGGGCGCCCTGAAGCTGTTCGAACGCCTCGCTCGCGGCGGTCTCGTCCCAGACCCGCTCGTTTTCGGTTCCATCCTCGCGGGTGAAATACTGGGCCTCGAAGGCGGTGTCGTCCTTCAGCAGGTCGGCGAAGAGCTCCCAGTAATCGTCGGGGTCGAACGCTTGGATCTCCCGCTCCCGATCGACGATGAGCTTCAGCGTCGGTGACTGGACCCGGCCGACGGAGATGAAATCGTCCCCGAGTTGGCCCGCAGAAAGCGAGAGAAACCGGGTGAGTGCGGCGCCCCACAGCAGATCGATGATCTGTCTGGCCTCGCCGGCCGCCGCGAGGTCGAAATCGAGTTCGTCCGGGGTCTTGAACGCTTCCGTGACCTCGTTTTCCGTGATCGAGGAGAACCGGACGCGGTCGATCGGGATGTCCGTCTCCTCGCGGATCAGCTCGTAGGCCTCCTTGCCGATCAGCTCGCCCTCCCGGTCGTAGTCGGTCGCGATAGTCGCCTCGTCGGCGCCTTTCGCCAGCTCCTTGAGCGTCCGGACGATGTTTTCCTGGGTCGGCGTTTTGACGATCTCGGCGTCGACGAGTTCGACGGGCTGGACGTCCCGCCAGTCGGCGTACTCGGCGGGAAAGTCGACGCCGACGACGTGCCCGGAGAGCCCCACACACCGTTTGTCCCCCCAGCGGTACACGTTGACGCCGTTGCGCCGTTCCGTGGACGCGCTGTCGCCGGAGAGGATCTCGGCGATCCGGCGCGCAGCGTTGTCCTTTTCGGTGACGATGAGTTCCACGTTGCTGCTGAGTAAGCCGACTCCGTTTGTTAACCTTTCGTCGGCACTGTATCAGGCAAGAGGGCACGCCCGCGAGCGAGTCGACGAGCCCCGAGCCGCCGTCCCGTTACAGAGTTCGAGACGGTCAGCTACTGATTATCGAGCCGCTCACGGAGGAGTTCGTTGACCGTTCCCGGATCGGCGCTGCCCTGGGTCTTCCCCATCACCTGTCCGACGAGGAAGTTGAGCGCGCCGTCCTCGCCCGCGTGGTAGTCTTCGACCGCGTCGGGGTTTTCGTCGATCGCCTCGTCGACCGCCGTCGCGACGGCGTCCTCGCCGGTCTTGCCGAGGTCCTCTCGGTCGACGATCTCCTCGGGGGCGAGTCCGTCGTCGAGCATCCGTCGGAGGACGATCTCCTCGGCGTTTTTGACGGTGATCTCGTCGTCGTCGACCAACTCGACGAGCCGCGTGAACTCCTCGAGACGATCGTCGACGTCCGTGATCGACATGTCACGGTAGTTGAGTTCGCCGAGGAGGTTATCGGCGACCCACGTCGCCGCCGTATCGGGATCGAACGAGCCGGCGATCCGTTCGTAGAAGTCGGCGACCTGTTTCGTTGAGGTGAGCTTCGCTGCCGATTCGGCGTCGAGCCCGTACTCCTCGCGGAACCGTTCGCGGCGGGCGTCGGGCAGTTCGGGGATCTCGATCTGTTCCTTCCAGTCGGCGACACGGAGCGGCGGGAGGTCGGCCTCCCGGAAGTACCGGTAATCCTTCTCCTCTTCCTTCGAGCGCATCGAGACGGTGATCCCGCGAGATTCGTCCCAGTGGCGAGTCTCCTGTTCGACCTCCCGACCGCGTTCGACGGCGTTTTTCTGTCTCGTCTCCTCGTAGGCGAGTGCCTTCTCGGCGCCCTTGTGACTGGAGATGTTCTTCACTTCGGTTCGGTTCGCCGACTCCAGCGTCGCCTCGTCGATCCCCTCGCCGTCGACGCCCTCGACGATCGAGAGGTTCGCATCGACCCGCAGGCTGCCGTTTCTGGTGACGTCGAAGACGCCGAGATACTCCAGCACCTCGGTGAGCTTCGCGAGAAACGCGCGCGCTTCGGCGGCGCTCCGGAAGTCCGGGGCGGTGACGATCTCCATCAGCGGCGTCCCGGCCCGGTTGTAATCGACGAGCGTGTACTCGGCGGTGTCGATCGAGCCGCCGGCGTGTGAGAGGCTGCCGGGGTCCTCCTCCAAGTGGGCGCGTTCGATCCCGACGCTTCGGCGCTCACCGTCGACGCTGAACGTCAGTTCGCCGCCGTCACAGATCGGGGCGTCGTACTGGGTGATCTGGAAGTTCTTCGGCAGATCGGGGTAGTAGTAGTTCTTGCGGTGAAAACGAGTCTGTTCGGGGATTTCCGAGCCCAGCGCCTTTCCGATCTTGACGGCGGCCTCGACGGCTCCCTCGTTGAGCACCGGCAAGGCCCCCGGCAGGCCGAGACAGACGGGACAGGTCCGAGTGTTCGGCGCCTCCTCGTCCGCGGCGTCTGTCGAACAGCCGCAGAAGATCTTGGTCTCGGTTTCGAGCTGAACGTGGACCTCGAGCCCGATGACGGCCGTGAGATCCCGTTGCTCGGTGGTCTGTGCGGTCATTACGTCACTCTTTTCGTGCGGACGCTTTAGCCTAACGACAGCACGCGGACGGAGGGTCGCGACCGTCCCCGGGTGTCGTTGAAGGGCCTTCGGTCCGTACCGACGGTATGGAGCGCCGAACGTATCTCTCGACAGTCGGTCTGACCGTGGCCGGCTCCCTAGCCGGCTGTGCCGAAAGCGATCCCGGCGACGACGGGTCGGACGGAGACGAGGAGACGGCGTTCGAAATCGAAACGGTGACCGAAGCCGTCGAAGACCCGTGGGGGTTCGCCTTCCTGCCGGAGACGCCCCGACTGCTCGTCACCGAGCGTGGTTCGGGTCGGCTGCTGTGTGTCGATCGGGAAAGCGGCGAGACCGAAACGGTCGACGGGACGCCGACGGTGGATGCCTCGGGACAGGGCGGACTCCTCGACGTGGCCCTCCATCCCGATTTCGCCGTCGAGCCGTGGGTGTATCTGACGTATTCGGCGTCGAACGGGGCAGGGGAGACGACGGCCCACCTCGGGAGGGGACGGTTCGACGAGGGCTCGATGGACGTTTCGACGTTCGAGGAACTTCATGCGGCCGATCCGTTCGTCGGCTCGGACGGCCACTACGGCTCTCGAGTCGTCTTCGGGGACGATGGGGCGGTCTATGTGACCGTCGGCGATAGACAGTTCAAAGACTTCGGCCCCGAGCACGTCTCACAGGACACGACGAACGAACTGGGGACGACGCTTCGGCTCGAACCGGACGGTTCGATCCCCGAGGACAACCCGTTCGTCGGGGATCCGGACGTGGTCGGTTCGATCTTCAGCTACGGCCACCGCAACGCACAGGGGATGACCGTCCACCCCGAGACCGGCGAGCTCTGGCAGAGCGAACACGGCGAACAGGACGGCGACGAGATCAACGTCGTCGAAGCGGGCGCCAACTACGGCTGGCCGGTCACACACTACGGGTGTACGTACGGTGGCGGCGAGCCGGTCGGCGAACAGCCCCACGAACGGGACGACGTGGTCGATCCCGTGTATTACTGGGAGTGCAACAGCGGCGGCTTCCCGCCGTCCGGGGCGACGTTTTACGACGGCGACGCCTTCCCGACGTGGCGCGGCGATCTGTTCGTCGGCAATCTGGCCGGACAGTATCTCGGCCGCTTTTCGGTCGACGGACGGGACGTCGAGGAGCTCGAGCCGTTACTCGAAGGGTACGGATGGCGGATCAGAGCGATCGAGGAAGAACCTGAGACCGGCCATCTCTACGTGGCCGTCGACGGGGGGTCGGGTCCACTCGTCCGGCTCGTGCCGAAATGAGCACGACGCCGGGGGTGTCTCGATCGCACACGACGGGCAACCGGGACGTATCAGACGCAATGGGAATGTCTGACGCACATTTATACGTTCGGGGGGAGGAAACGGATGTATGTCCGGAAACCGAGTCGAGGAGCTCGAAGCCAAGGTCCGCGAACTCGAGGCGACGATCCAGGGACTGACTGACGAGCTCGTCGAGACGAAAGAACGATTGGGGGCTATCGAGGACGAAACGGGTATCGAGCCGGACGTCCTCGAAGGGCGAGGGTCGGAGCGGAGCCGACCGACCGAAACGGAACCGTCGGCTGACGCCGAAACGACGACGGAGGAGGAAACGGCGACGGAGTCCGACGGGGAGGAGACCGCGGACTCCGAACCCGGCGACGATATCATCGTCGCCTGACCCGACGTCATGCATATCAAAGAACTCGTCCTCGATCGCTTCAAGAGCTTCGGCCGTAAGACGCGGATCCCCTTATACGAGGATTTCACCACCATAAGCGGCCCGAACGGCTCCGGGAAATCGAACATCATCGACTCGGTGCTGTTCGCGCTCGGGCTCGCCCGTACGTCCGGCATCCGGGCGGAGAAGCTGACCGACCTCATCTACAACCCCGGTCACGAGGACGAGGCGAACGACTTTTCCGGCGAGCGGGAGGCCTCCGTCGAGGTGATACTCGACAACAGCGACGGAACGCTCACGCGCCAGCAGGTCGTCTCCGCCGCCGGAACGGAGAAGGTCGGCGACGTCGAGGAGATCTCGGTGCGTCGCCGGGTCAAACAGACCGACGAGGACACCTACTACTCGTATTACTATCTCAACGGCCGGTCGGTGAACCTCTCGGATATTCAGGATCTGCTCTCGCAGGCGGGCGTGACGCCCGAAGGGTACAACGTCGTGATGCAGGGCGACGTGACCGAGATCATCACCATGACGCCCGGCTCGCGCCGGACGATCATCGACGAGATCGCCGGCGTCGCACAGTTCGACGCGAAAAAGGAGGACGCTTTCGAGGAACTCGAGACGGTTCGAGAGCGGATCGACGAGGCCGAACTCCGGATCGAAGAAAAGCAGGGCCGGCTCGATCGGCTGGAGGACGAACGCGAGACGGCGCTGGAGTACAAGGAGCTGAAGGCCGAAAAGGAAGAGTACGAGGGCTATCTGAAGGCGGCCGAACTCGAGGACAAGCGCGACGAGCTGGAAGACGTCCGCGAGGAGATAGAGACGAAATCGGAGCGACTCTCGGAGCTACAGCGGGAGCTCGACGAACGCCAGGGACGAGTGACCCGTCTCGAGGAAGATCTCGCCGATCTCAACGCCGAGATCGAACGCAAAGGCGAGGACGAACAGCTCGCGATCAAACGCGAGATCGAGGAGACGAAGGGCGAGATCGCCCGCCTCGAGGACCGGATCGGGACCGAAAACGAACGCATCGACGACGCCGAGGGGAAACGCCGGCAGGCGTTCGTCCAGATCGACCGCAAGCAGGAGACGATCGACGATCTCGAAGCCGATATCCGCAACCTGAAGGTCGAAAAGTCCTCGCTGAAAGCCGACGTCAAGGAGAGGGAAGCCGCACTCGAGGAAGTCGAATCGGAGATCGAGTCGATCGATAGCGAGTACGAGGCGACACGGGACGCCCTAGAGGAGCGCCGCGAGCGGCTCCAGGAGCTGAAAGACGAACGGAACGAGCTCCAGCGCGAGCAAGACCGGCTGCTCGATGAGTCCCGTCGCCGGACGAAAGAGGAACGCGAAAAGCAGGAGGCGATCGAGTCGGCCGAATCCGAACTCCCCGAACTCGACGCCGAGCTGTCGGATCTCCGGAACGAGCTGGAGAAGGCCGAGCGGAACCGGGAGACGATCACCGACGTCGTCGAGGATCTGAAGACCGAAAAGCGAGGGCTACAGGACGACCTCGAGTCGATCGAGGACGAGATCTCCGCCAAACAGCAGGAGTACGCCGAACTCGAAGCCAGAGCCGGCGAAAGCGGCGACACCTCCTACGGCCGGGCAGTCACGACGGTCCTGAACGCGGATTTCGACGGCGTCCACGGGACCGTCGGTCAACTCGGCGGCGTCACTTCCGAGTACGCGACGGCCTGTGAGACGGCGGCGGGCGGCCGCCTCGCGAACGTCGTCGTCGACGACGACGGGATCGGACAGCGGTGTATCGAACACCTCAAATCGAGAAACGCCGGCCGGGCGACCTTCCTCCCGATGACGGAGATGCACAGCCGGTCGCTCCCCTCGGCGCCGGAGCTTCCGGGCGTCGTCGATTTCGCGTACAACCTCATCGACTTCGACCCGCAGTACGCGGAGGTTTTCTCCTACGTCGTCGGCGACACGCTCGTCGTCGAGGACATGGAGACGGCCCGCGATCTGATGGG
>CAZWZX010000047.1:0-14008 GCA_964638655.1 uncultured Natronomonas sp.
CGCCGACCGCTCCCTGAGACCTATCGCGAGCCCCCCAGCCGACTCGATTCGGTGTGTGTCGGTTCGCATGGTTTCGCTTCCCTCGACGGCAGCCTAACGGTTTCGGCGAGGAACTGTCGCTCCCCACGGGCGAATCTGTGGATCCGTATGCTATCTGAAACACCGAGAACGTCGGATCTCAGGGGTTTCGCGTGAGAACCTCCGCCCCGGCGATACGGTAGGATCTGGCGGTCCCCCAGTCCGTCTCGACGATCTCGTATTCGCGCTCGCCGGCCGCGATCCCCTGGAGCCCCTCGAGGAGCTCTTCGACGATCGAGAGTTCCCCGCCGGACAGCGGTTCGTTGTGGCTGGTCGCGAGCGTCTCGAAGGCGTCCGCCTCGTGTAACGTTCGAACCCGAGCGAGAGAGTCCATACACGCCTCGAGATCACAGTCCTCGAAGTGGAGATAGAGACCGCAACCGTAATGCAGCACGTCCCCGCCGTAGAGCGTGTCCGTCGCGGGATCGAGAAAACCGACGTGGCCGGGGGAGTGTCCGGGAAGCGGAACGGTTTCGAGGCTTCGATCGCCGAGGTCGATCGATCCGTCGGCGGGTAACGCGGCCGCATCGAAGGGGTCGATCGCGTACGTCTCGGGATCGACGCCGTCGGGAAACCCGTTGTCTCCCTCGAGCCAACGTTCGGAAAACTGCGTCGGTCGGTCGACGAACTCCCCGGAGATGCTGTCGATCCCGACACGACCGTCGGCGGGGAGCTCGGCCGGGCTCACCCGAACGTCGTCGAACTGGGCGGCCGCCCCGATGTGATCCCAATGGGTGTGCGTGAGCACGAGCGTGATCGGCGTCCCGACGAGATCGCTCGCCAGCGCGTATAGATCGCCGACGCCGATCCCCGCGTCGACGAGGACCGACCGTTCGTTCCCTTCGAGCAGGAAGGCCCCGTACCGTTCGGCCTCGGTGATGCGGTAACTGCGGTCCGTCAACTGTCGTACGTCGTACCACTCGTCGGTCGGGTTCATACGAACCGGTACTCGGCCGCATAAGAAAACCGTATTCGTCCGGTTCCGCGGGTTGGATGAAACTTTATGCGGGTCGGCGAACCTACTTGAGGTATGCTACACAGCAAAGGTCCGCTGTTGACCGTCGATCTCGACGGAAAGGCGACGACCGAGGCGGACATCGAGGACGAACGGAAACAGTATATCGGCGGTCGGGGACTCGCGACAAAGCTCGCACACGATCGGATCCCGTTCGACGCCGATCCCCTCGGCGCCGACAACCGACTGTTTTTCACCACCGGCCCGATGCAGGCCTCCCAGATGAGCTTCACCGGGCGGATGAACGCCACGGCCGTCTCGCCGCTGACGGACGGGCTGGCCTCCTCGAACGCCGGCGGGTTCATGTCGCGGAACTTCGCGGAGACGGGCTATAGCGCCCTCGAGTTGACGGGCCGTGCGGAGGAACTCACGATCGTCCACGTCACCGACGAGGGCGTCGAGTTCGAGGCGGTTCCCGATCTCGAGGCGGCGACAGTCCCGGAGACCGTCGAGTATCTCGAGGCCGAACACGGCATCGAGAGCGACCAGAGTGCGGTCATCGGTCCGGGCGGCGAGAACGGGGTCCGTTTCGCCTCGATCATGACCACGAAGGACCGTGCGTTCGGCCGCGGCGGGCTGGGCGCCGTAATGGGGTCGAAGAACGTCAAGGCGATCACCGTCGACGGCGACTCGGCGCCGGAGATCGAGATCCCGGCGACCCAGGCGGAGATCCACCGCGAGGCGGCCACGGACGACCACATCATGAAACGACAGGGGACGGTCGCCGTGATGGATCTGGCCAACGAGGTCAACGGGCTTCCCTCCTATTATTTCTCCGAGCAGACTTTCGAGGGCGTCGAGGGGATCAACGGCGACGCGATCGAGAAAAAAAAGTACAAGAAAGGGACCTGTTCGGCCTGCGCGTTCGCGTGTAAACTGCCGACCAGAGACGAGGAAGCCGGCGTCGAAACCGAGGGCCCGGAGTTCGAGGTCGCCATGGCGTTCGGCTCGAACTCCGGCGTCGACGACATCGTCGAGGTGATGAAATCCAACGAGCTCTGCGATCGATACGGCCTCGATTCGATCTCGGCGGGTAACACGATCGCGGCGTATCTCTCGAGCGAAGACGAGTTCGGTAACAACGAGCTGATCCACGACCTCGTCGAGAAGATCGCCTACCGGGAGGGACTCGGCGACACCCTCGCCGAGGGAATCGACCGCTGTCACGAGGAACTCGGCGTCGAGAACTGGTCGGTCAAGGGGATGGACTTCGCGGCCCACGAGGGGCGCGTCCTCCACGGACAGGGGCTCTCGTATGCCGTCTCAAACCGTGGCGCAGACCACATGTACGCGACGTTCTACTCGGTCGAGTACCCCCTCGTCCCCGAGGAGGACGCGCTCGATCCCAACGGTGCGAACGGGAAGGCCGACGCGCTCGTCGAGCGCGAGAACCTGATGGCGCTCAACGACACCGGCATCGTCTGTAAGTTCTCTCGCGACTACATGACCCCCGAGCGCTACGAGGCGCTTTTCGGGGCCGACTTCGAGGAGTTGCTCGACGTCGGCTCTCGAACGGTCACGCTCGAGCGACACTTCAACAACCAGCGCGGTTTCGACGCCGGCGACGACACCCTCCCGTACGACGTCCCCGGCCTCCAGGAAGGAATCAAAGAGTACTACGACGCCCGTGGCTGGGAGAACGGCGTCGTTCCGGAGTCGGCGCTGCCTTGAGGACGCCCCGGGCGACTCACCGCCCGTAGACGGCGTCGGCGAGCGTGTTTTTGTGAAGCTCGTTCGGTCCGCCGGCGATCGTCAAAAGCCGGGCATCGCGGAGATACCGCTCGACGTCCGCGGCGACCGTATAGCCGACCCCGCCGTGAAGCTGTACCGCCTCGGTCGTCACCTCGACGGCGGCCTCGGTCGCGTCGATCTTCGCCATCGCCAGTTCGCGGCTCGGATCCTGCCCCCGGTCGGCCCGGTCGGCGGCCCGGAGCGTGAGCAACCGGGCGGATTCGACACGGCGGGCCATCTCCGCGACCCGCCAGCCGACGCCCTGAAATTCGCCGATCGGCCGATCGAACTGCTCGCGATCGGCCGTATACGCCACCGCGTCCTCGAGAGCGGCCCGAGCGATGCCGACGGCCCGGGCGGGAACGTTGACGCCGTTATAGACGGTTCCGCGCTCGACGGCCGCCTCGTCGACCGCGCCGACCCGTCTGTCGTCCGAGACTCGGGCCTGCGACAGCGTCACCCGCGGCGATTTGAGCGCCCGCGCACCGAGGGTGTTCCAGACGTGATCGACCTCGAAGGCGTCCGCCGGGATCAGAAAGGCGGTGACGTTGTGCGGTGACGCATCCTCCGGGCCGGTCTGTGCGTACGTCAGGACGTAATCCGCGCCGAAGAAGTTCGTCACCCACCGCTTGTGGCCCGAAAGCACCCACTCGTCGCCGTCGCGCTCGGCGGTGGTTTCCAGTTCCGATTTGTCGCTGCCGGCGTTGTCCTCGGAGAACCCGAGCGCCCCGACCGTCTCGTAGCGAGCCATCTCGGGAAGGAGCTCCCGTTTGAGCGCCGCGGATCCGAAGCGTTCGATCACGGTCGCGACGCCGAGATGGAGCGACAGGGCGCTGGCGATGGGCATCATCGCGGCCGAAAGCTCCTCGACGGCGACGACGAGTTCGACGAGGCCACCGCCTTCGCCGCCGTGCTCTTCGGGTAACGTCAATCCAGTGATTCCCATGTCGCCCAGCGTCGAAAGGATCTCGTCGGGAAACTCCCCGGTGCGGTCGGCCTCGGCCGCGCTCGGGGCGATCTCCTCGGTCGCGAACGATCGCAGATCCGTCCGGAGTGCCTCCTGTGTGTCCGTGAGTTCGAAGCGCATAGCGCCCGTTCGCCCCCTCCAGGGGAAAAGATGTTCCCGAACCGCTCGGACTCACCCGTCGACGTCCCGTCGGCCGACGATGTTGTGCGATCGCACCGACATCACCTTTCGATCGGTGAGGGTTCGACGCTCGAACTCGACGTACCCCCGATCAGAACGGCTCTCGGAGGGTGTCTTCTCGATAACTTCGATCTCGATGCGGAGCGTCTCACCGGGCCGTACGGGCTCGTGAAACCGGAGGTCGTCCATCCCGAACCCGCCCATGTTCCGGAGCTCCTCGCCGCTTTTCACGAACTCGGTGACGAACAGTCGGGTGGACAGACAGAGCGTGTGGAGCCCGCTGGCGACGAGTTCGCCGAACACCGAGTCTTTCGCCGCGTCCTCGTCGACGTGGAACGGCTGGGGATCGAACTGCTCGGCGAAGTCGATGAGTTCAGCTTTCCCGATCGTATACTCGCCGACCTCGTACTGATCGCCGACGGACAGATCCTCGAAGTACAGTGGCATGGCGAGTGTGTTCGACGCTGACTGTCTTGGATCTTTGCCGCAGCTCTCATCCCCCCAGCGACGCCATGATTTATGTCGATCCCCTCGGACGTGACGGACATGCTAACGGAACGCATCCCCGAGAAACGCGGGGCATCGTTTCGAGTCGATGAGGGCGAACGGTTCGAGATAACGGACCCGAACGGACGACAGGTCGCCGATCTCGTCGCCTTCTCGGCCGAGGACGTCACCGAGCGGTTCTCGCCGAAGTACACCTACAGACGCGAGAACAAGCTCCGGCCGACGACCGGCGATCTACTGTATACGACCGAAGGCGAGTCGATCCTCGAGTTCGTCGCGGACGACTGTGGGATCCACGACATGCTGTACGCCCCGTGTAACCACTGGGTGGTCGGCGACTACTACGGCCAGGAGGGCGAAGGCGGCTGTCGGGAGAACCTCACGGAGGTACTGAGTGGAGCGGGCGTGCTCGAACGGGACGTCCAAGAGACGCTGAACGTGTTCATGCGCTCGGAGATCGCCGACCACGAGATCGAGATCGCCGAGCCGACCTCCGATCCGGGCGATACGGTGGTGTTCGAGGCGAAACAGGACGCCTTCGTCGGCGTCGCGGCGTGTTCGGGCGAGTCGACGGTCAACGCCGGCGACACGAAACCGATCGACGTGACCGTCCCCGAAGGAAGTCTCATCGACCGGAACTACTGATTATCCGGCCGAAGAGAAACGGGAGCGCCGGTCAGGGGAGCTCTCCGTCGTGAGTTTCGATGATGTGGGACGGAAGCTCACTCGAGTGAACGACCTCCTCACAGCCCTCGGCGGGGCACGTCGGCGGATGGTCGAGGCTTTCGAGGCGGTGGGGCTCGCCTTCGTCTTCGGGGTCCTCGATGAGAAACCAGTGTTCGCAGGCCGAACACTTCCGGAGCTGAATTCTCTTTTCGTTCGAGAGAAGGAACTGATCTCTCTCCCCACACCGGGGGCATTCGAGCGTGTTCCAGTTCATACCGGACAGAGACACCGGGGCGTTTAATTCCTGCCGGAACGGGGCCCATCACTCGTCGGGGTCCTCGATCGCGGAGACCGTCTCCCGGTCCATCTTGAACGCGTTGAGGACCGCGATCGCCACCCCGCCGACGACGATCACCGCCCCGGCGACCACTCCGCTGAGTTCGACCCCGACGAGCCGGCCCGCGAGCCAGTTGATGAGGATCAAAAGCCCCGAAAGCACCATCCCGGTGCCCAGGCCGTACCCGATCGCCAGTCGGACGTCTCCCCGATCGCTCATACGTCGACGCCGTTGTACTTCAGATACCCGTCGGTGATGAGCGCCACGTAAAAGGACGCCACCTGCTCGTCGTACGGCGGGGCGATATCGAGCAGCTCGTCGCCGACGGCGTCGTGTGTCGCCTCGATCGACCCGGTCGACTCATAAATTTCCATGATCCGGTCGTCGAAGCGGTGCAGTTCCGTCCGTGCGGTCTCGAACGCCGCCGCCGGATCCTCCGGCCAGACGCCGAAATGCGGGAAGACGATCCGGTCGGGGTCGAGCGCTTCGATCCGATCGATCGCGGTTTCGGAGGCCTCGACGTCGAAGCTCGGGAGCGTCGACGGCGGGACCCAGCAGTCGGCGGTCTTCAGATAGCCGCCGAGACACTCCGCGGTGAAACACAGCCCCCGTTCGGGGTTCCAGACGGCGAAGTGGTCCGGCGAGTGACCGGGCGCGTAGACGAGTTCGAGACTGTGTTCACCGATATCGATCGTCGTTCCCTCATCGGGGACGGGGAGGATACGCGTCTCCGGCACGGGTTTCTGTTCGCCCATCGCCTCGAAGTGCTCGCCCATTGCCCGCCGACTGCTCTCGATGAGTCCCGTCGGATCGGCCAGATGCGGGGCGGTCATCTCGTGGAGATACACGTCCGCGTTCGGAGCGTGCTCGGACAGCGATCCGGCGCCGCCGGCGTGGTCCGTGTGGACGTGTGAGAGAACGATGTTCTCGAGGTCTTCGGGATCGACGCCGAGCTCGGTGAGCCCGTCGATCACCGTTCCGACCGTCGCTTCCGCCCCGCTATCGACGAGCGTCGGTTCCTCGTCGTCGAAGAGATACACGGCGGTGAACGACCCGCCGAACAGCCCGGTGTCGATCCCGTAGACCCCGTCCGTAACCTGGAACGTCGCCATACCGGAGTATCCGCCGTCGCTTCTAAAAGCGTTCCGTCCCGAGGGATATCCGATACGGGCGGATCAGAGGGGCAGTAAACAACCTCGGACGCGGTGTTGACGCGAATCGGAGATTTGCGAAAGCCGAAAACCGTCGGTTTTCGGAAGGGCGGAGAACTCGCACTGATTTTCGTTTAGACAGAGCGCGGCGGCGGAACGAGCAGAACGTTTCCGGCCGCTCTGGCGATGACCGTATCGGAGACGCTGCCGAGCAACAGCCGTCGGAGCCGGCTGCGGCCGCGGGAGCCGAGCAAAAGCGTGCTCGGTTCGTGCTCGGCCTCGGCCGCCAGAATCTCCTCGGCCGGGTCGCCGCTCCGGAGATCGATCCGGGTGTCCAGATCCCACGCCGCAAGCCGATCGGCGATCGCCTCGAGCTCCGCTTCGGGATCGCGATCAGCCTCCTCGAGCCCCTCTTTCGGGCTCCGGACGTGGACCAGCGTGACTTCCTCGGTGGCATGCCGGAGATACTCGAATACCTCAAGCGCGCGCTCGGCGTTCTCGGAGAAGTCCGTCGCATAGAGTGTCCGACGGAAGAGGTGTCGGCGGACCGGCTCCGGATCCTCGACCGCTCGCTCGATCCGATCGACGAGCAGCGGGGCGACGGTCGTCCGCGCGAGGTTCCGCGCCGTCGAGCCGATCACCCGGTTCTCCAGGGGGCTTTTGCCGCGGGAGCCGACGAGGATCAGGTCCGCGCCGACCGTGCCGGCGATCCCGTTTATCCGCCGATGGGGCGTCCCGCGAACGACGTGTGTCTCGGCCTCGAACCCCGCGTCCTCGATCGTTCGCCGATAGCGGTTCAGAGCGCGCTCGCGACGTTCCCGAAAGCCCATGCCGGGCATCCCGGAGTGAACGTTCGAGGGGACGACCGAGACCAGGTGGATCCGGTCGATACCGACCCGATCGAGACAGCCGAGCCCGGTCTCGGAGTTGATCATCGTCTCGCTGGCGGTGGAGAGGTCGGTCGCGATGACCGCCGACTTCCCACTCATCGGCGGACCGGACGACGGATCGCCGCCCAACCCCCCATTATATTGTACATACCGAACAATACATCAACCGAGATATTAAGCGTTTGGTCGCTATCCTCCACGGCGGAGAGAACGCCGAACAACGCCGCCGTTTCAGGGAAAATATAAGACGTCGGAGTCGTATTGATCATACGGATCGTAACCGGTTCAGGATCCAATCTAATTCACATCATGTATCAGTGTAAAACGTCCCGCGTTTCACCTTCCACGGGGAACACTCCCGTCGACGAACCGAGCCGATGACGGTCGATCGTGAGGTCAAAATCGACGCCGGTATCATCGCCCTGATGGGCCTCTATGGGTTCGTAATCGTTCGCTCCTCCCCGATCCTTGCGGTCGCCGCCTGGATCGTCGGCGGGGCGTTGCTCCTCCGTCACACCGTCGAACCGGTCGGCGAGTTCGCCGACGAACACGAGCTCGTCTTCATGCTCGTCTTGCTGGTCGTACTGACGGCCGGCTTCCTGCTCTCGTGAATCGCTTCGGGCTCGAGCGATTCGAGACGCCCCGCGTCTCGGCGTCACGGAAGGCTCCGAACCCCGGACGTTCGGCCCGGTCCCTTCGATTCGATCCTCGGCGATGACCGTCTCCGAGACACCGCGTTGGCTGTCCGTCGACGGCCGATCGCGTGCCGTCGTGCGCTATCGGAACGATCGATACACCTGAACGAGCGCCGGGATTCCGAACGCCAACGCGATACCGATCGTGACGACGGCCGTGGAAACACCACCGAAGGGCATCAGCCCGATCCACATCGACAGCGCCAACAGCCCGCACAGGAGCGCCAGACCGAGGTACACTCTGCTCCAGAGGAGTTCGCGTTCCGGAGTGTACTCCATATATCGGAACACGTCCGTGGCGTCCTCCTCCACTTCGATCGTGCCCCGTTGGCGATCGAAGTCGACGACGTCGTGTTTATCGAGTTTCGGCAGGTGCGTCTGTCGGAGCGACGTGTAGACGGCCTTGCGGTTGCTCGAATCGAACTGATCGTCGGTCGCCTCGTTCTGCCACGCCGCGACCGTGTCGACGACGTCACGGAAATCGAGACTGTCGTCTGCCCCCCGAATGCATTGAAGCACCAGCCGTCGACGCTCGTTGCTCAGGATTTCGAAGATCTCCTCGCGCCGTATCGAATCGGCCGCCGGGCCCTGGGTATCATCACCGATCCAGTCGGTATGATCTGCTTTCGGTTCTTCGATGTCGGACCGGGGAGTACGTTTCCGTGTCCGTGTTTTACTCGCCATATCGATCGTCCCCACTTTGAGAGTACATTTGGATTGCCCCCGAGGAGGGGTAATGGATGTTAGCACTTAATTAATTAGAGCCTGCTCAGAATAAGCGATTGTTTCGGGTATTTAAGCGCTGTTCGAGAACGTGTGACAGTACCCGTTGTTGTCATGATAAATGATAACAAGGTTTTTCCGTTCGGGTCGGCGTGTCTGAGCGAGAATCGCCGGGCATCGAGTGGTTCCCGGAGCGGCTCTACGGAAGAGTTCGATCGATATTTACATGCTACATTGAGGAGAAACCCAGTTTCAATCAATAAAACAACCCCTAAATTTATATATTATTACTTACCAGTGGGCGGCTGTGACGTCTCCCCACGACTGAAGTCGTGGGCTTTCCACGCCCGTTTGGGGCTTACGTTTCCGACCCGAGACGCCGATAGGAGTGCCACGCACCCGGTAGTTCTATCCCACAAGACACTGTTCCCGACGGACTCCGTTCACTGATACGCCACTACTGTTTCGATAGCAGACCGTTCGACGGCGACGTACGGCGACGGATCCACCAGTAGTAGCCGAGGGACGTACACAGAAACGTCGCTGAACACCCCACGAGGAGCCAGATCGTCGGTGTGATACCGATCCACCGGAAACCGACCGCGACGCCGATCCAGACCAGCGACTGAGCCAGAAACACCGTTCGCCACCGCAATCCGTCGGAGATCGGGGGGTTCAGATACGGGTATAACCGGAGTCCGGTGTCGGTGATGGACACCTCGTTGTCGTCCGTCTCGTGGACGACGACGCCGGCATCGGTCAACTCGGGGATATGCGTCTGATAGAGGGAAGCGTACACCGCCGCGCGGCGATCCGAGCGGTCGGATCTCTCGCTTCGCTCGAACTCTCTGTCGACGACGTGAGAGACCAGTTCACCGAGCGGCACCGACCGCTCCTCGAAGAGATACGACAGCACGTACCGACGGCGTCGGTTGCTGAGAAGATAGTACACGTCCTCGCGTGCCAGCGGCTGTGTCCGGATCGTCGGACCCGTCGTTCGGCACGGTTCATCGATCATCTGTTCGGCGGTCGTCCCGGTCGGCGTTGCGGTGCGAGTGCGGTCCGCTCTCGATCGATGGATACTCGACCCGACAGGAGACGGCCGCGGCGCTGGGAAAGCCATCGAACGCGACGGGGACAGCTACTCGGGACATCCGTACCGTGTTCGTGTGTATGGGATGCATTAACTAATCGTTCGTTGTCCGGTACATAACCGCGGATTGTCCGGCTGCCGCCACCGGTACGGGCCGATTGTGAGTCCGAAAGCCGCTCGGCGGCCGAACGGGCCCGACGTGAGCCGGATACCGTCGATCGGGCACCGACGGCCGATCGAAACGACGGTCTCACCACCATCCCGAGCGGGCGTCGCGGGTTCGCTCTCTCGTCCGGACGGTCCCGGTCCCGACGAGGAGCAACACCGGCAGAGCGAACAGGAGACAGATCACGGCGGTCGCCGCACCCATCGCGAGCCACGGGTGAAGGGCGTGAAGGCTCAAGAGCACGGAGGGAGGGAGGAACATGAAGTACCGATACTCCGTGTACGAGCGGAGGTAGGCCCCCGTCTCCGGGGGAGCCGTCAGTTCCACCGTCACGTTCACCGACTCGCCCCGGTCGAGCCGAGCGTGATCGGGAGGCCCGGTCTCGATCCCGTTGCTCGAGGGTTCGACAGTCGTGACGACAGGGATGAGACCGCCGTTGTAGAACGTCAGGTTTTGCGTTTCGGTCTCGCCGGCGGCGATTACGTCCGGGCGATCGGAGTCGTAGCTCGCGCTGACGATACCGATCTGCTCGGCGGAAGACATCGACAGCATCGTCCCCGTCGAGACGACTGCGATAAACAGGACCGCCGCGAGAACGATCCGTCGACCGTCGTAGACGTTTTGCCGCGAGCGCGACCGCGAAGGATCCTTCCGGATCCGATCCGGCCCCTTGAACAGCCCGAACGCGTACGCGAGGATCGAGATCCCGAAAAAGAGGTACGAAAGCCCCTGCATGCCGAGGAACGCGTCGGTGCCGAACGTCCTCGCGAGCGACAGCTGGGCGCTCTCGATACCGTTCTGGAGAGCCATCACGGCGGTCCCGAACTGCGGGATGACGACGGGTTCGCCGTTCACCTGAAGCGCCTTCGCGACGATCTGGCCGTCCGTGACGTGTGGCTCGGCGCCGTCCTGATCGGTCACGGGGTTGTTGTCGCCCTGTGTTATATAACCCGCGTCGGTCTCGTCGACGACGCGGTGGGTGGTCAGCCCGCCGCCGTGGAGCTCCCGGGCCTGGAAGGTCACGACGTCGCCCTCCTCGACCGGTCCCGCGACCTGAGCCGGAACTGCGATGAAGCCGTCGCCGGTCTCGATCGTCGGCTCCATGCTGCCCGTCTCGACGAACGAGAGCAACACCGGCGTGCCGAAGAACTGCCCGGCGAGGACGGCGGCGACGACGAGTATCGCCAGGATTTCGAGCGTGTAAACGGCGAGCGAGCGTGCGTTCATTGGTAGTTGTGTTGTGGTGTCGTCGGGTGTGGGTAGTGTAGCGGCATCGTCGGCCGTCCGCGCCGCGGGTTTCGGTGGCGGTCGTCCGATCGACGGCGGGCGAGCCGCACCGGAGGTCGGTTTTCGTCAATCGCCCGTCAGTCGTCCGCCCCGGCGGCCGTCCCGGAGCCGTACCGGAGTTCCGGCGGCTTTTCCGTCCCGCCGAGCCGCTGGCGTCGCATGTAGTAGTGGTGGCCGGCCGCGAACACCGCCACGGACACGAGCACGAAGAGTCCGACGGCGATGTCGGGCAGCGCCGACAGGGGCCACACCCCCGCCCAGGCGGCCGCCATCGCGCCGACGCCGATCGTCGAGAGCCCCAGATAGTAGCCGCTCCAGGGGATGTCACGCCCCTCGACGAGGTCGACGTAGACGTCCATCGCGTCCATCGCCTCGGTCGCCTCGACGATTCCGGCCCGGTCGTCGAAGTCGACGATCCCGGCCTCGTCCATCCGCGGAAGGTGAATCTGCTGGAGCGCCGTATAGACGCGCTTGCGCTGGGCCGAAGAAACGGCGTACGGCTCGATCCCGTTCTCCCAGGCGGCGATCTGTTCGGCTAGCGGGCCCAACCGGAGCGGCTGCTCCTCGCGTTCGAGCAGGTGAACCGCGTACCGCCGACGGCGGTTGGAGAGCACGTCGAACAGTTCGTCCTCGGTGACCTCGGTGTCGGGGCTCGGCTCCGAGTCCGGCTGTGCGGGTCCTGGGAGGTCGACGTCCGGTCCCACGGCGGCTGTCATACCCCACCCCACATGTCGGATATATATATGTAATCCCTGCGTGCGTGTTTCGGTGGCGGTAGCAATGAAATGTTTCTCGCCACGGATCGGATCGCATTCCATCGGTTTTCCGCCGTCGGTCGCGGGCGACCGGGCCGTTCAGTCGCGGCTCGATCAGGGGGTGCCTGAAACGAAACGAGCGGCTGTACGGACCGGCCTGAACTCGTGTGTGATTCAGTAACGTTCCATTGCTGCACTCGGAGCCCTCGATCGTCGTTTTCAACGGTCCCGAGATCCCAAATGTTGAATACGTATTCTCATAGAGAGGCGACCTCCGGGTCGTCGATACCTCCGAACGGAGTTGCTCGACCGAGTCCCTAGCGAGACGGTAAACTGTCCGCCGTCTCGGTCGGCTGTTCGGTAAAAAACGAGGACGGATCGACGGGCGGTTCGATCGCCACGTCAGTCGTCGTCGACCCGCTGGAACGCGAGTTCGGCGTTGTTGAACGCATCGAGACAGTCGGCGTGGGCCAGCGCGACCTGTCGCCGATCTCGGGTCACGCCGCCGGGTTCGGTCGGGGGCCCGCCCGGTGGTCCGAGGTAGCTGCCGGTGCCATCGAACCCGATCTCTCCGAGCAGCGCCTGCCCGTTCTCGATCACGTCGTCGACGGTTCCCGCCTCGAGATCCTCGCATTCGTCGTCCGCCAGTTCGCCGGTGGCGGCACCCTCGGGCCTCGGCCCTTCTTCGGCGTCTTCCGGGGCACCTTCGACGTTCAACTTTGCCGCGAGCAGTTGGGCAGCGAGCGCGTAGGCACCGTCGTTGGCGCGATTTTCGCCACCCAGATCGAGCCTGCTCAGGATGTTTACCGCTTCGGGGCAGGCGTCGTCCTCAGTCAACGATAGCTCGCCGAGTTTGATGGTTCGCCCGGCGTCATCGGCCTTGCCGAGCGTCGCGCCGAGAACGTTTTCCTGATTTCCTTCGGTGCAGTCGCCGCTCCAGTTCCGCCAGAATCCGATGGTGCGGGGGCCGCCCGGTCTCTCGCGGCCGTTCTCGGACGGGTCTTCTGCCCGATCAGCGTCACGGTCGGCGCTGATGCGGATCTGTCGAGTCAACTCACGGGTGTCTTTTCCTGCCCGCACGTACACGGCGACCGTGATGTACCCACCCGAGGGAACGTTTTCGCCGATGATCGCCCAGCTGGGGGTGTCGTCGTCATCGTCCGGCAATCCGACGCCCGAGTCGCCATCACCGTAGAGGTTGCCGAGCTTACTGTCAACCCCGAGCCAGATATCACGGTCCGTGGAGCTGTTGTTTTGGATCCTGAAGAGGTAGTTGTCCCTGGAGACCACGACGTCGTTGTCGAACATCGGCGGAACCGACCCGTCGCCATCGCGGGCGGTCTCGCTTCCGGGAACGCCGCCGAACTCGTCTTCCCCACCGGTATACACGCTGGTGTACCATTGAACGAACGTATCCTCCTCGAGATCTCCGTAGCCATGCTTCTCCTCGAAATTCCCGTCGACCTCGAGGATGTCCGCTGGAGCACTGCCGCCGACGGCGACGTCGCCGAAGAGGTAATGTGAGTTCGTGTTGATACCGTCGCCAGCCCCCAGGTCGATCGTCAGATCGCCGTGGTCATCGATGTACGCGACCTTGTCACTTTCCGCACCGGGCACCAGTGCGATCGATGCCATATCGTCGTTGACGACATCGACGGTCATGTCTCGACCCGTCGTCGTCATCTGCGTGAACGCGCCGGAACCGACCGCCGCGCTGCTTCCAGCTGCCAATGCTCCCAGTCCGATTACGAATTTGCGTCGTTCCAT
>CAZWZX010000048.1:0-13893 GCA_964638655.1 uncultured Natronomonas sp.
CGCGGATCGCTGATGGTTCCGGTCGTCGGTATCGGTTGTCGTGTCGGTGCCTACCTTCACCGAAAGACGCGACGCGTTCGCACGGAATACGGATTGACCACGACGATCGACCGAGAACGCTCCGTTCGTACCTCCCGTTACGGTCCGTCTGAACTGGCCTAAGTACTCACTACTTTTATCGGATCGCCGTGACATCCCGTCGATGAAGAATTCAACGGCGGGACGTCGCCGAATCACGTCGCTCGCGGTCGTCATCGCCGTTGTAGCCCTTGGTGGGATCGCGTTCGCGTCGGTCGGTGGAGCCGCGATACAGTCTACAGGCGGGGACTCGTGGCCGATGGAGGGCCACGATCCCGGCCAGACTGCGTTCAATCCGGACGCTATCGGTCCCGATGGCGACGTCGGCCCCGGTTGGATCTCGGTGACTGGCTACGGCCCCGGTGTGGCCGTTGCTAATGATCGCGTGTTCGTCGCTGGCGGCGAGCGTCACGGAGAGATCACCGCCCACGATGCCGACGGCGGGACGCGAGAATGGCGAACCCGACTGGGTGATGCCGCCTCATCGAAACCGATAGTGGACGGTGACACGGTTTACGTGCACGTCTACGAACAACGCGGACGGGACATCATGGATGACCACCACGAGGTGGTCGCGTTGGACGCCGAAACCGGTGAGATCGAGTGGCGCTTCGAGGCCGACGACGACCGCTACGGGTTCACGATCTTCAGCTGGAAGACGCTCACCGTCGCCGACGGGGCGCTCTACATCGCGGGCACGAACTACGAAGATGAGTGGGTCTACGACGAAGCGGGATTTATGCTGTCGATCGACGAGGACGGTGCAGAGCGCTGGCGAACCGATCTCGAACCTCACGAGATTTCGCGACCCGCAGTCGAGGACGGAACCATCGTAACGACGGTGAACCGATTCGGCGATGAACAGGAAGTCCTCGCGTTGGACGCCGACGACGGAAGCGAACAGTGGCGTACAGCGCATCCCGAGGAAGAAGCCCTCTCCCCGCCTGCGATTGCCGATGGAGGAGTGTACGTCAACGCCCGGACGCCGATCGAACTCGATCTCGAAAGCGGGGCGGTAACCACGGAGTACGATACACCCGGACAGCCGTTTCAGCCGCTCGTGGTCACCGACGAGCAACTGTTCGTTCCGGGCGCAACGACGCACCACTGGCCACCGATGCAGTTGTACGCCGTCGATAGAGCGACCGGCGACATCGAATGGTCCCACGGCTCGTCGAGGGGGTTCACCTCCCGCCCAGTCGCCTCCGGGGATATGGTGTTCGTCGGTGATAGAGATGGCGTGATGTTCGCTCTCGACCGCGAGGACGGCGAGGAACGCTGGAGCTATCAGATGAACCGCAACTACGACATCAACAACGAGCCGGCCGTCGTCGGCGAGACGCTCTACGTCGGTCCGGTCGACAACCGCGTCTACGCGCTCGTCGAAGGCGGTGACGCACGGGATCCGGCAGTCATCGGTTTCGTCAGCCGATTCCTTCCCGTTCTGGGTGATTTCGCTGGCTTCTTCGCCACCGTGGCACTCGTCTTTCTCGGGGTCGGAACGGTGTTCGGTATCGTCACAGGGACTGCACTGTACGGACTCGTCGCCGGACTGCGTCTCTCACGGACGCCACTACAGCTGCTTGCCGCTCGCATCTTCCGCATACCCGCCCGCGACGTGACCCGACGAACGGAGTTCGGTGGCTTCCTGTTGGCGAGTGTGCTCGGTACGCTTGCTGTCGGCCTCGTCTCGGCGCTCACGTTCGGACTGTTCCCGGCCAACGGGATACTCGCAGCGATCGTCGTCTCCGGTGGGGCGTGGGCACTCCTCGCGTATCGGTGGCTTCCGGCTCATGCTGAAGCTCTCGACCGCGACGCAGGCAGTATCAGACGGCAGTGGGGTCTGCTATTGGCCGTCTATGGCCTGATCGTCGGCCTGCTGTACCCACTCGTGGTCTTCGTCATCCTGATGGGTATCTATTTCACGTGATCGGAGCCGCGTGACGCTCGTTTCGCACTCCCCATCGTACGGGGGGTTCGGTAGGAGCCGCTACCGCTTCTTCCCGTCCCGGACGCCCTTCGAGAAACTGAGAAGCGTCTTGCGGACGAACAGAAAGACCGCAAAAAGGATGAGCAGAAGGATCGTGATGATGCCGACGAGGACGGGGTCGACCCCGAAAAAGAGGGGGAGAACCGGATCCGTCGCCGGGGGGATCATCGGGAGCATACGCGTGGGGTGACGTCGCCGCGACAAAACGGTTTCGGCGGCCGTCGGCGGCTTCGATCGGACGCGGATCGCGACCGGCGCTGTGTCCCACGCGAAGAAGCGTTTTTGATCGTCGGGAGAGAACCGTTGAGGGAGGCGAATGACAGGCGACCCCGTTCCACAGCTCGTCGAACCGTCGTGGCTCGAATCTCGACTCTCCGAGCCGGATCTCCGGGTACTGGACTGTACCGTCCACCTCAGCTACGAGGCGGGAGAGCGGGTCACCGAATCCGGTTACGCCGATTGGAAAGCGGGCCACATCCCCGGCGGCACGTTCGTCGATATCGTCGAGGAGCTTTCGGCGACCGACGGCGCCGCCCACCGCTTTGCGATGCCGTCGGCGGAGACGTTCGCACGGACGATGGGTCGGCTCGGCGTCGGGAACGGTTCGCGCGTCGCGCTCTACGATTCGGCGTCGAACCAGTGGGCGGCCCGCGTCTGGTGGCTGCTTCGGACGTTCGGGTTCGACGACGTCGGCGTGCTCGACGGCGGCTGGGACCGGTGGCGGCGCGAAGACAGGCCGGTGTCGAGAGAGGAGACCGACCCCGATCCGACGTCGCTCTCGATCGATCGACGGGACCGGATGATCGCCACGAAATCGGAAGTGCTAGAGAGCATCGGCCGGGAGGATCGGTGTCTGGTCAACTGTTTGCGTCCGGGCGATTACGACGGGTCCGGCGCCGTCAGATACGGCCGGCCCGGGCAGATCCCCACGAGCGTCAACGTGCCCTCCAGGGGCGCCGAGGGGATCGTCGATCCCGACACCGGCACGTACCGCCCGCGAACGGAGCTCCGGCGGCGATTCGAGACCGCCTTCGAGGCCGATCGGGCGATCACGTACTGCGGCGGCGCCATCGCTGCCAGCAGCATCGCGTTTGCATTGACGCTCTGTGGCCACGGGGACGTCGCCGTCTACGACGGTTCGCTCTCGGAGTGGGGTACCGACCCCTCGTTGCCGATGGAATCTGGGTAATAAAACTCATGTCGGCGGGGAAAATAGCTTCGTTCGATGAGCCTGCTGCCCTCCAGACCCGAAATAACCGACGACGGCGAGCCCAGGGTCGTCGGGCTCGACAGCGAGGAGGCCGACGACCTGATGGCCGCGCTCTCCTCGGAGACGGCCCGTCGGGTCCTCTCGGAGCTACACGAGGAGCCGGCCCCGCCGGGGGAACTCGCCGACCGGGTCGACACGTCGCTACAGAACGCACAGTACCATCTCGGACGACTCGAGGACGCCGGCGCGGTCGAGGTCGTCGGAACGGCCTACTCGGAGAAAGGTCGGGAGATGTCGGTGTACGGTCCCGCCGACAGCCCGCTCGTGATCTTCGCCGGCGAGAAAGAGCGAACGGCGGGACTCAGGTCCGCGATCGCCCAGCTTTTCGCCGGCTTTCTCGCCCTCGGCGTCGTCTCGGTGGCGCTCGAGGCGCTCCTCGGTGAGGGGATTTTCAGCGGAACGGCCGACGAGGCGCCCGAGGATGAGGAGATCGGAGCGCTCGAGGAACCCGACGACGCGCCGGCGCCCGAATCCGATGCCGTACCGCAAGCGGCCGACGGTCTCGAAGCGATCCTGGAGGGACTTTTCGCCGGCGGGCTATCGCCCGGCCTCGCGTTCTTTCTGGGCGGAGCCGTCGTCCTGACGGTCGTTATCGGTCTCCCGTATCTCAGAGCCCGATGGCGGGCGAAACGGGACGATAGGTAAAACACCGGTTTGAGCCACCGGTGTTGCCTTATTACCCCCGGTCGAGGGAACGGATGCGCTGAACGCTTCGGCCCTCCCCCGCCGTCCCGCCCCCGCACCCACGACAGCGTTCGGCGCGTTTCGCTCCCCCTTCTGGTTCCGTTTCAGACGATCTCGAGTGTCACGACGAGCAGAAAGCCCGCGGCGACGAGCGACAGGACGCCCAAGAATCCCCAGGCGGCCGCGTACCCGCTCACGTCGACGAGATAGCCGAACACCGGCGGCGCGACCGTCCCGCTGAGCGTCATCGACAGCTGCCCCATGGCCGAGGCCGCACCCATCTCCTCCTCGGAGACGAGCGTCGAGATACAGGAGTAGTAGATTCCGGGGGAGCCGAGGATACAGACGCCGATCCCGGCGAAGACGAGTCCGGCCACGAGCACCGTGTTCGTCATCGGGAGAACGAAAAACAGCACGCCGCCACCGACCGCTTGGGCGACGAGGATTCCCCCCGTTCGGGTCCGGGGATCGCCCGGAAGGAGGTCGGCAAGCGTGCCCGCGCCGATCCGTCCGGCGCTGCTTGCGATCTGCAGGGCCGCGAGGACGAGTCCGGCCGTGGCGACCGCCGCACCGATCGACTCCTCGACGAAGAGGACGGTGTAGCCGGTCGCCGTATAGAAGGCGGCACCGATCGAGAAGCCCGCCAGGAGGACGACGACGTACGGGCGGTTCGAGAGCAGCCCCCGGAAGTCGGGAACGGTCGCCTCGGATCGCTCGGCGTTGCGGTAGGAAAGAACGAAGAGGGCGGCGACGCCGCCGCCGAGCGCCGCCGCGACGAGAAAGCCGAACTGCCAAAAGAAGATCCCGGCGAGACCGGTGACGAGCACGGCACCGACCGCGCTGCCGACGGTGGGGCCGACCTGTTTGATCCCGATCGCGCGGTGTTGGCGGCTCTCGTCGATCCCGTCGAAGATCGCCTTGTTCGTGCCGGGCGTCGCGCTGCCGTACATCGTTCCGATGAAGAAGGCGGCGACCAAGAGCAGCCAGTAGGAGGGTGCGACGGTGACCGCGAAGACCCCGGTCGACAGCCCGAGCAAGCCGAGCGTCAGGGTTCGTCGCTCGCCGAACCGGTCGGTCGCGATGCCGAACGGCAACAGGAAAGCCGCGTATCCGAGCGAGAGGGCGGTGATGATGAAACCGATCTGGACACCCGAGAGATCGAACGCGTTCCGGAACAGGGGCGTCCCGGCGTAGATGGCGTAATAACAGACGCTCGCGGCGATATGCCAGACCGTGATAAGGGAGACGATTCGCCAGAACCGCGTGCTCATAGACGGATGTCAAACAACGACATAATAGAGGTATTGGTTCACGGGCGATCCGACGGACTGGAACCTCTCCTATCGGCGCGGTTCGACGGTGAAACGTTCGAAGACCTCCCCCGACGGTTCGACGAGTCGGCCGCGTGCGAGCCCGTCCGACTCGTCGTACTCCAGTTCGGCGTGTGCCGGACGGTTCCAGCGCGGGTCGGCGTGGCTGCCGGGGTTGAGCATCGGAACGATCCCCTCGCGGAACTCGGGGTCGTGTGAGTGTCCGAAGATCACGAGATCGGCGTTCGACTGCCGGCCGAGCAGTGATCGGGCGGTGTCGGTGTGCTCGTGGCCGTGGACGACGACGATTCGGAGGCCACGCCACTCGAAGCGTCGCTCGGCCGGGATCCGTTTCCGGACCGCTTCGGGATCGTTGTTGCCGTAAACGGCGTACAGCCGGCCGTACGATTCGAACGCGTCGAGAACCTCGGGCGTCACGAAATCGCCGGCGTGGACGAGCACCGACGCGCTCTCGACCGCCTCGGCAGTCTCCCCGGAGAGCCGCGTGCCGTCGCGGCTGTGGGTGTCAGAGAGGGCGACGAGCATACCCCGGATACGTCGTCCGCCGATAAGTGCCCACCGGCACGATCCGGCGGGGCCTCCGCGAAACGCTGCCCGTACCGAGCCCTTTTTCGGCCCGAACGGCCAATTCGCGGTATGCACAAAGCGGGCGTCATCGCGGTCCAGGGCGACGTGGCCGAACACGCCGCGGCGATCCGACGGGCCGCCGAACGCCACGGCGAAACCTGCGAGGTCGAGACGATCCGCTCGGCCGGCATCGTTCCCGAATGCGATCTCCTCCTCCTGCCGGGTGGGGAGTCGACGACGATTTCGCGGCTCCTCCACGGGGAGGGGATCGACGAGGAGATCCGGGCGTTCGTCGCCGACGGTAAGCCGCTTTTGGCCACCTGTGCCGGCCTCATCGTCGCCAGCCGCGACGCAAAAGACGACCGCGTCCGAACGCTGGATATCCTCGATGTGACCGTCGACCGGAACTCGTTCGGCCGACAGAAAGACAGCTTCGAGACCGAACTCGACGTGGTGGGACTCGATTCGCCGTTCCCCGCTGTGTTCATCCGCGCGCCGACGATCGACGAGGTCGGTCCGGAGGTGGACGTGCTTGCGACCGTCGGCGACCGGCCGGTCGTCGTCCGGGCGGGGAACGTCTTCGGGACGTCGTTCCATCCGGAACTGACCGACGATTCGCGGCTGCACGGGCTGGCGTTTTTTGAGTAGTGAGCGGGGACGGACAACCGAACCGATTGCCTGGGTTTTTATCCGCACGACGTTTCCAACGCGTATGGACGCACACATAGAGGGCGTCCGCGTCGCCGAATCCCCCTCCGGCGTGGTCGCCGTCGTGACGCTCGGCGTCGAGGGCGAAGACGACGTGTTGCCCATCTTCGTCGGCCTTGAGGAGGCGACGAGCATCGCCCGCGGGCTCGACGCCACCGACATCGGCCGCCCGCTCACACACGATCTGTTGCTCGACGTCATCGAGGAGTTGGGCGGTCGCATCGACCGCGTCGCCATCACTGCCATCGAGGAGGGGACCTACATCGCCGATCTCCACGTCGACACGCCGAGAGCCGGCGCGGTCGTCGACGCCCGGCCGAGCGATTCCCTGGCGCTCGCCGCCCGAACGAACGCCGACATCAGTATCGAGACAGCGGTGTTCGAGGCGGGCCGAGAGCCGCTCGAGGAGTACACGATGCTCGAAGACGTTCGGGAGCTGATCGAAGAATGAGCGATGGCTCGGCCACGGACGACACGGGAGACGACGAGATCCTCGACGAGCTTTTCGCCGTCATCGAATCGCGGAAGGCGGAGCTACCGGAGGGCTCCTACACGGCGTCGCTTTTCACCCACGAGAAGGGCGAAAACGCCGTCCTCGAGAAGCTCGGCGAGGAGACGACCGAGCTCGTGTTGGCCGCCAAGGACGACGACACCGAAGAGTTGGCCCACGAGGCCGCCGACATCGTCTATCACATGCTCGTTTTGCTGTCGATGAAAGAGATGACGCTCGAGGACCTCCGTGCGGAGCTTCGAGAGCGGTACTGACGGTTTCGGGAACTACGCCACGGTTTCGGGAACTACGCCGAAAGTAACGTCCGCACGTCGTCCCACGATTCGACGACGTGTGCGTCATCGCAGGCCGAGGGATCGCTGTAGGGCTGACACATCAGCAGGCCGGTCTTGCCGGCGTCGATCGCGTTCGCGACGTTGCCGTGGTAATCGTCGATGAGCGCGTCGCCCGGGACCGAACCCTTGTTCCGGGGGACGGTCTCGTGGAAGGATTCGTAGTGGATTCCGTGTTCCTCGAGCCACGCCTTCGAGACGTCGTGGGTCTCGGGGATCCGGTGGGTCGCGATCTCGATGCGGTACTCGGAACCGAGCGCCGAAAGCGTCTCGGCGACGCCGGGACGGGGCTCCATGCCGCCGAAGTACCACTCCGGACGTTCGTCCATCAGTTCGTGGATGACGTCGCCGACGTGGCCCTCGATGCCCGGAACGTCGTAGGTCCACTCGTCGACGTCGGTCGGGGCGACGTCGACGCCGTACTCGCGTCGGAGATACGTACAGAGCCGCGGGAGCTGTTCGGCGACGACGCCGTCGAGATCGACGAGCAGCGTCGAACCGGGAGAGAGCGGACGTTCGGCCATTGTCGTCCCGTAGGCGCCCGGACAATTTAAACAGGTCGGGAAAGCGGGCGGCTGTCGGACGACGGGGACCGATCAGACGTCGACGGTCGATCCGACCTCCGGGGCGCTCGGGTCGAACCCCTCGGCGGCGAGTTCGGACGCGAACGCCTCGCATCTGTCGCCGTGGTTTATCAACAGGGGGACGTCCCGGTATGGGGCGAGAAACGCCTCGAGTCCCTCGCGGTCGGCGTGCGCCGAGAAGTCGTACTGCTCGACCTGTGCGCTGACCTGGACGTGTCGGCCGCCGATCTCGGCGCTTTTCCGCTCGAGGACCTCTCGCCCGGGCGTCCCTTCGACCTGATACCCCGAAAAGCAGATCTTGTTGACCGGGTTCGCACAGATCTCCGGGACGTACGTCATCGCCGGACCGCCCGAGAGCATTCCGGCGGTCGTGATGATGACCGTCGGCTCGGCGGCGATCCGCTTCCGCTGGCCGTCGCGTCCGGTGACGAACCGGGCGTTGGATTTCGCTCGCGACATCGCCTCTGGGTCCCGGAGATAATCCGGATACCGCCGGAACAGTCGCGTCACCTCCGTGCCCATCCCGTCGACGTAACAGTCGATATCGTGGGCCGAACAGACGAGCATCAGCTCCTGTGTGCGCCCGATGGCGAAGGCGGGAACGACGACGGTTCCGCCCTCCCAAAGCGTCGTCCGGACGCTCTCGACGAACCGGGATTCGACCCGCGGTCTGGGCTCGTGAGAGACGTCGGAGTACGTCGATTCGGCGACGACGACGTCGGCGTCGGGACGGGCGGTCGATCCGGCCACCAGTCGCTGGCCGCCCGGGTGGGTGCCGGATCGGGAGTCGGCTTCCCCCTCGTCCGGCCCGTCGGTGTAGAAATCGCCGGTGTACAGAAGCGTCGTCTCGCCGTCGTCGACGCGGACGTGTGCGCTGCCGGGGATATGCCCGGCGTTGTAGAACGTCACCTCGTGTCCGGCCGCGGTGAACGGGTCGCGGTAGCCGTGAAGTTCCGAGACTTCCGAGACGCGGCGGCGCTCCTCCTCGGTGAAGGGACACTGTAGCGTCCCGCCGTGCAGTTTGAGCGTATCGCGGGCGAGCGTCATCGCGAGTTCGTACGTCGGCGGCGTCCAGTGGATCGGCGGACGGTCGTCCCCGGAGAGGAGCGCGGGGATCGCGCCGACGTGATCGAGGTGGCCGTGGCTCGCGACGATCGCGTCCGGCGAGACCTGACCGACGGGATACTGCGGCGGATCGTCCGTTTTGACGCCGAAATCGAGCAACAGCGTCTCGTTGACGAGGATCGCGCTACGACCGACCTCGCCCGCACCGCCGAGAAACTGCAGTTTCACTGCCCCAACCGACGCGGAGGGGCCGCTTTTCCGTGTCGGTTCGCGAGCGTCGGGTTACTCCGCGTCACCGCCTTCTTTCATCTCCTGAAGCCGATCGATGAGATCGTCCTCGCTCTCGTCGAACTCGAACTCCACGCTCCCGTCGTGGTCGTTCTCGTGGACGTTGACTGCGGCGTCCTCGTCGGTTTCGACGCTCTGGTCTTTCTGTTCGGATTCGTCGTAGCTGCCGAAGCCCATATATCGACGTACACGGTCCCGTCTGAAAAACCCGGGGATGTCGTGGGGCGGCGACGAAACGGGAGGGCGGATCGCTATCGAACGACGGTGACCGGAACCGGCGAACGGCGGGTGACGTTCTCCGCGACGCTACCCAGAAGTATCCGGCTCGCGCCGGTCCGGCCGTGGCTTCCCATCACGATGTGATCGACGCCCGCCTCCTCGGCGTACGAGACGATCGTTCTCGCCGGACGGCCTGTCTCGAGGGTCGTTTCGACGTCGACGCCCGCCTCCGTGGCGAGCGACCTGGCTTCCTCGAGGAGTTCTTCGCCCCGGTTTTCGTACTCTTCGCGGAACCGGTCGAAATCCACGACGGTTCCGGCCTCGATCCCGCCGGAGGGGTATTCGGCGGGATCGATCACGTGTAACGCGACGATCGTCTCCTCGGGATAGGTGTCGAGTGCGAACTCGAGCGCCGTCACGGATCGATCGGATTCGTCGATCGGGACCAGTATTCGTCGTTTCGGGGGCATGGGTGGGTATCGGTGCGGGACGAAATAAAACCCGGTCGGACCGGCGGCCTCGGCGGCTGATCGCGGCTGCCGATTCGAGCGAGTCAGTCGGGGGCGGCCAAACTCAACGGAGCCGACGGATCTGAAGCTCCGCGTAGCCGCCGTAGGCGACCTCGAGCGAGCCGATCCACCAGTTCCAGCGCTCGGCGGGGCTCCCGTCGGGCGCGTCCGCGAGTTGGACGACGACGTGTTCCGGCGTGAGTTCGATCCCGGCGTCGTCGGCGTACCGACCGCTGTCGGCGAGATCGCGGGCGTGTCTCGCTACCGTGCGGCGCTCGTCGCCGTCGCCGCCGAACGACTCCAGGCCGACGGCCAGCGCCTCGGCGTCGAACTCCTCGATGGGGTCGTCCATACCCGACGTTGGGGCGGCGAGGACTTGAGCCCCCGGGACGGGTTGTCGATCCAAGCGTACAAACCGACACGTTACGACGAACCGATATGACGGAGATCGAACCGAACGATATCCCCGACGACGCGGTCGAGCTCCTCCGAACGTATCTCGAGACCGAACACGGCTTTCTCTCGTGGCTCGGGTTCACCGTCGAGACGTTCGAGATCGGTCGGATGGAGGCGACGATCCCCTTCGACGACAAACTCACGAACCCGACCGAACCGCCGACCGTCCAGGGCGGCGTCGCCTCGACGCTCATCGACGTCACCGGCGGGATCGTCCTCCGGCCGTATCTCACCGACCCGATCGGCGACGATCTGGCCACGATAAACCTCAACGTCAACTACCTCCGACCCGCGGCCGGCGATCTGACGGCGACCGCCGAGGTGATCCGGGCGGGCGGCAGCGTCGGCGTCTCGACGGTGGAAGTGACGAGCGAAACGCCAGACGGCGAGGAACGAACGGTCGCCGTCGGTCAGGGCGCTTACCGGCTCTTCCGGAGCTGATCTGCCGTTCCACCGGGGACCGTTCCGAGTTCCGAAAGATGAACACATATGAACAGCGGGGGCAAAGCGCCGGTATGACCACGACATCGCCCTTCGTCGGCAGCGGTGATCCGACCGGGACGATTCTCGCGACGAGGCTGTTGGCGCACGCTTCTATCACCGTCGCGGCCGCGATACTCCTCGTGTTTCTCGCGGTCTACGTCCGCCGGGTGCTCGCGGAGGGGTTCGAGTACGAGTGGGGCTATCTCGCGGTCGGGATCGGCGCGGCGCTCCTCTATGGAGTGGCCGGCATCGCGACGGATCTCACCGGGGCCGTTTGGCTCGGCGCGTTCACCGAGGGAGCGGTCCTGTTTTTCATCCTCTTCGTCGCGCTCGGGATCCGGGCGATGTATCACGCGGATCAGCCCGCCGACGCGTCGCGGTTGCTACCGACGTGGGTCGACGGACTCGTCATCGTCGGCTTCGTCCTCGCCTGGTGGGTCGGGTATTTCGCCGCCGGAGAATGGACGCGGCCGGTCGTCGCCGTGGGATGGGTCGGCGCCTCGGCGTGGGCCGTCTT
The DNA here is from genome assembly GCA_964638655.1 of uncultured Natronomonas sp. Classification (GTDB taxonomy): domain Archaea; phylum Halobacteriota; class Halobacteria; order Halobacteriales; family Haloarculaceae; genus Natronomonas. The sequence continues at coordinate 11,593 of CAZWZX010000048.1, forward strand.
CTACGGGATCCAGACGACACGGGCCAACGAGGGGACGACGTTCTCGGCGCTCGTCAGACACCTCCTTCCCGCGGTGGTCTGTATCGCCGCGATCACGATGACAGATCTGGCAAGCGGCGTATCGGACATCGATCGGGCCGTCGTCGAGGCGGTCTGGCTCGTCGGAACCGTACTCGTCGCCGCGTTCCTGTTCAACACCGCCGCCGCGATCCGCCAACAGAGAGGCGAAGTCGAGCGGATGTACGACCGGACGACCTGGCGACGGCAGGACCTCGGGGAAAGCGAGTGAGCCTACCGGAGCCGAAGACGCTTTTCGGGTCGATCCCGTAGGGAGGGTATGACACGGCAAACGCGCCGGCGGTTCCTGTCGGCGACTGCGGCGGGAGTCGCCGTCGGCCTCGCGGGCTGTGCGGGCGGCGTCCGCGACTCACCCGATCCGGTCCCACAGTCCGACTCACCGCCGGAGAGCGATTCGTCGTACGCGGCGGTGTACGAGGCGACGATCGACTCCGTCGCCTTCGTCGGCGACGAGTCGGGCGGCGGTTCGGGGTTCGTTTATCGGGACGTCGTCGTGACGAACCAACACGTCGTCGGCGATGCCGATACGATCGGCGTTCGCTTCGAGGACGGCGAATGGCGCGAGGCGGGCGTCACCGCAAGCGACGTATACGCCGATCTCGCCGTCCTTTCGACGGACGTCCCGTCGTACGCGACGCCGCTTTCGCTCGTCGAGACCATCCCGGCGGTCGGGACGGAAGTGCTCGCGCTCGGCAGTCCGTTCGGCCTCGAATCGTCGGTTTCGGCGGGGATCGTCAGCGGTCGGAACCGGTCGTTGCCGAACGAGCGGACCGGGTTTTCGATCCCGAACACCGTCCAGACCGACGCCGGGCTCGATCCGGGCAACAGCGGCGGGCCCCTCGTCACGATGGACGGGGAAGTGACCGGGGTTTCCGTCGCCGGTGCCGGGACGAGCGTCGGATTCGCCGTCTCGCCGCTGCTCGCCGGGCGGGTGCTCCCGGAGCTCATCGAAACGGGAAACTACGATCACCCGTTCCTCGGGATCAGCCTGATCGAGGTGACTCCGGCGGTAGCCGAGGCGAACGACCTCGATGAGCCGAGGGGGATCTTCGTCGTCGAAACGATGGATGGGGGTCCGACCGAGGAGACGCTCCGGGGGGCGAGCGACGACACGGTCATCGACGGAACGTCCGTTCCGATCGGCGGAGACGTCCTCGTCGAGTTGGACGGCAACAGGATCGATTCGAACGCGGATCTCGGAACGACGCTGGCGTTGGAGCTCTCACCGGGCGATCGAGTGCCGGCAACGATCGTACGGGACGGGGAACGTCAGACCGTCGAGATCGAAATCGGTGCGAGACCGGATCCCTGAAGGGGCGTTTGAATAGTTGAGAAGGGCGACTACCGCTCTTCGGAGTCGAGAACCCGGATCTGATCGCCACGGACGGTAACCGGGATCGGGACGGTCGCCTCGTAGAGCTCGACGGTGACCTGGTCCTTCCCTTCGTCGATCCGCTGGACCTGTGCTTTCTCCCCTTTGAACGGTCCCGCGATGAGCTCGACGATGTCTCCCTCCGCGATGCCCTCGACGTCCGGCTTCGGGCTGAGGAAATGCTCGATCTCGCTGAACGGCGAGGGCTGCTCGGAGACCAGGCTCCGGGCGTGGGGGATATCCTCGAGAGCGCGATTGATCGCGGCCGTCCCGTCGGCCTCGACCATGACGTAGCTGGTGAGCGAGTCCGGCGCGAGGGCGGCGTGGATGTCGGGCTCCTCGCGGGTGATGAGCATGTCCGCGACGGTTCGCTCCTGGCTCGCCGTGGTCTTGACGGCGTAGATCGACATCAGGGTCCTCCCGGGACGAACGTCATGATCGAGAAGATGACGAACCCGATAAAGCCGACGAGCAGGATACCCAACCCCGCGATCGTCGAGACTTTCGAGAACTCGTCCCACGTCGGCGTACTCGCGAGCTTCAGCACGCGGATATAGGACGTGAGGTCTGTCGGCGTGTTCATACGCCACAGTTCCCGCTCAGGGGTTTTTTACTTGTTGATCCCGATAGCCACCGGTTCGGACCGGGGAGCTATTCGACGAAATCGATGTCGTCGCCACCGCTCGCGACGGCGCGCTCCTTTTCGACCTCGCTTTTGCCGTATATCTGTGGGCTCTCGACGCCCGTAACGACGATCATCGTCTCCATCTTGCCGTCGAACTCCGGATCGACGGAGGCGCCCCAGATGATGCGGGCGTCGGGATCGATGCGGTCGTAGATCTCCTCGACGA
>CAZWZX010000049.1:0-13757 GCA_964638655.1 uncultured Natronomonas sp.
GAATGTCAGTAGGACAGGAGCTGCTAGATGTACCGTTCCCCGAAATGATCGCCAGTATGGGCCAAGGGATCGCCGACGCCCAGAACCAACTCGACATGAACTCGGTCGAGGTCGCGAAAACGCTCGCCGAGACCGAGATCGAGGTCGTACCGGCGATCACCCGGACGATCGGAGCCGACGGGAACGTCGAGTTCGATTCGGCCGAACCGATGGACGTCTCGCTGCTCCAAGTGGGACTGTTCCCGACGTTTTATCAGTTCTCCGAGAGCGTCATCGAGGTCGAGATGGACATCAAGACGACCACCGAGCGGGAAACCAACATCGACGTGAGCGCCAGCGCGCGGGCCGGCTTCGGTCTGTGGGGCGGTAGCATCCAGACGGACGTGAGTCACAATCGGAAGTTCGGCAAGGAGGTCCACGGGACGAGTCGGCTGAAAACGACGCTCGTCCCCGTTCCGGAGCCGCCGTATCTGTTCCCCGAAGTCGAGACCGTCGACAACCGCACCGCCGACGAATGATCAAGTCAGCCTCCCTTTGGGGGAGGACACCCATATGCCACTACGACCCCACGATCTACGATCGCGCAGTATCGCCCACCGACGGCGGATCCGCGAGGAGCCCGACGTCCCCTTCGACGATCTCGTCTATTTGCTGGCGGAGAGTGTTTCGGATGCGCAAACCAAGCTCGACGCCAACACCGCCGAGGTCCTGAAAACCCTGGCGGAGACGGAGGTCGACGTCGTCCCACGGCTCACCCGAACGGTCGAGGACGACGGGACGGTCACGACGACGACGGCGCCGGCGGAGCCACGGTCGTTGCTCGCGCTCGGGTTTACGCCCTCGCGGTACCAGTTCAGTGAGGCGACCGTCGAGATCGGTATCGACATCAGCGTCGCCGAACACGAAACACGAGACGTCGAAAGGGAGGGCCGCACGATCGGCCTCCGGGCGGGAACCTACGAGGTGACCGAGGGGCGGCGATACGATCGCGAAATTGAATCGAACGCGCGATTGACCGCGCGGCTCGAGCCGACGCCGCTCCCGATCGATCTCGGACCGATCGAGGACCGTAACGGCACCAACGAGGAGGACGATGCCGACTGAAGCGTGGCTTTCCCGACCGTTGAAGGAGTTCGTCCGCGCGGTCGCCGTCTCGGTCGCCGAAGGACAGGAAGAACTGGATCGCCGATCGCGGCGGAGCCAGCGGGAGATCGATCGGGCGATCTCGGAGGGCGAGCTCGAATACGACCTGGACGCATCCTGGCTTCGGTTCTCCGAAGTCGAGGCTGACCTCGAAGTGATGCTCTCCATCGAAGGCGAGGAGATCGTCGACCCGAAGACGAACGCCGTCCGCGGCTATCGGCCGACGGTGGGTGCGACGCCGCTGAGCGTTCGCGCGAAACGGGAGTACGATATCGACGCGGACATCGCCAGCGAGGTGCGGCTCCGAATCACGCCCGTGCCACCGGAGCGAGAGCGACAATGAGCGAGCGCTTCGGCGGCAGCGATCGGTCCTCGGCGTCCGTCGATCGGACGTTCCGTCTGGAAGAGCTCGATCGCGTCGAGACACGGAAACTCGACGACGTCGAAAAGGCCGCGATCGAGCGGGCGATCACCGATCGCGAACGCGCGATACACCGGATCCAGACCGATCTCATAGAGCTTCGGAGCGAGCGCGACGGGCTAAAATCCCGCCTGACGGAAGTCGAACGCGATCGTCAGGAGCTTCGTGAGCGCGTCCGGGAGTTCGAGGTCCAGCGTCCGGCGGTCGAGCCGGAGGCGATCTTCACGAACCTCGGATCGGCGCTCGAAGCCGCCCGGGACGAGTTGACCGGCGCGAGCTACACCGTCGGGGACGTCGACTTCACGCTCAAAACGAACGTCGTCCAGACCGATCAGGGACTGCGGATGCATCTCCCGTCCATGGGAGAGCGGTCGAGTGCCGCGAACCTCAGCGAGATCTCGTTCCGGCTCCGCGGAGATCAAAACGAAGCCGAAGCGACCGACTACGTGGGTATTCCCGACCTCGTCGGGGCGACGTACGAAACGGCCGAGCGGCGACTCGCTTCGGCAAATCTCGAAGTCGGCGAGACCGAACGGATCGATGAACCGGGCGTCCAACCCGAAACCGTCGTCGGTCAGTTCCCCGACGCCGACGCCGTTGCGCCCCCGGGTTCGGCGGTCGATCTCGTGGTCGCCGACGGGCGGGACGACGACCGGGAGGGCGAATCCACGGGAGAACTGGAGGCGACGCTCGAGGCGAGTGTCGACGACGGTGTCGAGTTTACCTTCCGCGTCGTCAACACCACCACCGAGCCGATCGAGTTGACGTTCCCCAGCGGACAGGTGTCGGATGTCGCCGTCGCCGACGCCGAGAGCGGTGAGACCGTCTGGCAGTGGGGCGACGACAAGATATTCACGCAGGCCGTCGAAAACAGACGGTTAGCGCCGGACGAGGCGATCGAGCGAGGACACACGTGGGAGAACCCCCCCAGAGGCGAGTACACCGCGGTGGCGACGCTCGAAGCCGAGCGGGGCGTGGAGGCCCGGACGACGGTAACCGTTCGACCGTCGGCCGAGGAGGACGCCGAGGACTCGTCCGAGGAGTTCGAAGAGGACGAGGCGGTCGAACCCGACGAACCGTCCGTCGACGAGGAGGAGGCAAGCGACCCCCCAGCCGAGGACGACGCGGAAGAGCGGGTCGGGCCGCCCGACGGATGGGACCGCGGCCCGGTGATCTGGGAACTGTTCGGGGGACGGACCGGCGAGCCGTCGACCGAGCTCGAGTCCCGACTCCGCGAGCGACTCGGGCGTGCCGGGATCGACGACATCGAATCGCTGATCAGTAGCGATCCGGCGACGATCGCGGAGGTGCTCGACCTCCCCGTCGAGCGTATCGAACCGATCCAAGAGCGGTTAATCGAACAGCACGAGTCGGTCGATCTCCGCCAAATCGACGGGATCGGTCCGACCTACGCCGAACGGCTCCGGGAGGCGGGGATCGACAGCGCCGTCGAACTGGCAGCGATCGACCCCTCGCGAGTGGCCGAGGTCACCCGATCCTCGCGCGGCCGGGCCGAGAACTGGATCGAACAGGCTCGATCGCTACTCGAATCGCAATGAACATCGCCGAACGGTTCGGGGCGACGATCGAGATCAGCGGGCCGGACCCCGACGCCGAGGGAACGTTCTTCGTGAAGCGCCCGGACGGCATCGATCACGACGCGTTCGTCACCGGCCTACTGGGAGTGATCGGGAACTCGGATCGGCTCGTGTTGCACCACCGGGCGGGGTTCGCGATCGTCCAACTCCCGTTCGGGCGCGCACAGCGACTGAAGCGGTACCCCTGGATCGCAGCCGTGGGCGGCGTCAACTTCGATCCCGAGCAGTTCGCCGCGGTGATGGGGCCGCCACCGTGAGGATTGTCACTCGTCGTATCGGCTTTTTCCATCGGTTCAGGGCCGGTAGCCAGCGAGCGTTTCGAACACGTCGGAACCGTTATCGATCGCCGTTTTCAGCCGTTCGGTTCCCGGCTTTTCCATCCTCACCGGATCGGCCACGACGTTGACCCGCTCTGTCCCGCAGGGAACGAACCCCATCCCGAGCGTCTCGGCGGTGGCTCGAAGCCCGAGCCCGGCGTCGGCGTCACCGCTTCGGACCTTCCTCGCGGGCGATTCGTGGGCCCGGACGGCGAGTTCGAAGCCGTCGATCGCGTCGGTCAGCTCCCGGCGGTCGAGACCGCGATCGCTCGCCACCGCATCGAGTGCGGACTCGAGCGTCGAGCGCAGCCCCGAGTCGGTCGTTCGGTTGACGAACCGGACGTCCTCGTCGACTAGATCGACAAGCCCCTCGAGACCGTCGGGGTTCCCGTCGGGGACGACGAGCCCCCACTCGCGAGTCCAGCCGCCGAGTTCGACCGCACCTTCGGGGATCGAATCGCCGGTCAGAACGGCGAAGTCGGTGACGCCGTCCCGCAGCCGGCGACGTCCCTGTCGGCTTCCGATCCCGAGATATCGGGGACGCTCGACTCGGTCGAGCAGCCGCGAGAGCGCCGGGTCGTCCTCGCCGGCCCCGAACACGGTTGGGGGACGGACCTCGGGCGAAAAGAGCTGGACCTCGACGCGCTCGCCGCGATCGAGATATTCGACGTCGGCCTCGACGGCCACGATGCCGTCGGCCTCGACGAGGCTCGTCGTCGCGCCGCTCCCCTTGTCGACCGGATAGACGAGTGTCTCACCGTCGGTGTCGGTGACGAGTCCGACTGGCATGTACCGGAGCCGACCCTCGCTGTATCGCTCGCGGTGGGCCATCTCCCCCTCGACGGTCGCGGTCCGTGGCTCCGGCAGGCCGGCCGCCCGCCGGATCTCGGGAGCGACGAAGACCCGGAAGATCGTCAGCGCCGAGACGGGATACCCCGGCAGCCCGACGTAGGCGCTTTCCTCGAGCCGGCCGATGAGCATCGGCTTGCCGGGTTTGACGGCGACGCCGTGGAGGAGGAGTTCGCCGGTTTCCTCGACGACGCGATAGATCACGTCGACGGCCGAGGCCGACGTCGAGCCCGACGAGAGCACGAGATCGCACTCCCCGGCCGCGTCCCGGAGGGCCGACTCCATCGCGTCGTAATCGTCGCCGGCGTGTGGATACAGGTTCGCCTCGCCGCCGGCCTCCTCGACGGCGCTGGCGATCGTGTAGCTGTTGACGTCGTATATCTGCCCGGCGGCGCTGTCGAGGGGATCCCCGGGGCGGACCAACTCGTCGCCCGTCGAGATGATCCCGACGGTCGGCTTCCCGCGGACCGGAACCGTCTCGACGCCGATCGCCGACAGCAGACCGATCTCTCTGGCCGTGACGACGGTCCCCGGACCGAGCGCACGCTCGCCGGCGGCGATGTCGGCGCCCGCGAACATCACGCCGTCGCCGGGCGCGAGCGAGGTCCGGATCAAAACGTCATCGGCGTCGCGATCGGTTCGTTCGACCATGACGACCGCGTCGGCACCGTCCGGGAGGACGGCTCCAGTCGATATCTCGGCACACTCGCCCGGCTCGACCTCGAGTTCCGGTTCGGTTCCGGCGTGGACCTCGCCGATGTGTTCGAGGCGGGCCGGTTCGGCTTCGTCGGCGCCGAAGGTGTCGGCGGCACGCACCGCATAGCCGTCGACGCTCGCCCGATCGAACCCCGGCACGTCGAGGGCGGCGTCGAGCCGTTCGGCCAGTACTCGGCCCCGAGCCTCCCGAAGCGGGACGGTTTCGGGATCGGGGTCGGTATCGAGCGACCGGATCGTCTCGCGGGCGACCTCGACGGAGGCCAGATCGCGGAACTGTTTTCTATCCATTGTACTCCCAGTTTTCGACCGCGACGGTTTCACCGGCGTCGATCCCTTCGCGCGATTCGGGGACGGCGACCCAGCCGTCCGCCAGCGCGACGCTCGAGAGGACGCCCGAACCGCCGGCCCGCGTCGGCGTCGCCGTCAGCCCCTCGTCGCCCCCTTCGAGCGTCACGCGAGCGAACGTCCGGACGCCGGGCTCGCTCGTCAGCTTCCGGGAGAGCGTCGCCTCGCGGCTCGGTAACGGTTCGATCGGCATCCGTCCGAGGTGTTTGATCAGCGGTCGGAGGAACTGGACGGCGTTGACGATCGCTGCGACCGGATACCCCGGAAGCATGACGACGGTGACGCCCTCGACACGGCCCAGAGCGACCGGATGGCCGGGTTTCAACGCGACGCCGTGGACGAACACCTCGCCGAGTTCTCCGGCCACCTCCGGAATGAGATCGCGTTCGCCGACCGAGGAGCCGCCGGTCGTGACGACGACGTCGCGGGTGAGATCGCGCTGGATCGCCGCCCGCAGCGCCGCCTCGTCGTCGGTCACGATCTCCCGGCGGGTCACGTCTGCCCCCCACCGTTCCGCGAGCCTCGAGACCGTAAACCGGTTTGTCTCGACGATCTCGCCAGGGGCGGGGTCGGACTGGACGAGCTCCTCGCCGGTCGGGATCACGGCGACCTCGGGTCGCTCGACGAGTTCGATCTCGTCGACCCCGGTCCCCTTCAAAAGGCCGAGATCCGACGGTCGAAGCCGATGGCCGGGCTCGTAGAGCCGCTGGCCCGCCTCGACGTCCTCGCCGATCGGGGCGACGTTCTCGCCCTCGGCGACGGCGTCGAACACTTCGAGTTCATCGCCGAGTCGGTCGACCGCCTCGACCATCACGACCGCGTCGGCGCCGTCGGGGAGTTCACTGCCCGTATGGACCCGGACGGCCCGATCCGGACCGACCTCCTCGGCCGGCCGGAGGATCGCCGGCGAGCGGTCGGAGGCGCCGAAGGTGTCCTCGGCCCTGAGCGCCCACCCGTCCATCGCGGCGCGGGCGTAATGCGGTACGTTTCGAACCGCCTCGATCGGCTCGGCGACGGTCCGACCGTCGGCGACCGACAGCGACAGCCGTTGGGTTCGATCGATCGGCGGCGTCTCGAGCAGCCGGTCGCGGGCCTCGTCGATCCGGGTCCGCTCTTTGAAACCGGCCTCGCGTAGATCACTCATACGTTCCTTTGCGGTCTCCGTCGGCAAAAAGGCTCGAGTGCGCGTCCATCGAATCACCCGCGGTTTCGGCCGTGAAGTTTCGCCTCGCACACCCGGTAGCTGCGGGGTCGGCGCCGTCCTCCGTATCTGATCGCCGAGATCGAACACGCACTCCCGATCGAGGGTCGAATCGCGTATCGCCGTGAACCCAACGTACGGCGCATTTAAGAGGTTTCTCGACAAAACTAACGGTATGCCCGAAGAAGTCCTCTTCGAATCCGAGAGCCGACAGCCCAGAGCCGAAATCGCGGCGTACCTGCGACGCGTCGCCGACAACCTCGAATCGGGGGATCCGATCACGCTCACCGCGGGCGATCAGTCGGTGACGATGGAGCCGCCCGAGCGACCGACCTTCGAAGTGAAAGCCGAACGCGAGGGACCGACCGACGCCCCCGGCGAACTGAGCATCGAACTCGAGATCGAATGGGACGAAAACGGCGGCGACGGCGGCGGACTCGAGATCGAGTGAGCCGTCGGCCCGGAGTAGGTTACATAAGAACGTACCGAGAGTGAGTGAGATACACACACAAACGGAATACCGTCTTTCCGTTCCCTACTCACTACAGCAGTACAGATGTCGACAGAAACCACCACGACGACCGCGAACACGTCGGAATCGCTCCCGGGTAACTGGAAGGCCGGTATCGCCGGCGGGCTCGCCGGCGGGCTCGTCTTCGGCGCGATGATGACGGTGACGATGACGAACATCATGGAGATGGCCATCCCGGTGATGTACGGGATCGAAGGACCCGCCGGGGCCGCCGGCTGGGCGATCCACATGAGTCACTCGGCGGTCCTCGGCGTCGTCTTCGCCGCCGCGATCGGTCTCGCGGGCCTGGCGGGAGCGTCCGGACAGAAGCAGGTCGGCGCCGGGATCGCCTACGGACTCGTACTCTGGATCGTCCTCGCGACGTTCGTGATGCCGGCGTGGGTCGGCGCCATGGGACCGATGGATCCGCCGGTGCCGGACGTCAACCCGATGAGCGCCGTCGGCCACGCCGTCTACGGGGCGATCCTCGGCGGCGTCTACTACGCGCTCGAGGACCTGTGATCCCCGGAGAGATCTGACAGTTCCCGAATCGATCCGGTCGACAGAGCTTCCGCCGAGGCTTATATACCCCTCGACCACGCAGTGGAGGGTGTGCAGGAGTACGAACGCAAACAGCTCCTCGAACGGATCGATCGGGAGAGTTCGACGCTCGGCGTCGAGATCCCCGAACGCATCGAGATCCAAGGCGAGGAGATACGGCTCCGGGAGTTCGTCTTCGAGATCAAGCGCCGCGAGACGATCCCCGCCGGCGAACGGGAACGCGTCGAGCGGGCAAAGCGCAACCTGCGTCGCGAGCGCTTGGAGCGCAAGGAGCTGATCGAGGACGGGGCCGTTTCCTTCGAGAACGGCGAGCGGATCGCGGAGGCGATCATCGGTATCGACCGCGCGCTGGAAGCCCTCGAGAGCCTCAAAGGCGGAAGCGTCGCCGACGAAGCGAAACGACAGGAGGCGGCCGACACGAAGCGGTGGATGGACTTCCTCAAGAAGGCGCTCGGACGCGACGACGACGGCCCGCAGGTGAGAGGCCCGTGAGCCGAAACGACGCGGTCGCGACACTGCTCGAGGAGATGGCCGACAGGCTCGAGGCGAAAGACGTCGACTACAAGCCGAACGCCTACCGCCGCGCCGCCGACAGCATCCGAGGTCACACCGTCGCCGTCGAACGGCTATACGAGGAGGGCGGCGAGGACGCGATCGGCGAGATCGACGACGTCGGCGACGCGATCGCCGCCAAGACGGCGGAGTTCCTCGAGACCGGCTCGATCGGAGAACTGGAGCAACTCCGCGACGAACTGCCGGTCGAGATGGACGCCCTGACGGCCGTCGAGGGGGTCGGTCCGAAGACCGTCGCCTCGCTGTACGACGCCCTCGAAATCGAGACGCTCGACGATCTCGAGGCGGCGGCCAAGGCCGGCCGGATCCGCGAGGTATCGGGGTTCGGCGAGAAGACCGAGGCGAACATCTCGAAGAACATCCCCTTCGCCCGCGAGGCGCGGAAACGGAGCCTGCTCGGCGACGCCCGACCGATCGCGGACCGGCTTGTCGCTTTCTTCGAGGGACACGACGCCGTCGAGGCCGTCGAGACGGCCGGCTCGATCCGCCGATGGCGACCGACGATCGGGGACGTCGACGTCCTCGTGGCGAGCGACAAGCCGGAGACCGTCGTCGAGGCGTTCGAGGGCTGGGGGGAGGTCGACTCGGTCATCGAGTCGGGGATCAACAAGGCGTCGGTCCGCGCGTCGGGGGAACGGACCGATCTCAGGGTCGTCGTTCCCGGGGAGTTCGGCGCGGCGTTGCAGTATTTCACCGGCAGCAAGGACCACAACGTCGCCGTCCGGAACCGCGCGATCGAGATGGGACTGAAGGTCAACGAGTACGGCGTCTTCGACGTCTCGGAAGTCGATGACCCGGAGGAAGACCAACGCGTCGGCGACCGGATCGACGGCGAGACCGAACGGGGCGTCTACGACGCGCTCGGGATGGCGTGGGTCCCGCCGGAGCTCCGCGAGAACCGGGGAGAGATCGCACTCGCGGTCGAGGACGATCTCCCGGAGCTACTCACCTCCGAAGACGTCCGTGGCGACCTCCACCTCCACACGGAGTACTCCGACGGCGAGGCGACGATAGCGGAGATGGTCGAAGCCGCCGCGGCGTACGGCCACGAGTACGTCGCGATCGCCGACCACGCCACGGGGCCGGGGATGGTCGGCGGCGTCGGGCTCGATGACGACGAACTGAGAGCGCAGGCCGAACGGATCCGGGAGATCGCGGTCGACGCGCCGATCGAGGTGTTCGCCGGCGTCGAGGCGAACATCGGTTCGACGGGCGAGATAAGCGTCGGCGACGGCGTCCTGGCGGAGCTGGACTGCGTCGTCGCCTCGCCGCACAGCGCGCTGGACGGCGACGGCACCGAACGGCTCGTCACCGCGATCGAACACCCGGAGGTCGACGTCATCGGCCACCCGACCGGCCGACTCCTGAATCGACGTCCCGGCCACGACATCGACATCGAACGGGTCGCCGAGGCCGCCGCCAGCCACGGGACGGCGCTGGAGATCAACGCCGACCCCCATCGGCTCGATCTCCGCTCGAGTTATGTCAAGGCGGCCATCGAGGCCGGTGCGACGATCGCGATCGACACCGACGCCCACTCGACGTCGGCCTACGAGTACATGCGTTTCGGCGTCCACACCGCCCGTCGAGGGTGGGCCGAACCCGAAGACGTGCTCAACTGCCGGGACGCCGACGGGGTCAGAGCGTTCCGCGAATAGATGACGGACCGAGACGGGCATCGATTTCGGGACGACGGAGCGGCGGTTCGACCCGAAACGGACCGCCTGTTGCTCGACGTCATGCTCGGCAAGCTCGCCGTCTATCTCCGGCTGTGTGGCTTCGATACCGCCTACGCCGGCGACCGGGGGATCGAGGCCGACGAACGGATCGCCGAGACGGCGAAACGGGAGGATTGCCGGCTCTGTACCCGGGACGTCGGATTGGCCGGTCAGGTCCCGGAATCGATCCTGCTCACCGAACGCGAGATCGACGAACAGCTCGCGGAACTCCGCGAGTCGGGGTTCGTTCTGGACGTCGCCGACAAGCCGGAGTACTGCGGGCGCTGCAACGGGGCGCTCACCGCCGTCGAACCGACCGCCGGAACCCCCGGGTACGCTCCGGATCCGGGTAGTGTCGACTGCTGGCGCTGTGAGACCTGTGGACAGGTGTTCTGGAAAGGGAGCCACTACGAACGGATGCGTGAGACCGTCGAATCGGCCTGAGAAACACCGATCCACTGGAGCGGTCGAGATACGAACAGTAAAGATCCAGCTGTTCGCAGTCCCGACAAAGCGTGAGTGAGGAAACCGGGGAGTCGCTGTTCAGGGGGTATCACGGTCGCGTTCTGCTGTCGATCACCGGCGGATCCCTGTTCATCTCGCTGGTCTCGATGGTGGTTCCGCCGCTTTTGCCCACGATCATCGAGGAGTTCTCGATCTCCTCGACGCAGGCGGGGTTCGTGATGACCGTCTGGTGGCTCGCGGTGTCGGTTTTCAACGCACCCGGCGGCCGGCTGGCCAACGAGCTATCACACAAGACGGGGCTGATCGCCGGATTGGTCATCGCCGTCGTCGGGGTCGTCCTCCTGACGAGTTCGCCGCTGTATCTGACCTTCCTTCTCGGCGTCGCGATCGTCGGGGTCGGGCGCGGGTTCTATCAGCCGTCGGCGATCGGCCAGATCGCGGATCTGTTCGTCGAGCGGCGCGGGCAGGCGCTCGGACTTCGAGGGGCGGCGTTCAACTTCGGCGGCGTGATCTCGGGCGTTCTGGTGGCGGCCGTGCTCGCGGTCGGCCCCTGGCGGACGGTGTTTTTTCCGATCCTCGGCGGACTGGCCGTCGTGCTCGTCTGTATGCACGTCTGGAACCGGGAGCCATACGAGATCGGACGCGTAAAGTTGGATCTGCGCGCGACGCTCTCCAGGCTGGGTCGCTCGCGCGACGTCCTGCTCGCGGTCGTGGCGCTGTCGCTTTTCGGGTTCATGTGGAACGGGGCGATCAGCTTTCTCCCGTCGTTCCTCCAGTTCGGTAAGGGGTTCTCCCCGGCGGCAGCCAGTATCGCCTTCTCCGGCGTCTTCGTCGTCGGAACGGTCGTCCAGCCGGTGTACGGGCGGCTCGGCGACCGCCGGGGACACGCCTTCGCCTCGTGTCTCGCGGTCGGGTTCTGTACCGCCGGGCTGTTCGGGCTGTTGGTCGCCGACAGCCTCACGCCGATCCTCGTCTCGCTGGCGGTCTTCGCGGCCGGGCTGTCGGCCTTCTGGCCGGTGATGATGGCTTATGGACTTCAGCGGCTGTCGGCGGGGACCCGGACGGGCGATTGGGGGGCGATCACGGCGATCTTCCTCGCCAGCGAGGCCATCGGATCGGTCTACGTCGGCGCGGTGATCGATCTGACGGACCATACGGTCGCCTTCGGAAGCCTGCTGATCTTTCTTTTCGCGAGCCTGCTCGTTACGCTGTGGCTCGCTATCGAGGAGCGGTAACCGAGAAAGCGACGGTCGCCGCTACGGACCCTACTTCGTGTTCGAGGACCACGCCTCACAGGCGTCCATGTCGTCCATCGCCTCGCTGTGGAGGCCACAGTACGGGATCAATCCGTCGTCGGTCCGGGCGTAGCGGAAATGCGAACAGTTCCCACAGTAGCGGTCGTTCGGGGGCGTTCGCTGCGGTTCGTCGACGAGTTCGGCGTCGGTTCCCGTCCCGGTCGGGTCACGGATCGGGTCGGCGCGCGTCGCGCCGCCGGCGGTGGCGCGCGGCGCGCCGCGCGACCCGGCTGCAGAACCGGAGCGAGAACCGGAGGCCGACCCGCCACCGCTCTCGTGGCCTCTGTTGGTCTGTGTTTCGGCCTCGCCGTCCGGGGTCGCTCCGAGGACGCCGATCCCGCCGAGTTTCCCGCGCAGTTCGTCGTTCGAAACCTCGATTACGCGGGTCTCGCCGGCTCTCGTGATCTCCAGTGAGATCGTTCCCCCCGGATCGTTCCGGGCTTTGAAGTTCGCGACGGCGGTGAAAAGCGACCACGTCGTGAGGATGGCCCCGCCGAAGTACGTGGCCGCAACGATCATCGTCATCGTCGTGTTGCCGGAGCCGCCGACCCAGTCGACGGGGTACCAGTTGACGAACATCGCGACGCCGAACAGACAGACGACGGCACCGACGGCCGCCGCGGTCCGGAGTCCGCGGGACGCCCTCGGGAGGGCGACCATCGTTCCGAAGAGGACCGCCGGGAGCCCGATCCCGCCGAGAACGCCGGCGAGTTCGCGGGAGCGGTACAGCCCGAACCCGAAGCGGGAGCCGACGCTGGTCGAGGCGACCACGAGGCCGGCCGTCACCAGGATCGCGCCGATCCCGAACAGCGCGACCCCGGCGTACAGCCGTCGGAGGCCGGCCCCGCTTTTTCCCCTGTAGACCTCCGTGAGGCTAGCCATGCAGGACGATAGAGACTCGACCTACAAAACAGTACGTCAGACGTTCGCAAGACGTCAGCCGTTTCTGATCCGTTCTTCGGCGGCCTCGAGCGCCGCCTCGGCGTCGAACGACTCGACTATCCCTTCGAGCGTCGTGGGGTCGGCGTCGGCGAGCGCCTCGGCGTGTGCCGTCATGTTCGGCAACGCCCGCAGCAGGTTGTCGACGATCGGGACGGCCGCCGAGCACGCCGACCGCGACATCGGGTTGAGATCGATCACGAGTTCCGTCTTGCCCATCTCCGCGAGGGCGGCGGCCCGGTCGCCGTCCTCCAGCGGGACCAACACGACGTCCGCGCTGCCGATCCCGTCGGCGTCGACCTTCGCTCGGGCGTGCTCGAGACCTGGGATCCGTCCGTCGGCGCTCAACCCCTTTACGTTCTCGGCGCCGTGCTCCCGGAGGTGTTCTCTGATCCGCTTCATCCGGTCCTGTGTCCGGTTGAACAGATTGATCTCGATGTCCGCGCCGGTCGAGTCGGCCAGTCTGACCGTCTCGCCGGGCGCGAGCGCCGCGACGTTGCCGTTGACCGAAAGCACCGGCTGATCGGCCAAAAGGAGGTGGGCGGCGGCGGTCCGGGCGGCTTCGTCGGCGGACGGGATCGTCCGTTCACCGAGGAGGTAATCGAACGCCTCGCCGCGGCCCTGCGCGATGAGCCCCTGCTTGGAGGTGATACCGAGGTCGACGCCGGTTTCGATTCGATGCCGCGTCAACAGTGACTCGCGGCGAGGGTGTGACTCCGGGATCTCCGGACCATTCATACCGACCTGTGGGGTGTCGGCCGTCAAAAGAGTCCCGTTACGGGACGAGGAGAGACACACTCGGCGTCGATATCGCGTGCCGCGGCCCTCAGGAGCTGTCGGTCGGCGCGTAGTAGTACTCGCCGGCCCGCTTCTGTTCGCGGTCCTTCTGTGAGTCCGGTTTGTTGATCCGGGGACGGCCGGTGCGTTCGTCCCGCCGGAACGTGACGTCGAGGTTCGCGAGGAAGGTGTTCATCCCCTCGCGCATTCCCATCGGTCGCCCGGCGTGGCCGCGTTCGGCCGGTGTCCCCTCGAAGACCTGCAGACGATCGGAGAGCAGATCGATCATGTAGATGTCGTGGTCGATGACCATCGCCGTCTTGTCGT
>CAZWZX010000050.1:0-13385 GCA_964638655.1 uncultured Natronomonas sp.
GTAAATACCCCGATGCGGGTGTGAGCGTCGCTTTTGCCATCCGTGAGTGGTTTTTCGTCTTCGGAAGATATTTTTTCATTGGCGTAAAGAAGTTAGTATGAGCGCGGATACGGAGGATCGGATACTCGCCGTTCTCGAGGACGACGCCCAAGCCTCTTATACTGAGATCGCTGAACAGGCGAACGTTTCGAAACCGACGGTCCGGAAATATATCGAAAAGCTCGAATCGGAGGGTGTTATCGTCGGCTATTCGGCGGATGTCGACCCGAAGAAACTTTCCGGGATGTCCATCGCGATGGTCGGGATCGACGTCGCGAGCGAACGCTACGTCGAGGTCACACGGGAACTGAAAGGGCTCGAGGTCATCGACTCCCTTTATACCTCGAGCGGCGATCACATGCTTATGGCTGAGGTTCGGGCCGCCGACGGCGACAAGGTCGGGGAAGCGATCCGCGAGGAGATCCTCTCTATCGAGGGCGTCGAAGCCGCCCACCCGTCTTTCCTACAGGAACGGCTGAAATAACCCCTTCGGCACCCACTTTACTCCACACCCCCGTCATTCGGGCTCTTTTTGACGCGCAAAAAACGGTTCATTCCGTATGCAACCACCGCGTCGCAGTCGTTTTGTGCTCGCCGCACCCAGATGTCGATATGGACCGCCGAAAGCTCCCGTCTGCCGTCGAGGCGATCCGTGAAGCCGACTCGGTCGTGGCGATGACCGGCGCCGGTGTCTCGACGGCCTCCGGAATCCCCGATTTCCGTTCCGACGACGGGATCTGGACGAGGTACGACCCGAACGACTTCCACATCTCGCGGTTTCGGCGCGATCCGGAGGGGTTCTGGAACGAGCGCGTCGAACTGATCGAGGAGCTCTTCGGGAAGGCCATCGAACCGAACGCCGCTCACGAGGCGCTTGCCCGACTCGAGTCCGACGGATACCTCGATACGCTCATCACCCAGAACATCGACGGTCTCCATCAGGCCGCCGGCAGCGAGGATCCGATCGAAGTCCACGGGAACGGACAGCGGGTCGTCTGTACGGGTTGCGATCGCCGTCTCGATATCGAACCGATCGTCGAACGTGTCGAAAACGGTGAGACACCGCCGACGTGCGAGTACTGTGGCGGGATCCTCAAACCCGACGTGGTGCTCTTCGGCGAAAGCCTGCCGAAGGCCGATCTCCTCGAAGCTCAGACCGCCTCACGGGACGCCGACGTCTTCCTCGCGATCGGATCCTCGTTGGCCGTCGAACCGGCGGCCTCGCTGCCGCGGCACGCGCTCGATCGTGGCGGGACGCTCGTGATCGTCAACCTCGACCGTACTGAAATCTCCGACCGTGCCGACTACGATTTCCGCGCCGACGTCACGGACGTGCTCCCGGCACTCACCGAAGCCGTTCTCGAAGGGTGATCCGTCGATCGTCGGATCGGCCATACGTTTTTATTGTCGCGCCCTCTCGGTTCGTCCGCTATGGAATACGAAGTGGTCGACCTCGGTGACATGCCGCTGACCGATCTCTCGGAGATCGAGGAAGTTCCGCCCGATCTTGACATCAAACCGGTCGGGAAGCAACTCGGGCTCGACGAGATGCGGGCGACGGTCTGGTATTTCGATCCCGGCGAGGAGATCCAGTATCACGCCCACAGCGAACAGGAGGAGCTGTTTTTCGTTCTCGAGGGCGAGTTCTCGTTGAAACTCGGCCGTTCCGGCGAAGAGGAGTACGTCGAGGCCGGACCAGGGACGTTCTGGGCCGCCGGTCCGGAGATCGGACACGGACACCGGTGCGTCGGGGACGACCAGGGTGTCGTCTTGGCTCTCGGCGCACCGCCGGTCGAGGATCCCGGCCTCGATCCACACGGCCTCGAGGACTGACCGGCCGGGATCACCGATCAGTTCTCGGGGGTATCCGGTTCCGGCTCGGCGGCGTCCCCGTAGGTCCTTTTCAAATATTCGATGATCCGTTCCGATTCACTCATCGAGACCCCGTAGTTTTCGTCGACGAGAACCGGAACCTGTCGTTGACCGGTTATATCCTTTACTCGATCTCGCTTCGAGTGAAGCCCCTCGACCCAGACGCTGTCGAACGAAATCTCGAGCGCTTCGAGCTTGTCGACGACGTGTTCACAATACGGGCAGCCCTCGAGCCGATATAGGGTGATCGACATACAGGTCCCTACGTTTCGAGAGACAAAAAGCCGATTCCCCACGAGCGGGCTGCCTCGGGCGGTACGTCCAAGCGCGTGCCGCCCGTAGATGGCGTATGGGCTACCCCGTGACGTATTACTGTCCGCACTGTGAGACGGTCGTCGAGCTGGAACGTGAGGGATATCTCGCCGATAAGTCGGTGACTCCGCATCCGATGGACGGGTGGACGTACGTATCCGTCGACGGGGCGTACGAGTCTAGGGACGCCGATGGGGTTCGGTTCGTCTGTGGGGCTGACGGATCGACCCGTGATCCTGACGCAGAGGGCTGTGGCCGCCCGTTTTATCTTTCATTCGTACGCCACGGAACGACCGAGGCCGGACGGGCGGTTCGACAGCGCTGAACTGGTCGTCCCTCGAAGGGGACAGTATCAGTTCCACCCGACTCGGACCCCGTCTTTAATTGAGCGCCGTGAGACGCTTGGATATGACACTGTCCGTCGACGAACCGGCCTCGGAGTTCGAAGCGTTACTGTGCGACGGCGAGACCTTCCGCGCGTGTCGGCTTTCGAAGGCGCTCGGCGACAGGGGAGCCGTGCTCGTTTTCGATGGCTTTCTGTTTTCGGCCATCGCGTGGAACTGGTGGATCCGATACGAAACGTACGGGTGGGACGAGTTCGATTCGGTCCCGGTGTACGGCGTCGTTCGGGACGGACCCTACTCCGTCAACGAGTTCATTCGACAGCTCGATAGCCCGTTTTCGGTCTTTTCAGACCCCAACGGCGACGTGGCCGAGGCGTACGGGATTTTAATCGAACGGGACGGGATGGCCGGCACGAAAACTGCCCGTCGTGCAGTCGTCGTGCTCGATAGCGACGGTATCGCTCGACATGTCTGGAAAGCGGAGGGGTGGATCGATCGGGTTCCACACGAAGCGATCGAAGCCGCGGTGTCGGAGCTTCCCCGATAGGCTCCGGATCGACACGAGCGACGCTATCCTCGGGATCGATCCCCGATAGGTGTAGCGAACAGGTGACCCGAACGCATCCGACGAGCCGTGGGTCACGGTGGACGAACGTCGTGTCTCTCGCCCCGATACGATGGACGATCGTCCTTCTCCCGCCTCGGCGGCCCGTCGACAGTCGTTCAACGCATACGGACGGTGGCTCCGTTCTGGTATATAAATAATCGGGGGACGGCACCCGTTATCGAAGCGATCGTTCGGTCGGTCACCAGCCGGCGACGTTACTCCGGAGCGAGTGCCCGTAGCGTCGACTCGATCTGCTCTCCCCGTGCCGCCCGAGGGAAGGAAACCGAAACCGCGGCCAGTCCATCGATATCGGTAAAGCGCTCCAGCCGTTCGCGGGCCGTCCGCGGCGTGCCCCAGACCGCGAGTTCCTCGAGCAGCTCGTCGGAGAGGGCAGCCATGGCAGCGTCAGTTTTCCCCGCCTGCCAGCGATCGTATATCTCGTGTGCGACCTCCTCGTGGCCCTGTCTTGCGAGGTTGTCCCGATAGAACGATCCCATTCCGCCGATATAAAAGGCGACGTGCTGTTTGACGAGCTCTTTGGCCGTCGTTTCGTCCTCGAGGGCACAGCACGTCAACGACAGCGAAACGCGCTGTTCGGACCGGTTCCGCCCACCGATTTCGGAGCCGCGATCGAAATCGCCGATCCGATCGCGGAGGCCGTCGCGGGTGAACAGAATGGCGTGCCATCCGTCGGCGAACCGCCCCGCGAGTTCGACGGCTTTCGGTCCCATTCCCGCCGTATCGACGGCTGGAACCGGCTCCGGCGGCTCGAACCGGAGTCTGAACCCCTCCAGTTCGAAGTACTCGCCGTCGTAGTCGACCGTCTCACCCGAGAGAACCTGTTTCACGACTTCGACCGTCTCGCGGGTACGCCGCAACGGGTTTCCGAAATCGACGCCGTGCCAGTTCTCGACGACGATCGGTCCCGACGGGCCGAGTCCGAGACGGAATCGACCTTCCGATATTTCCTGAAGCGTGGCTGCGCTCTGTCCGATGAGCGCCGGGGATCGGGAGTAGACGGGCACGATCGAAGTTCCGATTCCGATAGTTTCGGTCCGCTGGGCGATACAGGCGAGCGTCGAAACGGCGTCTCGCCCCCAGGTCTCGGGGAGCCAGGCGGTGTCGTAGCCGAGCTCTTCGCCGAGTTGCGCCTGGTCGACGAGCGCTCCGACGCTCGGCTGTGCGGCCACGGGTAAAAACACGTCGCGGTCTGTCGTGCTCACGGTCATAGGTTGGCGTCCTCGAGCGGCGGGAGCCCCTGTGCGGTTATCGTCTCACCGACGACGTACGAGGAAGCGTCGCTCGCGAGGAACTGGATGACGTCGGCGATCTCCGCCGGAAGACCCATCTCCTTGGCGACGTCGCTCCGGTCGACGTCGGCCGGGTCGAGACCCATCTGGGAGGCGACGCCGGGCGTTCCGACGAGCCCCGGCGCGACGCAGTTGACCCGGATCCCGTGCTCGGCGTAGGCGACCGAAAGCGACGTGGTCAGATTGATCACGGCGGCTTTCGCGGCGCCGTAGTGGCTCATGTACTGTGATCCCATCGTCCCGGCGATGGAGGCGAGATTGATTATCGTCCCGCCGCCGCCCTGTATCTGCATCCGCTGGCCCGCGACCTGCGAGCAGCGAAACGTTCCGTGGAGATTGATATCGACGATCGTCTCCCAGCCGTTCTCCGAGATGTCGTCGAAATCGGCCATGAAAGACGCGCCGGCGTTGTTGACCATCGAATCGAGCTGGCCGAACTCCTCGACGGTGGCCTCGACGAGTGCCTCGACGGCCGTTCGATCTCGAACGTCACATTCGATGGCGATGGCATCCCCGGGACGATCGCTGTCGTTGATCTCAGCGGCGACCGATTCGATCCGGTCCGGCGAACGGGACGTCACGACGACGTTCGCGCCGTCCGCGGCGAACTGCTTGGCGGTCACGGCACCTATTCCCTGGCTCGATCCCGTGATTATGGCCGTTTTGCCGTCGACGGAGAACTGGCTCACCATCGGCGCCCTCCGGATTCAGGTACCGCCGTGTTTCGGTGTGGCATTGCTCGTGCGGACTCGTCGGATCACAATAAAAATACGTGCGGAATCCGATCCCTCACCATATCCGTTCCGCGCCGCGGATCAATCGTTCAGCGGCGTGTTCGGCGTCCCGCGGTCGCCATGGCCCGGCGTGGCCTTGCGTTCGGTTCGGCCGCCGAGCGTCTCGAAATCGAAGTTATCGAACTGGCCGGGAGCGATTCCCTCCTCGGCGTAAACGTACAGAGCCGTCTTGGCGATCCCCCAGACGGTCTGGCTGATCAGATACGTGAACACGAGCGCGAGCGCGACGAGAACGACGGCCAGAACGATCCCGGGGCCGGGGAACACCGCGGCCACCGGGACGGAGACGGCGAGTGCGGCCACCACGAGCGCGATCCCGATCCCGATGACGATCGCGGTGATGCCGAACCCGGCACCGAGCGTCTCTCCCCACGTCTCTTTGAACGTCGAACCGCTGCGTTCGAACATCGACGTCGCCGAGACGTCCTCGAAGACGAGGACGGGAACGATGAAGAACGTCATGATCGACCACCCCAGCGCGAAAAGCGCCCGCAGTATCGATGCGAGGGGGTTATCGGAGTTCTCGAGGACTCGAAAGAGGATGCTCACCGTCGCAGAGATCAGAGACCAGACGACGATCGGCCCGAGACTGCCGTTGATCGCCCGCATGCTGTCGGCGATCCCCGGTTCGCGGCCGTGGAAGGCCTCGTTGGCGGCGTAGACGAGCGCGGCCGAAAAGTAGGTGCTGAAAAACGTCGTCACGAAGTACAGACCGAAGAGGACGACGTACTCGAGGCCGCCACCGACGACGTTCGCGAGCACCAGCGGGAGAAAGAAGAGCACGAGAAAGACAATACTTGAGAGACCGGCCAACAGCGGGAACACCAACAGTTTCGGGTGATCTCTGATGACGCCGACACTGTCCTTCGTGAGCGTCCAGCCGGTCTTCAACCGGTCGAAAAAGCCGAAGCTTCCCCGTCGGGTACTCGTTGCCATGGCTTCTTAAGAGACCACGAGGGTACTTATTTTTGATGACACCCGGTTCGACCGGTAGCCGGGGCGATGCCGCCGGAAACGACAGCGGACAACTGTTCCGAGAAGTGACAGCTACTGGCTCCCAAACCGGGCGGCGGCCGACGATACGGCTCTAGATCAGCGTTGCCGCGGTGGCGATCATCCACATCGCCATCAGGAACGCGAAGAACACGGCGATGAGTTTCTGTCTGTCCATACTCGCCGGTAGATGCTCGCTTCATATAATCCCCACGCTCGGGACGGCCGCCGAGCCGCCGGGCTCGGTCGGCGGGGTGGACAGTGCGGGCGACGGCTACCCGATCCGCGCGTCGACGACACCGTGGACGATGCCGGCGCTGTGGCTCTTGACGGTCCGGGTCTCGAGTATCGTCGTCGATCGATCGACCGCAGCCGCAGCCCGTTCGATTCGGTCGATCGGCCGTTCCGGAAACAGCGGTTCGGGCGTCGCCCCGTGGAGATGGATGACGCCGTCTGAGACGAGCGCCTCGAGCGCCGAGTCGAGATATTCGTGCGCATCGTAATGCCCCGCCACGATCCGATCGGCGGTCGTCTCGATGTCCCGACAGTCACCGAGAGAGGCCCGCACGCGGTCCGTGACGCCGTTGAGTCGAACGTTCTCGACGAGAAACCGGTACGATTCGGGATCGATCTCGGCGGCCGTCACCGTCGCTCCAGCCCTCGCCATCGGGAGCGTGAAGTAGCCGATACCGGCGAACATATCGAAGACACGTTCGTTCGCTTCGACGACCCGACCCATCCGAGCCCGTTCGGCTTTGTTACCGGGCGAGAACATCACCTTCGAGAAGTCGATGGCGTATTTCGTCCCGTGTTCGGTGTGGACCGTCTCGGTCTCGCCGATCCCGGCAACGACGGTGCCGGTCGGGTCTCGTCGGACCCCCTCGATCCCCCCGCGGGCGATGACAGTATCGGCGTTGCCGTGGAGTTCGAGAAGCGCCTCGCCGATAACCCGCCGCTCCGCCGACGACAGTGTCTCCGACCCCGAGAGGTCGCCGAAATCGACCAACAGGACGCTTCCGATGACGGCCCACGACGACGGGGCGGCGTCGATCGTCGGTTCGTCGACGCCCTTTTTCCGCAGGATCGACTTCAGCCCTCGCACCCTGCGTCCGAGATCGATTCCTCGGACGACCGAAACTTCAGTTTCGGTCGGCGCCCCGGTGACGGGGATCGCCACGTGACCGTCGTCTACCGCCTCGACGTGGCGTCGATCGTCGTAAACCCCCTCGTCCCGGAGTGACTCGATCGCCGTCCCTGTTCGCGGTTTCTCGACGATCGCCGCCAGATCGCCCCCGGTTCGGTTCTCGGTCTCCGGTCGCTTCATCTACGGCTCCGCTTTCTCGGACTCGGGGAGCACGTGGAGCCCCTTCCGGTGTTTGAGTACGGGGACCGACTCGGCGTCGGGATCGAGATAGTCGGGCCGAGGGATCGTCTTCGATTCGAACGTCTCCGGGTCGAGCACCTGAACCGCGTGTTCGTCCTCGACGGCGACGAGCGTCGTCCGTTCGGCGTCGTCCCGTTCGCCGAGCTTTCGGGCGTCGGGGGCGACCCCCTCCTCGAAGGACGCCTCGTATCGGTTGCCGCTAGCGATCCGGGTTCCCTTCAGGTTTCCGTGAGCGCTCGTCACGAGGACGGGGCCGTCGCCGTCGTCGAGATCGATCACGTCGCCCGGCGTGTAGGGCGGTAACCGGGCCGTGAACGTAACCCGGTAGACCTCGTTGCCGTCGCCGTCCTCCGTGACGAGCGTCGGCGCATCGGAGACCGATCCGCCGAGTTCGGCGACGATCCGTTTGGCGATCCCCTGACCCATCTGGTTCGTCGAAATCTTCATATCGACGCCGTCGTCGGTTCGGGTCGTTTCGGTGATGAAGGCGTTCCGATCGCCGGTCGCCTCCCGTTCGGAGATGTAGGCTTCGGCGATCTCGACGGCCCGATCGTTCTCCGCCGGCGTGGGCGTCCGATCCGTCCCCCGAACCTGGACGATACTCGCGTAGTAATCGCCCGCGATCCGTCCGCAGCGATCGCAGGTCTGTCGGGAGATATAGACGGGGACGGTCACCTCCTCGGAGAGATCGGTCTCGCGGACCCGACCGCTGAACAGACAGTGCATCCGGATCGTGTTCTGGTCGATCTGTTCGGGTTCGACGCCCCACTCGACGTCGCGGGCGTCGACGTGAACGCCGAGGCGTTCGGCGGTCTCCTCGATCGCGACGTCGGTGTAATCGCGGGCCCCCACGTCGACCCACCGGTTGCCGCGATGGAGCGCGCCACAGCGGCTACAGACCTGTATCTCGATCCGATCGGGCGCGTCGACGAGATCGAACGTCTCGAAGTAGCACTCGTCACACAGCACGGCGTCCGGATCGTTCGGACCGCCGGGGAGATCGATATCGGGCGATCGCTCGATCGGATCCCCACACTGTGGACAGAACGTACCCGACCGTGACCCGGAACTCATTGGGCGTCCTATCGTCCCGAGGCTGTTAAGCGGACCGGACCGCAGTCCCCTGGACTTTCGGATCGACCGTCGGCCTCCCCGGAGCGAAGCAGTTTTTACAGTCCGAGTCGATCGTCCGTGGATGACAGAGGATTCGGACCTGACCGCCGAAATCAAAGCGGAGTACGGAGCCGACGAGTTCGGCGAGCGCGTGGGGATGGGCGAGCGACCGGCGCTCGTCGTCGTCGATCTGATAAACGCGTTCACCGACCCCGAGACCGGGCTCGGCGCCGACGTCGAGTCGGTGCTCGATCGGACGGCCGACCTCCTCGCCGCCTTTCGGGAACGGGACCTCCCGAGATATTTCACGACGGTCGCCTTCGAGGAGTCCTACGGCGACGCCGGGATATTCATCGAGAAGATCCCGGCACTCGAGGAACTACGGCTCGGGACCGAAGCCGTCGAGGTCGACGAACGGATCGAACCGGTCGGCGGCGAACGGGTCGTCCTGAAAAAGTACGCCAGCGCCTTCTTCGGGACCGACCTGAGTACGGAGCTGACGACAGATCGGGTCGACACGCTCGTCGTCGTCGGCGTGACGACGAGCGGCTGCATCCGGGCGACGGCCGTCGACAGCCTCCAGCACGGTTATCGGACGATCGTGCCGGCCGACGCGGTCGGCGACCGCGCCGAGGAGCCACACCGGGCGAACCTCTTCGACATCGACGCCAAGTACGGCGACGTGGTCTCGACGGCGGACGTACTCGAGTACCTCGAAGCCGAGCACTGACGGCGGATTAGCGGTATCCCTCTGTCAGACGCTCGACGTATTTCGCCACCACGTCGACCTCTATGTGAACCGGATCGCCGACCGATTTCTCCGATAGCGTCGTCAACTCGTAGGTCGACGGGATGATCGCGACGCTGAACTCCGTCCCGTCCAGTTCGGCGATCGTCAGCGAGATCCCGTCGATCGAGATCGATCCTTTCGGGACGACGTAGCGCCCGAGATCCTCGGGTAACGAGAAGCCGAACGTCCAGTCGTCGCCGAGTCTCTCGGTTTTCGTCACCTCGCCGACGCCGTCGACGTGGCCTTGGACGAAATGGCCGTCGAACCGGCCGTCGGCGGGGAGCGCCCGTTCGAGGTTGACCGAATCGCCGACCGAGACCGCGTCGAGATACGTTTTTTCGAGCGTCTCCTCCGAGAGGAACAGCTCGAAAGATCCGTCGTCGAACCGTTCGACAGTGAGACAGGCGCCGCTTATCGCGACGCTTTGACCGTGTTCCAGTTCGCCGCTGAAGGGCGCACTCACGCGGATCCGTCGCCCCTCCTCGGTGTCGTCTATCGCCGTGATCTCGCCGGTCCCTTCGACGATGCCGGTGAACATACCCACGCTACGGCGGGTGCCGTCGAAAGGCTGTCGTCATCGGCGGGCTTTTGTTCGCATCGTCCCTTTCGTTCCCCGATGAACCTCCTCGATACGCTCACCCTTTTCGGGACGGTCGCGCTCGCGGCCCCGATCGGACTGCTCGGCGTCGAGTTCCTCCTCGAGGGACGGGCGATCGCCGGCGGTGGCTTTCTGGGGGTCGCGCTCGCCCTCGTCGCCGGCGGCTATTTCAGACCGAGCCTGAAAGGGATCCTCGCGGGTACCGTCGCCGAGGCGACGAGCGAACCCGAGGAGGGCGCCGACGAAGAGACATATAAGGACTGAAGCGAAAGGGGAGCCATGGCCATCGGGATCATCCGGTCGCTACAGCTCGTGGCGACGCTCGTCGTCGCCGGGCCCGTCGGATTGGTCGGCGCGTTCAATCTGTTCGAGGGCGAGTACGCTCTCGGGGCGTTCTTTCTCGGTGCTTCGATCGGTCTCGTCGTCCTCAGCGAGTACGTCTATCTCCGGTTGACCGACCGGACCGTCGGTCGGCTCCGACGGCTGAAGAACACCCGCGGCGGCGAGTGAGCTACTCCCCCGTGAGCGCGTCCCGCACGCGGCGTTTGATGTGGGCGAAATCGAACGGCGGGCGGGCGTCGGGATCGACCGGCACGACGTCGCAGGCAATCAGTTCCGTGTGATCGGTTTCGATCGCCTCCCGGTAGGCTCGTTCGAACGCCTCGTCGCTCCGGACGTGTGTCGCGGAGACGCCGCAGTTCTCGGCGACGCCGGCGAAGTCGGTCGTGTCGGAGTAGTTCGGCTGGCCACCGGTCGTTCCGTAAATCGCGTTGTCCCAGACGACGACGGTGAGGTTCGACGGATCGACGGCGCCGAGCGTCGAGAGGACGCCGAGCGACATCAAAAGCGAGCCGTCACCCTCGAAGACGACGACGGGATCGTCGATCGCGAGCGCGAGTCCGAGGCCGGTCGGCGTCGTCACTCCCATGCTCCCCCACTCGTAGAAGTTCCGGTCGCGGTCCTCGACGGCGGCGAGCACGTAGGAGGCGACGCCGAGGTTCGAGACTGCCGCGACGTCGGGCGTGATCTCGAGAACGGCCTCGGTGCAGGCGAACTGATCGGCGCGCTCTCCGGTGTCGGGGTTCGAGTCGGCGCTCATTTCGACTCCTCCTTGTATCCGGTGACGGTCGTCTCCATGAGCAACACGTACGGCGTTTCGGTCGAAAACGCGGTCGTCGCGGCCATCTCGACTCGCTCCTCGACGTCGTCCTCGTCGTGGACCGAGTGGTTTCGGATGTTCACGTCGTCGAGGAGTTCGGGCATGTTGTATCCGGAGGTCACCTGTGCGAGGTTGAACTCACCGAGATCGCCGCGCCGGGTCACGATCCCGAGAAAGGGGATCCGTGCGGGCATACTCAGAGAGGAAAGCGCGTTGAACGTGTTCGCCAGTCCGCTTGACTGACAGAGCAGCGCGCCCCGTTTGCCGCCGAGCCAGGCGCCCGAGAGGACGCCGACCGCCGCCTCCTCGCGGGTCACGAGCACCGTCTCGAAGGCGTCGTCCGCCGCTGCCGCCTCGACGAGCGGCGAGATCGTCGTATCCGGGAGATACGCGATCAGCTCGATATCTGTACGCTTGAGACCGTCTATCGCTTGATCGATCCAGGTCATGGTCTATCTCCGTCCCGTGTCCCTATCGGAACCGGACCGAAACGGGGTATTGACATCTCCACAGGCACTCTTAAGAAGATACGGGTATCCTGAAGGTCGGGGCCCGAGGGCGGTGACGGGAGCGTGAACCCGGTTCAGTCGGCCGTGAGACGTTCGCCGCGTTCCTGGGCTTCCGCCAGAAGCGTCTCCAGCGATTCGTCGACGAGTTCGTTATACAGGAGTACGTCGATCGGGAGGGTCGGCGCGCCGTCGACGAGCCCTTCGAGCAGGACGAGTCGCTCTCTGGCTCGGGACATCCCGACGTAGAACACCCGCCGCTCGTTGTCGGTCATCGTCGGCACCGGATCCGAACGCTTCGTGAACTCCGCGACGCCGGGGACGTCCTCGGGGTCCTCGATCGAGGCGGCCATCTGCTCGACGACCTTTTCGGTGAGGTCGGTCGCCACGAAGACGTGGTCGGCTTCTCGACCCTTCGCCGAGTGGATCGTTCCGAGACGGACGCGGTCGGGATCGGCGCCCCGGTAACTCCCGCTGAAGTAGGCGTCGACGGAACGCTCCTGGAAGTTCGAAACGCGGGTGAGCATGTCGGCCGCAGAGGCCGGGCCGGGGGCGAAGGGGGCGTGTTCGTCGACGAAGCCCGGCGCGACCTCCAGATCGGTGAGGTCGTCGACGCCCTCGGCGTCCTCGAGTTCGTCCAAGGCGTCGAAGTAGTCGTCGCGTTCGCCCGTCCCGAAGGCGCTGTCGGCGAGCATCTCCCCGAGCCGTCTGGCCTGCAGTCCGTCGATCGATTCGCCGTCGTCGAGCGCCTCGATCCCCTCGACGTATCCCCGGAGCCGGTCGGTCCACATCCGCTGGTCGGTCAGGGAGGTAAAGGGGATCCCCTCGCCGATGAACTCGTCCATGAACTGGAACATCTGATATCGGGCCCGGAACAGACACATGACGCTTCCCTCGTCGTCCTCCTCGATCGTCATCCGGACGTTTCGGACGAGATCCAACATCGAGGGCGAACGGACGGCTTCGACGGAACCACCCTCCTTACGGGGTTTGAGGTCCTTGTCCTGTCGTTTCTCGATGTGGCTGATCTGAGTGTTGACGACGTTCAAAATCCGGGACGGGAGCCGGTAGCTGTTCGGCAACACGATGTCGTCGTCGACCCCTTCGTCCAAGAGGAGGTTCGGGTCGGCGCCCTGCCAGGCGTAGACGACCTGGTCGTCGTCGCCGGCGATGAGCACCGAATCGACGTGCGGTTTCCACTCCTCGTAGACGCCGTACTGCAGCGTCGTGATGTCCTGGAACTCGTCGATGACGAGGTGATCGACGCTCGGGACGAGCGAGCGCTGCTGGACGCGTTCGAGCATGTCGGCGAAGCCGACGATCCCCTCCTCGCCTTTATATGATCGCCACGCGCGGATCGCCTCGGGGATGTCGATCCGATCGTCGTCGCTCGGCCACGTCGGCGTGTACTTGTTGCCGGTCTGGGCATTCTCGTCGATCTCCGGCGGCAGCCGGACCTCCTCCTCGTTCCATTTGAACGGGACGTCGTACCAGTCGGCGACGTCGCGCTCGGTCCGCTGGAGCCACTGGGAGGTGGCGATGATCTTGTTGCCGAGCGTCGTCG
>CAZWZX010000051.1:0-13242 GCA_964638655.1 uncultured Natronomonas sp.
TTTCCCCGGCGGCTCGCTTCGGTGGTACTCCAATGAATCTTCGTCGATTCCCATAGAGGTACTCCCGTCCAGCGGCCTCAAAAATCTACCCACGCGGTTCGAGGCGTTCGACCGGGTTCCAGTTCCGAGTCATATATGTCGGTTCGGAACTGAGAACCGAACATGGACTTCCGTCGGCTCCTGCTCGTGACGACCGTCACGACGGCGATCACCGCACTCATCGGCGTGATAACCGCGACGACCGGCGCGGGACTGACCTGCGAAGCGCGGTGGCCGCTGTGTGACGGGGCCGTCTTCGGGCTGTTCCCGGCGAACTTCATGTCCTTCATCGAGTGGTTTCACCGGCTGGTCGCGATGATCGCCGGCCTGTTGATCGTCGGATCGACGATCGCCGCCTGGCGTGGCGGCGGCGGCCGACGCGTCCGGTTGGCGACGCTCGCAGCATTGCTTTTGACTCCGCTACAGGTCGTCTTCGGCGCGTTCACCGTGCTCGTCTACGAGTTCGTCTTCGGATACTCGGTGCTCGTGTTGACGATCCACTTCGGGCTCGCGGCGCTCATTCTCGGGCTTCTCGTGGCCGCGACGGTGTGGGCTTACGGCGAGGTGTCGGCGGTCACGACCGACGGCATCCAACGGGCCGGGACGGTCGCGCTGTTGGGCTTTCCGGTCATGCTCGCGCTCACCCCGCGGCTGTTTTTCACCTTCGGCGAGGTCGTCCAGTTCCTCTACTACGGACTCGGCTTTGCGATGTTCGCGGCGCTCGCCATCGTCGCCCTTTGGAGCCACGAAACGGACCTCAACGCGATCGCCGGTGGCGGCGGTCTCGCGGCAGCGATCGTCATCGCACAGCTCATCGTCGCCAGACAGGCCTTCGGCGACGCCGGGCAACTGTTGATTCTCGGGCTTTCGTTTGCGGCGTTCGGGCTGACGCTTGCGGTCGTCTGGCGGGTCAAGCGTCTCGAAACCGACTCTTCAACCGTGACGCCGACTCCGGGCGACTGACCGGAAGCCTCGTGGCGGTTCGTGGTTCAAAAGCAGTAAATTCAAAAGCAGTAAACACGGTGCCGAAGGACGCTCGAATCGCCGGTTTCCCGCGTTATCTCTGCGGGACTGCCGGAACTACCCTACTTCTTTGCAGCCGCGGTCCGGACCTCGTCCCAGCGTCCCTCGGATTCGAGGTGCGCCTGTAGCGTCTCGGCGTACTCCGCGACGAGCGCTTCGGCGTCGGCCAGCTTTCCCTCGTCGATGCTGTTGCCGTCGCTTCCGTCCCCACTCAGCCCGAGCGCGTCGCGGATCGAGCCGAGGAGTCCGCCGCCTCCGGAGTCGGATCCGCCGCCGGGGGCCCCCATCGGACCCATGTTCGCGACGTTCTCGATCTCGGGCATCATCGCCTCCAGCTGTGAGGTGTCGGCGACGAGCTCCGCGCTCGCCTCGTCTTCGGGGTTCTCGATCTCGAAGGAGGCCGCTGTCATAATGAGCCCCCACTCCTGTCTGGAGAACCGGGAACTCTCGATACGGGAACTGAACTCGTTGTCGACCGCCATTCGGTCGCCCACGATCATGTCCTGCCAATCACTCATAGCCCCCGATAGGTGCCCGGGGCTCATATATCGTGGCGAAACAGTCGGCGATCGCCGTAGCGAACAGGCGGCCCGATACTGCCCGGCGGCCGCACGGTATCCGAAGCCGGACAGCGACGCTGTCGATCACGGGACCGCCTGGTCGCCCGATCGTATATAAACCCTCGTCCCAGACACAACACATCGTACGGAGGTACGAATCCACGGCACCGTGCCCGCCCGATCGGGTGCCCGATCTTCCGACCGCGTGACTTCTCACTTCACCCCGTCCACGGTGGGGCGGGGAACTCGAACTGCCTTTTTAAAAGGCGTTCGCGGTGACGTCGACTTCCGCGTAGAGCGATTCCTTCATCGCGGCGTGGACGTGACAGATCTCCTCGCCGAGTTCGACGACCTGTTCGATCTCGTCGTCGTCGAGGTCGGCCTCGATCTGGAGGTGGAAACGGATCGCCGAGAGGTCGTCGCTGTCGTCGAGATCGGCTTCGGCTTCGGCCTCGATCTTGCCGAGATCGATGTCGAGCTGGCGGTTCGCTCCGGCGCGGCAGGCGAAGCTGAAACACGACGCGTAGTCGGCGACGAGCACTTCGTTCGGCGTCGGGCCGTCGGAGCCGGTCGCGTCGATGCTGAGTTCGAAATCGCCCGCCCGGCTCAGTGCGTGATACTTCTCCTCGTTGACCGTCGTCGTTTGTATATCGACCATAGCGGATCTACACACTCGTCGGACGCATAAAAAGATACGGCGGTTTGATCGCGAACACGGGATCGGAGACCTTCCGGTCCGGTCGCCTCACTCGAGCGTGAACGACTCGTCGCCGTCGAGGATCACGGCTTCGGCCCCGGCACCGGTGGCTTTGAGTTCGCGTTCGAACGTTTCCGTATCGATCTCGATCGGCGGGAACGTGTCGTAATGCATCGGCGCCGCGTAATCCGCGCCGACCCAGTCGGCCGCGATCGCGGCCTGTGCCGGGCCCATCGTGAAGTGATCGCCGGCCGGCAGCGCGGCGAAGTCGGGCTCGAGGAACGGGCCGATGACTTCCCGCATCTCGGTCATCAGGCTCGTATCGCCGGCGTGATAGAACGCCGTGCTGTCCGAGTCGGCCTCCTGTGTCGGTTTCGTCTCCGAGATGACGTAGCCGGCCGGCATCCCCGCGGAGTTCTCGTAGGTGGATTCGATGCCGTTGGAGTGATCCGCACGCACCATCGTCACCCACGCGTCGCCGCACTCGGCGGTCCCGCCGAGGTTCATTCCCATCCCGGCGATGGCGTTCTCGAGCCCGAAATGCTCCTCGGCGTAGCCGGCCAGCTCCGGCGTCGCGACGAGCGTCGCGTCGGGGAACTCGCCGGCGTGGGCGACGTGATCGAAGTGCCCGTGCGTCAACAGGACGTAATCGGGATCGTCGATGTCCGCGGGTTCGAGATCCGTCTTCGGGTTGTCGAAGAACGGATCGATCAGCAGGTCGGTACCGTCCACTGTAACGTGCCACGTAGCGTGGCCATGCCAGGTGAGTTCCATTGCGGGTGGAAACACTCGGCGCGTCGCCTTAAGAATGGGTGTCCATCGGAGTCCGCCGACGAACTGAAGCGGCGGTTACCGGGTTACTCGCCGTCCAGCGGCTCGCCCCGACGGTCGATCCGCGTTGCGGGAAGTCCGGCCCGCTCGGCGTGTTCTCGGACGATATCTTCGCTTTCAGCCTGATAGTGACAGAACGTCCCTGTGACCTGGTCGTCCTCGTTGGAAAGCACCTCGGAGTCAATCCACTTGATTCCGACTCCCTCGTCTCTGAGTTCCTTGAGCACGTCCCCGGATTTCTCCGCGGCAGCGTCCAGGTCCGCCTGACTGATCGGTTCCTCGAGCGATCGGAGGATGAGGAAATCCTCCAGGTCTTGATCGGGCATATGCCTGTGAACCTGCGAAAGTCGCGATGTTAATTCTTTCCTCACAGGAAAGTTCGGGCACCGAACGGTGACGCTCGGCGGCTCAGAGAAGCGTCGACGGCGCTCCGAGCAGCCCGGCGTTCACCAAAAGCCCGACCGCGAGGACTGCACCCAGTATATAAAACGGTCTGGCGTCGCGGGCGGGTTCGCGGATCTTCTCCTCGTCGACGCCGCGGCTCGCCTTCGCGCTCCCGATCTCGACGACGGCCGCGAGCGCGAACCAGAGGGCCAACATCGTCAAGACCAGATACCCTCTCGTCGTGCCGGTGAGGCTCTCGACGGTATAAAGCGTGCCGGCGAGGTGGCCGCCGGTGACGAACAACAACAGCGCGCTGATCCGGGTTATCCACCGGAGCTTCGAGACGGCGCTGCCGAACGCGGCCGGCGAGAGTTCGCCGTCCATCGCGAGCGGCAACACTGCGGCGACGACGAACAGCACTGAGCCGGCCCACAGCGCCGAGAATGCGGTGTGGACGGTGTACATCGCGGTGTCTAGAACCATACCGTTCCCGCGGTCGGCAGGGACTTATAAGCACCCGAATCGCGATGGGCAACGAAAACTCGCGCCGTGGCGGGCGGGATTCGGGCGAAACGTGCCCCCGGATACTATCCCAGCCGATCGATCGCCCACTGGACGTCCTCGGGCGTGTCGACGCCCTCGAAACTGTCGAGCGAGCCGTGTTCGAGCAGCTCCGCCCGGTCGATGACGGTATACTGGAGCGAGGAGAGCGGCTCGATGATTCTCGGATTGGGGTTTTTCAGGGCGCGCGCACACGCATCGAGCATCGGATCGGTTTTATAAACCGAATGCAGCGGTTCGAACCACTCACTCGGGCGGGGGACGGCGGCGTCGTACCCCTCGACCCGCTCGAAGAGATACGAGACGATCGACGGATCGAGAAAGGGCATGTCGACGGCGACGACGGCCGCGTACTCGGTATCGACTTGTCCCAGCCCGGTTTCGATCCCGGCAACAGGCCCCCGATCCGGTTCGGAATCGATCGCGAAGGTCGGGTCGAGTCCGGACAGCGCCCCCTCGATCGCGTCCCGTTGATCGGCACGGCAGTTGACGACGAGTCGGTCGACGACCGCCGTGAGCCGGTCGGCGACACGCCGGACGAGCGGTTTCCCGGCGATATCGACGACCGCCTTTTCAGTGTCGCCCATCCGGGTCGAGCGCCCGCCGGCGACGATGACGCCGCTCGTTTCTTCCATGTACGCGAGAGTTGCTCGTCATCCCTTATTAATCGGTTCGATCCGGACGCTCGCGACCTTGTATTCGGGGATCCCGCTCGTCGGATCGTACCGTTCGCCGGTCAGCGTGTTGACCGCGCCGTCGGCGAAATGCATCGGGACGAACACGACGCCTTTCCCCGGTCGATCGGTGATCTGCGCTTTGACCTCGATGTGGCCGCGTTCGGATTCGACGCGGACCGTCTCGCCGTCCCCGACGCCGAGCCGCTCGGCCGTCTCCGGGTGGATCTCGACGAAGCTCTCGGGGACGTGATCGGTTATCTCCTCGACGCGTCGGGTGAGCGTCCCCGTATGGAAGTGATACAGCACCCGGCCGGTCGAGAGCGTCAGTGGATACGTCTCGCTCGGCAACTCGCCGGGTTCGCCCATGTCCGCCGGGACGAACCGAGCCTTCCCGTCGGGGAAGTTGAACCCGTCCTCGTAGAGGAACTTCGTCCCGGGATGCTCGGCGTCCGGACATGGCCACTGGAGTCCCCCCTCGCGTTCGATCCTGTCGTGGCTCATCCCGGCGTAGATCGGCATTACGTCGGTCAGTTCGTCGAATATCTCCGTCGGGTTCCCGTACTCCCATGGCTCCCCGTCGTGTTCGATCCGGTTCGCGAGCGAGGAGAGGATCGCCCAGTCCTGTCGGGCCTTCCCCGGCGGCTCGAGCGCCTTCCCGACGCGCTGGACCCGGCGTTCGGTGTTGGTGAAGGTACCGGATTTCTCGGCGAAGGCGGCCGCCGGCAGGACGACGTCGGCGTGTTCGGCGGTTTCGGTCATGAACAGGTCCTGTACGACGAGGAAATCGGTCTTTTCCAGCGCCGCCTCGGCGTGGCCGATATCCGGCTCCGAAAGCGCCGGGTTCTCGCCCATCACGTACAGCCCCTTTACGTCGCCGTCGTGGATCGCCTCGAAGACCTCGGGAACTTTCAGGCCGATCTCTCCTGGCGGTCGGGCGCCCCACGCCTCCTCGAACGTATCGAGCACGTCCGGATCGGTCACGTCCTGATAGCCGGGGAGGACGTTCGGGAGCGTTCCGACGTCCCCGCCGCCGCCCTGGACGTTGTTGTGTCCTCTAAAGGGCGAGAGGCCGGCGTTCGGCTTTCCGATGTTGCCGGTCAAAAGCGCGAGGTTCGCCATCGCCCGAACGTTGTTGGTGCCGTGAGAGTGCTGAGTGAGCCCCATCGCCCACCCGAAGACGACCGAGTCAGCCGTCGCGATCCGCTCGGCCGCGGTCGTGAGTTCGTCGGCCGGAACGTCGGTGAGTCGCTCGACCGCTTCGGGCGTGAACGGTTCGACCTTCCGTTTCAGGGCGTCGAAATCACGGACGTGTTCTTCGATGAACTCGGTGTCGTGGAGACCTTCCTCGATGATGTGGCGGGCCATCCCGTTCATCCAGGCGATGTCGTAGCCCGGTTTCGAACGGAGGTACTGGTCGGCGTGTTCGGCGATTCCGACTTTCCGTGGATCGACGACGACGAGGTCCGCACCCTCACGGACGTTCCGTTTCACTTTCGTCGCGAGAACGGGGTGTGATTCGGTCGTGTTCGTTCCCGAAAAGAGATAACAGTCGGCGTTGGCCACGTCCTCGATGCTGTTCGACATCGCCCCGTAGCCGACCGTCTCCGAGAGGGCGGCGACAGTCGAGGAGTGACAGAGCCGGGCGCAGTTGTCGACGTTCTTCGTCCCGAGCACCGTCCGGGCGAACTTGGTCATCAGGTAGTTCTCCTCGTTGGTACACTTCGAGGAGGCGAAACACGCGAGTGAGTCCGCGCCGTGGTCCCCACGGATCCCCTCGAGTTCCGAAGCGACGACGCCGAGCGCCTCCTCCCAGGAGGCCTCCCGGAACGTCTCGCCCTCGCGGATCAGCGGCGTCTCGAGGCGGTCGTCACGGCCGATGAAGCCGTATCCGAACTTCCCCTTGACGCAGGTCGAGAAGTCGTTCGCCGGGGCGGCGTCTGGGTCGGTCGCCCGGACGCCGAGAACCTCGTCGTCGTCGCTGTAGAGTTCGAACCGACAGCCGACCGCACAGTACCCGCAAGTCGTCTCGGTTCGATCGAGCCGACCGAGTCTGGCGTCCCCGACGCGCTTTGCGATCCCGAAGAGGATTCCCTCCGAGAAGACGCCCGCCGCGACGTCCTCGGCGACGTGTTCACCCGCACGGACGGCGCTGTCGGCGGCCGAACCGGCGGCCCGTTTCGCTCGCGACATGAAGCGTGCGACGCCCGATCGCTCGTCCGTCTTCTCGCGTTCGGCCGTCCGTTCGTTTTCGGCGCGCTCTCGGTCCCGTTCGGACTCCAGAACGCTCCCGACGGAGTTGCGCTGTGTAAATCCCGGGAACGGGAGCGTCGTGGCGTCGACGAGGCCGTTCTCGACGAGGCTGCCGGTCGGACAGACCGTCGCACAGTGGCCACAGGAGACACACGTCGAGTCCGCCATCGTCTCGGCGTCGGACTGAAAGCCGATCCGCGTGTCCTCGCCGGAGCCCTCGATCCGGAGGACGCCCTCGACCTGTACGTCGTTGCAGGCCTCGACACACCGGTTACAGAGGATACACTTGTTGCGGTCGATCTGGATGGCGGCCGTCGGGTCGAGCGGTTCGTACTCGTCGCGGTCGTCGAAGACGCCGTATCGGGGGTGGGTGATCCCCTCCTCGATCGCGGTGTCCTGCAGCTCACAGCGGCCGTTCTTCCCGCAGGTCGTACACCGGAGGTTGTGATCGGAGAGCACCAGATCGAGGTTGTGCGATCTGGCTTCGGCGGCCTCGGCGGCGTCGGTCTCGATGACGGCCCCGTCCGTCGCCGGCGTCGAACACGCCGCGACGAGGCCCTCGTCGTCGGCCTCGACCACGCAGGTCCGACAGGTCGTTCGGGGGCCGATCTCCTCGGCGGCCTCCGTACCGCGGTCGTAGTGACACAGCGCCGGGACGTCGCTTCCGGCCGCCTCGACGGCGTCGAGAAGCGTCGCTCCCGGCGGCACGACGACCGTTTCGCCGTCGACGGTGAGCGTCGTCGGGCCGTCGTCGGGATCGGCCGCCCGCTCCGGCCGCGGGGGGTCGTTTGCCGTCCCCGTCCGGAACGTCTCCGTCAGCGGCGTCGACGGTCTGGGATCCTCGATCTTCGGGACGCGGGGGTTCGGCGAGGGGTCGTCGGACCGGTCGGTGCTCATCGGAGACCTCCACAGGAACCCGACGGACAGCGTCCCTCGGCGTGGGCACGGAACTCGGGTTCGAACGTTTCGAGTGCCGTCCGGACGGGACGCCCGGCCGCCTCGCCGAACGCACAGAGGCTGGTCGTCCGCATGACCCGCGAGAGTTCCCGGATCGCCGCCGAGTCGAACTCGCCCTCGTAGACGCCACGGAGCGTTTCGTGGAGCTGTTTCGACCCTTCCCGGCAGGGGACACACCGACCGCAGTTCTCCTCGCGGGCGAAGGCGGCCCGCTCGCCGACCGTCGCGACGACACAGTCGTCGGGATCGAGGATTTCGAGGACTCCCTCGGTACCGAGCCCGGACGCCGAAAGCGCCGGCGCGCTCGCCGGGACGTCCAGCGATCGGGTGAGTCCGCCGAACCGCCCGCCGACGACGTACCGGTCACCGGACGGTTCGACGGCCGCAAGGGCCGTCGATAGCGGGCTATCGGTTCGTAACTCGACGACCGCCAGGGCCGAAACCGCCCCTCTGATCGATATCAGCCGGGTCCCGGGATCGGCGCTTTCGGGGTCGAACGGCTTCCCTTCGAGGAGTGCTCGGAGCTGAAGCAGCGTCCGCGGCGTGTGGATGACCGTCGGGCGGCCGTAAAGTCCCCACTCCTCGGGGCCGGGCGGGCGTCGGCGGGCCTCGAGTCGGTCGTTTCCCTCGAGCGCCTCCAACGCCATGGTCGGCTCGCCGACCCGGAAGGAGTCCGGGGCCGGATGGACGATCTCTTCTTCGGCGACAGCCCGAAGCGGGTCGAGGGATCGTTCGGTCGCCAGCACGGCCACGTCGGTCGCGCCGACGACGTCGGCGGCCAGCGCCGCGCTGTCGAGGACGGCGCCCGGAACGGCCCGACACAGCAGCTCGTCCGTCCGACAGTCGGTGTCGGCTGCGTGAACGACGACGACGGGGTCGCCGTCGGCTTCCATCGTTCGGTTCCAGATCTCGGAAACCGCCCCGCCTCCGGAGCCGTCGGCCCGGCCGCGTCCGCGGAGGCCGACCGTCTCGACGCGCTCGAGAGCCGTTTCCGCATCGATTCGCCCGGCGATCGGTTCCGGTCGGATGGACGGATCGGTCCAGCCACAGGGACCGAGGACGCGACGGGTGCCGACCGAAAGCGGGCCCGAATCCGGGATCGGAAGCGTCGGGGTGTCCTCGTCGTGCTCGACGACGGCGTGCGCGTCGACCGTCGGGAGGTCACCGTCCCCGATCGTTTCGCCGGCGTCGGCCGCCCGCTCGGGGGAGAGCTCAGTGTAGATCGCTGTGCGGCCTCCGACGGTGAAAAGACAGAGTGAAGCGGGTGTTCCGGCCGGTCCGGTGTTCAGTACCGGAGCGTCGACGACGCCCTCGATCGCGTCGACGACTGCCGCCCGCTGCGGCGTGTCGGCTGTGATCCGGACCGACGCTTCGTCGCCGGCACCGTGAGATGACATATGCCACGGTTGCCTCGAAAAGCGATAAACGTTGGCACCGCATCCGCCTCGGTCCTCGTTGGGCACTCTTAAGACCCGCGACGCGCTTGTCTCGGACATGCAACCACGGGACCTGTCCCATCACGTCGCCTACGAGGCCGGTCGGGGGATCGAGGAGGTCGCCCGCGAGTTGGGTCTCGATCCGGAGGGGCTGATAAAGCTCTCCTCGAACGAGAACGCGTTCGGTCCCGCCCCGAAGGCGGTCGAGGCGATCCGCGAGCACGCACCGGCCGTTCACAGCTATCCCAAGTCTTCGGCTGCCGATCTCCGGGAGCGGCTCGGAGAACGCTTCGGCGTCGACGCCGGGCAGATCTGGCTGGCAAACGGCGGCGACGGCGCGCTCGATTACCTGGGGCGGGCGATGTTGGATCCCGGCGACGGCGTCCTCGTGCCGACGCCAGGGTTCGCCTACTACGGGATGAGCGCCCGGTATCACCACGGCGAGGTGAACGAGTACCCGATCCGGCGATCCGAGGGGTTCGAACAGTCCGCGGACGCGGTGTTGGAAAGCTACGACGGCGAACGGATCGTTTATCTGACGAGTCCCCACAACCCCACCGGGGGCGAGGTTTCGAGGGACGCCGTCGAATCGATCGCGGCGGGAACCGACGAGGAGACGCTCGTCGTCGTCGACGAGGCCTACGGCGAGTACTCCGAGACGCCGTCCGCGGTCCCGCTCGTCGAGGGGCGCGACGACGTAGCGGTTATCCGGACGTTCTCGAAGGCCTACGGGCTGGCCGGTCTGCGTCTGGGATACGCCGTCGTTCCGGCGGTGTGGGCCGACGCCTACGCCCGTGTCAACACGCCGTTCGCCGCCTCCGAGATCGCCTGCCGGGCGGGTCTCGCGGCGTTGGAGGACGAAGAACACGTCGAGAGGACGGTCGAGACGGCGTCGTGGGCCCGGGAGTACATCTACGGGAACCTCGAGTGTCGGACGTGGGACAGCGCCGGGAACTTCGTTCTCTGTGAGGTCGGCGACGGCGAGGCCGTCACCGAGGCGGCACAGCGGGAAGGACTCATCGTCCGCGATACGAGTTCGTTCGGTCTGCCGGAGTGTGTCCGAGTCACCTGTGGAACGCGTCCGGAGACGAAACGCGCCGTGGAGGTGCTCAACGACCTCGTATGAGGGTTACGATCACCGGAACACCGGGAACGGGCAAGACGACCGCCTCGAAGCGCCTCGAAACCGATCTCGACGTAATCGGACTCAACGACCTCATCCGGGAGGAGGGATTGACGACCGACATCGACGAGGGGCGAAACAGCCTCGTCGCCGACCTCGAGGGGATCGCTGACAGGCTCGCCGACCGCGACGGGATCGTCGTCGAGTCGCATCTCGCGCACCATCTCGACGTCGACCGAGTCGTCGTGTTGCGCTGTGCTCCCGAAACGCTGAAACGGCGGTTGCTCGATCGCGGCGAGTCCGAGCGGAAGGCGGCCGAGAACGCCGATGCGGAGGCGCTCGACGTGATCCTCTCGGAGGCCGTCGACCGCCACGGGCTCGAATCCGTCTTCGAGATCGACACGACCGACCTGGATCCGGAAACGGTGGCGGAAGAGATCGACGCCGTCCTCCGCGGCGACCGAGAGCCTTCGGCCGGGAGGGTCGATTTCACGGGATATTTATGACGCTCGACAAGCTCAGACCGCTGGCCGAGCGTGCGCTGGAACCGTCCGTGAACGCCGCCGACCGGATCGGGCTGACACCCGACGGGGTCAGCGTCCTCGCGTTCGGGTTCGCGACGCTTGCGGGCGTCACGTACACGCTCGCCGGCGTCGAAATCGCCGGAATCGGTGACGTCTCGGGGCTGTATCTCGCCGGCGCGCTGTTCGTGTTGGCCAACGGCTGGATGGACCTCCTCGATGGGGCTCTCGCACGCCGTCAGGGAACGGATTCGACCGCCGGTGACCTACTCGATCACGTCCTCGATCGGTACGCCGACATCGTCATCATCGCCGGCCTGGCCGCGGGTACGGAGGAGTATCTCGTCGGCTTTCTGGCGGTGACCGG
Organism: uncultured Natronomonas sp.; assembly: GCA_964638655.1. GTDB lineage: Archaea > Halobacteriota > Halobacteria > Halobacteriales > Haloarculaceae > Natronomonas. Next base: position 11,427 of record CAZWZX010000051.1, read on the forward strand.
GGTGTTGATGACGTCGTATCTCGGTACCCAAGCGCAGGCGGTCGGACTCGACCGGGTCTACGGCGGTCTGGTCGGCCGGGCCGATCGGCTGGCGATAATCGGTCTCGTGACCGCGGTTTCGGCCGTCTATACGGCGCCGATCGGCGGACTGACGCTCGCGGTCTGGCTGTTGGTGTTTCTCGCCGTCGTCGGTCATCTGACCGCGATCCAGCGATTCTACTATTCGATGCGGGCACTCGATTGAATCGGGCGGAAAACCCTTTTGTACAGACGCGGTAAGTGTCGGTATGGTTCAGTGTGAGATGTGCGGCACCGAGACCGGGTCGCCGAAGACGGTCAAGATCGAGGGGGCCGAACTCGACGTGTGTGACGACTGTGCCGACTTCGGGACGGAGGTGAAGACCGAGCAGTCCTCGACGACGTCGACCAAATACTCGACGTCGTCCGGATCCTCGTCTTCGTCGTCCTCGGGCGGTTCGTCGGGAACCACGGGCGGTGGCGGTGGGAGCCGCCGGGACATGTTCGACGAGATGGACGAGGTCGTCCAGGATTACGACGACCGGATCCGCACCGCCCGCGAGGCCGAGAATCTGACACAGGAGGAACTGGCCGACCAGCTCAACGAGAAGGCGAGTCTCATCAGGAAGCTCGAACGCGGGGACGTGCTCCCGAGCGATACGATCCAGCGAAAGCTCGAGCGGGCGCTCGATATCGATCTCTCGATGGGCGGTTCCGGCGACGACAGCGAGTGGTCCGGCGGGTCCTCGACCGGCGGAACGACGCTCGGCGACGTCGTCAAGCGGAAGGACTGATCCGACCGAGAGACGGCGAGCGGACCCGAATCGCCACGTTCGAACGGTTCTTTTGTCTGTTTCCGCGCTCGAAACGACCCGAACCCATTTGAAACGGAGCCCGGTACGGCTCGGTATGGCCACGGGATCGCCGACGGAGGGCAAACGGGCGGTTCGGGAGGGGCTCGGATCGATCCGCCGGCTCGGCCGGAGGCTCCTTTCGGCGCTCGTCTCCGCCCCCGGCCGGAGCACGGCCACGCTTTTGGTCGCGGTCCCGTACGTCTGGCTCGGTTACTACGTCGTGGGGACCGCCCTCGGGCGACACGGTGACGTGATCGTGAGCGGCGACTGGCTCACGCTCGTGTTCACGTCGTACGCGTTTCTGTCCTCGATCGCGCTGGCACATCGGGTCCTCCGGATCGGATTGGACGGTGCCGACGTCGAATCGCTGCTCGACGTCGTGGTGCTCGTCTGGCTGACGGTCTTCTATTTCGTCTGGATGCTCGTCAGGGAACCGGTTTCGACGACCACGACCGTCAGTGAGCTCTACACCCCGGTCCTGGACGGCGATCCGATCGCGATCGCGTGGGCCGCCACGGCCCTGGCGATCGGAGCGCTCGCCGCCGGGATCGTCCTGTTTCCCAGGCCGGGGAGCCGTCCGTTCAGAACCCGGTTCCGGACGGCGCTCGTGACGTTTCCCGTCGTCGTTACGGCGGCGGTGTTGCTCTTGCGCCCCGGGGGCGACTCGCTGGTGTGGCCGTTCGTCGGCGGGATCTTCCTCGGGACGCTCGTCGGTGGAGCGGCACGGATTCACGTCATTACGGAGGCGATCGCGAAGGGGATTTTCGCCGGCCTCTCGTTTTGCGTCTGGGTCGTCGGCGCGGTCGGCTGGCTGCTCGTCTACCGGAGCCGGCCGCCGACGGCAGCGGTCGCCCTGGTCGGACACGGGGACGGCCCGGAAAGCGATTCGGGAAGCGACGGTCCGGGAGGGGGTTGAATGCCGGGCGGGTTCGACGTCCACGGGA
>CAZWZX010000052.1:0-5785 GCA_964638655.1 uncultured Natronomonas sp.
ACTCACGCCGGCCACGCGTATCGCGAAAGAGGATGGCTCCCGCGCTCGTGGCCTCTATCATTATCCCATCGTAAACAGTCATCAAATAAATGGGTGTCGGACGCTCCCCGGTTCGGTCGAGTGCCTCCTCGACAGGCTGGGATCTCTGCCGTTCGATAGGTGCGCTTTTGCCGTTCGAGCGTCCACGGACGTACAATGCCTTTCGTCACCACTCTCACGCTTCAAAGCGGGGACAGAGACGTTCTCGAACGCGTCGTCGGGGGGATCAAGCACCGCGCCGAGCGCAAGGGCGTCGAGCTCCGGGGACCACACGCCGAATCGCCCGTCGACGTCTCCGTGCCGCTCCCGAAGCGGCTCGACGCCGACAGCGAAGTGTTCCGCAACTGGCAGTACAAAGTGTACGAGCGGCGGATGGAGATCGTCGGACACGACGACTTCGCCCGGGACGTCGCGGGCCAGACGTTCCCGGAGGGGATCCATCTGGACGTCGACGTCGAGCGCGTCTCGACGCCCGGCGGTAACTGAACGGTTTCGTCGCCGCGGTCGACGGCGTGGACTTATGTTCGGCGGCCGCGATCTCCAGCTATGAGTGTCAATCACGACAGACTGGTCGAGTTGCGCAGGGAGTTTCACCGACATCCGGAGTTGGCCTGGCGGGAGTTTTGGACGACGGCGCGCATCGTCGAAGAGCTGCGGGCGATCGGTGTCGACGAACTCCACATCGGGCGGGACGCGCTCGCCGACGATCGCCTCGCCGTCCCCGACCCCGAGGAGATCGAACCGTGGCTGGAAAACGCTCGCGAGGCCGGCGCCGATCCGGACGTCCTCGAGAAACTGGCGGGCGGGTGGACCGGAGCGGTCGCCGTCCTCGAGCGCGGCGAGGGACCGACCGTCGGTCTCCGGGTCGATATCGACGGGCTCCCCAACGAGGAGTCGACCGACGAGAACCATTTCCCCGCACGGGAGGGGTTCAGATCCGAGACCGACGCGATGCACGCCTGTGGCCACGACGCCCACGCGACGATCGGGCTCGGTGTCGTCGAGGCGATCAAGGACAGCGACTTCTCCGGCACGTTGAAAGTCTTCTTCCAGCCCGCCGAGGAGACGATCGGCGGCGGCAAGCCGATGGCCGAATCGGGGCATCTCGACGACGTCGAGTATCTGTTCGCGATCCACGTCGGCCTCGATTACCCGACCGGGGAGATCGTCGCCGGAATCTCCGATTTCCTCGCAGTCACGCAGTTCTACACGACCTTCGAGGGCCATCCCGGACACGCGGGTGCCAGACCCGAGGAGGGCCGCAACGCCGTCCAGGCGATGGCGACGGCGATCGGGAACCTCTATGGGATCGAGCGCCACAGCGACGGCGCTTCCCGGATCAACGCCGGCCGCGTGGGCGGGGGGACGGCGACAAACATCATCCCGGAAGAGGCGTTTATCCACGGCGAAGCTCGGGGGGAAACCACGGAGATCCGCGATTACGTCTTCGGGCGCGCCGAGGACGTCTTCGAAGGGGCCGCGATCTCACACGACTGTGCGGTCGACGTGACCGTCGAGGGGGACGCCCCCTCCGCCGAGAGCGACACCGAACTCGTCGATATCGTTCAGGACGCCGCCCGGGCCCATCCGGACGTCGAACGGGCGACCCGCCGCGGGGAGATCGGCGGCAGTGAGGACGCGACGTTCCTCATGCAGCGCGTCCAGGACAACGGCGGGTTGGCGACGTATCTCGCCGTCGGTACCGATCACCCCGGCGGCCACCACACCTCGACGTTCGACGTCGACGAGGACTCGTTGCGGCTCGGCGTCGACGTCGTGACCGACGCGATCGAGCGCGTGAGCGTCGAGCAGCCCTGATTGCGGTGTCACGATAGTGGGTGGCGGAGAGATCTCGGGGCCACGGTTTTGATCCGGATTAATCGGGGCGAAATCCCGATTAAACCGTCTTCGGCGTCGTTTCGTTATATGTCCGCCGAGCCTTCAGGACGACCGAAGCCATGAGCAACAATCGATCGAGACTGTCGGGATCGATATCCCGCGAGACGGCTCGCTCGGTGAGCAAACTGCTGCTCGCCGCGGCGTCGCTTCTGTTCGTGTTGAATCTGCTGACTCTGTTACCCGGAATCGATCGGATCGTCCCGCTGACCCCGATCACGTTCGCCGCGCTCGTCGGGGCGATCGCGACCGTCGCGCTCGTCGCGTTGATCCTCTACGTGACACCGAAACTCGCGACGCTTACGCGCGTGACGCTCGACGGCCCGAAGGCCGTCGTCGAGAACGTCGCGTCGATCGCCTACTGGCTCGGCGTGCTCGTTGCCGTGTTGGTCGCCCACCGGGGGCTGGCCGGTGCGATCACACCGCTTCTCGACGGGGCCGTCTGGCTTTACGACGTCGCCTTCCTGCTTTTGTCCCTTCCGGCCGTGGCGTTCATCGCGGCACGTCTGTACGCGACGCTCGATCCGGGTGCCCATCTGCTCGCCGATCGAGTCGTCGAGACGAGCGGTGACGGATCGGACGATGGGTCCGAAACGGAGGCCGGGAAAGACTCGACCGATCGCTGACCGGGGCGACGATACCGTCGAGTTCCCCCGACCCCCGACCGCACGATCGAGCCCCTCACCGCTCGGGGCACTCCCGTATCGGGCGTACAGCGTGGGCGTCCGAGCGAAACAACAGTTATACTCCCCGACTCTGTTGGTCCACTACGATGACCGAACGATACGACGCCGTGGTCGTCGGGGGCGGCATCGTCGGGGCCTCCATCGGCTATCACCTCGCCCGCGAGGGGACAGAGACGCTCCTGATCGATCGGATCGACGAGGGACGCGCGACTGACGCCGGTGCCGGGATCATCTCGCCGGCGACGAGCAGCCGGACGGCCGACGACGATTGGTTCGCCTTCGCGAGTGACGCGGTCGAGTACTACCCCGAACTGAACGATCGACTCGAGTCCGAGGGTGCGGAGAACACGAGCTACAGACAGCAGGGGACGATCGCCGTCGCGATCGATCCGGACGAGATCGAACCCTACGAGGCGGCGATGGCGCGTATCGACGAGCGAAACCTCGACAGCATCGAGGAGATCGATCCCGCGGACGCGGTCGAACGGTTCCCCGCGCTCGCCGAGCCGAAACGGGCCTTTCAGTACCCGGAAGCCGGCCGGGTGGACGGCAGTCAGTTCGCCGACGCGTTGCTCACGGCGGGTCAAACGCACGGCCTCGAAACGCTCGAGGGCGACGTCACGTCGATCCCGGTTCGGAGCGGAGCCGTCTCCGGCGTCGAGACCGCCGACGGGCGGACGATCGCCGCGGACGACGTCGTCGTCGCCGGCGGCGCGTGGTCGGAGTCCTTCGGCGAGGAGCTGGGCGTACGGCTGCCAGTCGAACCGCACCGAGGACAGGTCGCCCACCTCTCCGTTCCGGAGACCGACACGGATGGGTGGCCGATCGTCAACGGGTTCAGACACCACTACATCGTCCCGTGGCCCGACGGGCGGATCGTCTTCGGTTCCACGCGGGAGTCCGACGCCGGGTTCGATCCCCGGCTGACGGCGCGTGGCGTCGACGAGGTGCTCACGGAGGGGCTTCGGGTCGCACCCGGGTTGGCGGACGCGACGCTCGAGGAGCTCCGGGTCGGACTCAGACCGGTCTCGACCGACCGGCTGCCGATTCTGGGTCCGATCCCTGACGTCGAGGGGGCTCACGTCGCGACGGGCCACGGGGCGACGGGGCTGATGCTCGGTCCCTACAGCGGTAAAGTCGTAGCGGAAACGGTTCTTGGAGCCGCCGAAGCGGTGCCCGAACGCCTCGCTGTTACGCGCTTCGGAAAACAGAGAACGTAGGAGCCGTTCAGGCGAGTTGTTCGGCCAGATGAACGACGATCGGAGCGTCGGCGTCCTCGACGAACCGGGCCAGTTCCTCGCCGGTGTCGGCGTCCTCGACGATCACCGTCGGGATCAGCTCGATTTCGTACTCCTCGACGCCGGGGCCGGTTTTCGAGCCGTCGTCGGCCTTTTCGACGGGGTGATGCTCGACGTTTTCGACGCCGGCAGCCTCCATCGCCGCGCCGAAATCGGGGAGCTGCGATCGGCAATCGACACACCAGTCGCCGCCCCAGACCTTCACGACGATCCTCTCGGCCATCGACTCGAACACCTCGACCGCGTCGTCGTAGGAGTCGGCGTCCCAGACGGGGTTCGGCCGCATCGTTTCCAGTTCCATACCACACGCTATCGTCGGGAACCTTCTTAAGGCCCGCGTTCAGGAGTTCATCATTTATATGTATAGACCGAGTGGTGGTTGCCGTGAACGAGTTCGAGACGATGCTCGTCGTGACGACGGTTGCGGGTGCGGTGACCGGACTCGGAGCGCTCCCGGTCTTTTTCCGGACGGCTGTCTCCCATCGGACCTACGACGCCGCGTTGGGTCTCGCCGCCGGGATCATGATCGCGGCGAGCGTCTTCGGACTGATACTGCCGGGGATGGAGGAAGGGGGCCTCGCTTCGGTCATGATCGGCGTCTTTGTCGGCGGGTTCACGCTCCTTGTCGGAAACAGGGCGATTCCGCATCTCCACGCCCGTTACAGCGGCTGGCGTCGGGAGGGACCTGCGGCCGAGGAAGACCCCGAACGTGACTCACGGGTCCGCCGGGCGCTTTTGATCGGCGGCGCGATCGTGTTACACAACGCTCCCGAGGGGCTCGCGATGGGCGTCGCCTTCGCTTCCGGGCTGGAGGATGTCGCGCTGTTGTTGGCGATCGTCATCGGTCTCCAGAACGTCCCCGACGGGTTCGCCTTCGCGGTCCCGATGGGCGAAACCGGGGTATCGAACGTCCGATTGCTCCTCTATACGACGCTTTCGGGGCTCGTTCCACAGGTCGCGGCCGCGCTTTTCGGGTTTTTCCTCGTCTCGATCGCGGCGGGGATCTTCCCCGTAGCGGCCGGCTTCGCGGCCGGCGCGATGATGGCCGTCGTCTTCCGGGAAATGATCCCGTCCTCGCACGGTCACGGCTACGCGGATGCGGCGACGGCGGCTTTTCTGATCGGGTTCGCGCTAATCGTCGTCGTCGACGAACTGCTCGTGTTGTGAGCGTTTCCTCGCTGCTCGAGAACTGTGTAGAGCGGCTCCGGCTCGAAACTGTTCACGAGTCGGAGCGTCCCGCCGAACTCAAGCGCTTCGAGGCATGCCATGATGTCATCGAACGGTTCACCGTCGATCCCCCTGAGATCGGATCGATTTAAAAGGTGGGTACGGCATCGAACGGACGGCGTGAGATGGGCCCGGCAGATCAGTTCGCCACAGTCCGCACGTCCTCGATGATCGCGTTCGGTCTCGTCTCCTCACGATCGCCGACGACGTTCGGGTACGAACGCTCGACGATCCCGTCGCCGTTCACCAAAAACAGCATATAATAATGGATGCCGGGGCCGGCGTCTTCGTCGTCTTCGCCGTCGTCGTGCTCGTGGACCTCGGCTCCCACGCCGAAGTCCTCGTTGACGACCCCAAGCGCCTCGTCGTTCGTTTCGGGCCGGAGGAATCGAAAGTTCCCACCGGTGGGTTCGAGATCGAACACGTCGGCGTAGGCCTCGAGCTCTGTTTCGGTATCGGTTTCGGGATCGAACGTCATCGCGAGTAGCTCGATGTCGTTGCCGTACCCCTGTTGTTCGGCGTCGCTCTGGATGAGCCGCAACAACTGCATCAACGTTCCACACTGATCGGTACACGACGTGTAAATGAACGTCATCGCGAACGGTGTGCCTTCCAGATCGTCCAGCGACACGGTCTCCT
>CAZWZX010000052.1:5795-13024 GCA_964638655.1 uncultured Natronomonas sp.
GGCTGGGATCGCCCCGGGGCGCATCCGGCGACCCGAGCGCGGTTCGACTGTTTCCGATTCCAGGGACGCTGCCGAGACAGCCGGCCCCTCCGACGGCGCCGACGGCGGCGAGGGAGGCTAGATATCGGCGGCGAGTCCGCGTCATCCGTTGTTCTCCCCCTTGGATCGCCGCTTCGCGCGGATGTCGGGGGCCACTGCCCACAGCACGAGCGCGCCGATCATCGCCACGCCGAGAAGCGCCGTCTCGGCGAGCGAGATATCGAGACCGAGATGGACGAAGACGGTCCGCATCTCGATGATGATCGGCACCATGACGACGATGGCCACGATTAGACCCGCCCGGCTGACACGCATCAGGCAATCACCTCTGCGATCGTGTCAATAGCGGCCTGTCCGGTGAAAACGACCGTGTCGATGAACTGCGGCGACGGGCTTCCACCCGGACCGAAGACGCCGCCACGACTGATGATGGCGGCCAGCGGGAGCGAGTACGCGAGGATCACGAGGACGACGGCGATTACCGTCCACAGTTTCAGGTTATCGAGGATACGGGGGGCGTCTTCGGGACCCGAGAGGGTCTCGGCGTAGCCGTTGTCGGCGATCCCGTCCGTCTTGCTCCCGAGTACCGTCATCACGACGACGACCAAGAACAAAAGCGTCGAGATGAAAAGCAGGGTTCCGCCGATGGCGACCTGCATGTTGAGTTCACCCATCGATCCGACCGCGACCTCGTATTCGAAGCCGCGGTATTCGGGCTCGGCGGTTCGCCGTGGCACGCCGATCAGGCCCTGGCGGTGCATCGCGTTGCTCATGAACGTCATTCCGAGGAACCAGACCAGTACCTGTGCGAGTGCGACGGTTTTGCCCCACAGTTTCTTGCCGGTCACCTGCGGCAAGAACCAGTACGTGACCGCCATGAACGTCAACGCGACCGCCGTCCCGATCGTGAGATGGAAGTGGCCGACGACCCACCACGTGTTGTGAACGAGGTAGTTGATGTTCATGCCGGCGTTGACCATGCCGGAGAAGCCGGCGGCAGCGAACATGAGTCCGGCAAGCGCCATCCCGGCGAAGACCGGGTCACGCCACGGAAGCGCCCGAAGCCACCCGAAGTACCCGGAGCCGCCCCGTTGTCTGGCGCCGTGTTCCATACTGGCGACGACCGTGAAGGCGGTCAGTAAACTGGGCAACAGCAAAAACATCGTGTTCACCATCGCGATGAACTTGAACCCCTCCGCGATCCCCGGATCGAGATACTGGTGGTGGATCCCCGTCGGCGTCGAGAGGATCAAAAAGAGCACGAAGACGACGCGTGCGAGCGGATCGCTGAAGAGCTTCCCGCCGGAAACCTTTGGCAGCATGATATACCACATCATGTACGCCGGCATCAGCCAGAAGTAGACGACGGCGTGGCCGAAGTACCAAAACAGCGTCCGGGTCAAAAGGGCGTTGACCTGATCGAAGAGCCCGAGCGACCACGGGAGCAAGAAGACGAGCACCGAGACGGCGACACCGAGACTGGAGAGGTACCAAAACAGCGTCGTCGTCAGGACCATAAACGTCGGTAGCGGGATCCGTTCGCCGGGATTCTCCTTCTTCCAGGCCCACCACGAACGGAACCAATCGACGCCGGCCAGCCACGTACCGACGATAAAGAGCACGAGGCCGATATAGAACAGCGGATGCGCCTGCAACGGCGCGTAGAACGTGTACAGCACCGCCGCGCTCATATCGAGGCCTGGGATGAACGCACCCAGGATCGCGATACCGGCCAGGGCGGTACCGAGCGACATGAGGCCGAACCATGCCCAAGTGAACCGCATATCCTCGACACCGCGGTCGAGACTGGTCGTGACTGCCCAGGTAAAGATCGCCACGAGGAAGAAGATCGTGAACGTCAGGACCAAAAGCACCGCGTGCAGCGTGAGCATCGAGTAGTAATCCCCCGCGGTGAAGTGGTCCGATACCTCGTATATCCGGAGGATATCGAGCCGGTTGAAGACCTGAAGCAGTCCCATGAGTGCGCCGATCGCGAGCGCGACGAACGCGGTGAAAAACGCCGACCGGATCATCTTCGCCTCGTCGGGGAACTGATCGAGGTAGGTCCCGTCGTTGGCGCTCATTGGTCACCCTCCAGTTCGAACTCGTCTTCGGGAACGACGACCAGTTTCGCCTCCATGTCGTGGTGTCCGGCGCCGCAGTACTCACTGCACAGGACGCCGTACTCCCCCGGTTCGTCGGTCTCGACCGTTATCTCCGCGATTTCTCCGGGGATCACCATCGTGTTCGCGTTGGTGCCGACGACACTGTAGCTGTGGATGACGTCCTCGCTGGTGATATAGAAGTTCACCACGCTGTTTGCGGGAACCTCGACCTCGGCGGGGAAGTACGCGAACTGCACCGCGATCACGTGTACGTCGTACTCGTTTTCACCGACCTGTTCGACGCCGGGATCGGCGAATCCCGGATGGTCATCGAGGTTTTCGGGATCGACGGTCGGCGAGGAGTCATCGACCATCGCGATCCCGAGTCCGACGGCCCCGTAGGTGATCGTCAGGATGAAGCCGACGATGAGCACCATCGAGGCGAGAAGCCAGAACTTCTCGTACGTGTGGATGTTCACATTACCACCCCGACGACGGTCAGATCGTTTCCGACGAACTCCACGAAATACATGAAGATCCACAGAACGACGAGTATCAGAAAATAGATCGTTATTAGTGCAAGCGTTCCTTTCGGATCGAACTCGTCGTGTCCGATCTCCCGTCTCGTCTCTGAACTCATGTAACGAGGTGTAAACCGCGTGTATTTATCTATTGTCCTGCGTGGTCCAACGCGATGGGATTCGGGCGATAGTTTTTAATTAAGCACCACCAAACTGTGGTCATGCTGTCGGATTCACTCTCACCGAGGATGGCTGCCATGGCCGGCGCGCTCGCACTCGTTCCCGTCGCCTGGTACGGCGTCGCAAGTTCCGGGACCGCCGGGATCTTCTCGGCGATCAACGTGCTCATCATCCTCGCCGCGATGGTGTTAATCACGAGACCGGCCGAAGGCTCCGATCACCACGGCAACGCGTCAGCGTAGCCGATCGTCGTGACGTGTTTTCTCAGTCTTCGGGACCCGTTACCGATGTCGGTTGACGCGGATCGGTACCGTCCACGGCCGCATTGCCCGATCGACTCGAACCGATGACCGGTACGGACGACGCCACATCGCCGTCAACCGCCGGGACGACGTGCACGCTCTGTGACCTCCCGACCTCCGGATCCTCGGTCACCGATCCCGCCGTCGACGGTGAGTTCTGCTGTCGAGGCTGTCTCGAAGTGCAGCGTTCGCTCGGCGACCTCGAGGAGGGCGAGACCGAGAAGATACGAGAATCACTCGAGCGGCGAGCCCCGACATCGGATACCGATCCCGACCCCGACGACCGGGGTGAATCGGCCTTCCTCGCCGTCGATGGGATGCACTGTACGACGTGTGAATCGTTCCTCGAGGGGCGAGCCGAGACGGCGGACGGCATTTTCGCCGTCGAGGCGAGCTATGCGACCGACACGGTCAAGATCCGATACGATCCGGACCGGCTCTCGGAGGCGGAACTCCCGGGACTACTTTCGGGCTACGGTTACACGGCGGGAGAGCGATCGGACACCGGTCCGAACGACGACGTCAACGAGACCGCGAAGTTCCTTGTCGGCGGCGGGTTCTTCGGGATGATGGTGATGATGCTGTATGCGATATTCCTCTATCCGACGTATTTCGGCTACGATCCGGTCGTCGAACTCGGTGGCCTCGACGGTCTGTATATTTTCGCGAACGTCTGGGTCCTGTCGTCGTTCGTTCTCTTTTATACCGGCTGGCCCATCCTCCGGGGAGCCTACGTCAGCCTCCGTGCCGGGGCTCCGAACATGGATCTCCTCGTCGCCCTCGCTGCGTTGAGCGCCTACGCCTACAGCACGCTGGCGATGGGCGTCGGTCGGACGGACCTCTACTTCGACGTCAGTGTCGCGATAATTCTCGTCGTGACCGGCGGCAGCTACTACGAGGGGAAGATCAAAGAGCGGGCGGTGGGTCGGCTGTCGGCACTGACCGAACAGTCGGTCGACGAGGCACGGCGCGCCGACGGCGGGGAGACGGTCCCGCTCGACGCCGTCGAGTCGGGCGATCGGCTGCTCGTTCGCCCCGGCGAACGCGTCCCGCTCGACGGCGAGATCCGGGACGGAACTGCCGCCGTCGACGAATCGCTGATCACCGGCGAGTCGGCGCCGGTGAGCAAACGGCCGGGCGATCGCGTCGCCGGCGGAACGATCGTCACCGACGCGCCGGTGGTCGTGGTGGTCGACGAAACCGCCACGAGCACGCTCGATCGCCTCGTCGAACTGCTGTGGGAGATCCAGAGTTCGACGCCGGGCGTCCAGCGGCTGGCCGACCGGCTCGCGACGGTCTTCGTCCCGCTGGTGATCCTCCTCGCGGGCGCGATCGCCGCCTGGACGCTCGCCACCGGCGGAGGGGTCACGGCCGCGTTGCTTCTGGGACTGACCGTGCTCATCGTCTCGTGTCCGTGCGCGCTCGGGCTTGCGACCCCGCTCGCCATCGCTGCGGGGGTCAAGACCTCGACGGACCGTGGGATCATCGTGACGGCCGCGTCGGTCTTCGAGGACGCACCGGAGATCGACACCGTCGTGTTGGACAAAACGGGAACACTAACTGCGGGTTCGATGTCGGTTCTCTCCGTCGATGCCGAGGAACCGACGGAACTCCTGAGACGGGCTGCGGCGGTCGAATCGCTCTCGGAGCATCCGATCGCCGCCGCCATCGTGGAACACGCCGAGGAAAGTGGGACGGATCTCGGGGACGCGGCGACCGACGGCGGCGTTGCGTCGGTCGATCCGGGGAAGTTCGAGCGGACCTCTCGAGGTGTCACCGCGTCGGTCGACGGCGTCGAGACCGTCGTCGGCCCTCCGGATCTCCACCGAGACCGCGGGCTATCTATCGACGCCGGGCTCGAAGCCCGGATCGACGCCGTCAGATCGAACGGCGACGTCCCCGTCGCGGTCGGTTGGGCCGGCCGGGCACGCGGGCTCATCGTCGTCGGTGACACTCCGAGGCCGGAGTGGGAAGCGGCCGTCAGAACGCTCTCGGCGGGTCGGGACGTCGTCGTTTTGACCGGTGACGAGGGTGCGGCTGCCGACCGATTCCGGACGGTCGAGGGGATTTCGGAGGTCTACGCCGGCGTTCCTCCGGAGGCGAAAGCCGAGACGATCCGTCGGCTCCGGACGCGCGGTCCGGTCGCGATGGTCGGCGACGGGACGAACGACGCGCCGGCGCTGGCGGCGGCCGACCTCGGGATCGCGCTCGGAAGCGGGACGAAACTGGCCGGCGACGCCGCCGACGCCGTCATCGTCGACGACGACCTCCGATCGGTTCCGGAGACGTTCCGGATCGCCGAACGGACCAACGGTCGGATCAAACAGAACCTCGGCTGGGCGTTCGTCTACAACGGGCTGGCGATCCCCATGGCCGTTCTCGGCCTGTTGAACCCGTTTCTGGCGGCGGTCGCGATGGCGATCTCGAGCACGTTGGTCGTCGCGAACTCGGCCCGATCGCTCGGCCCGTTCGATCGGTGAGGTTCGACCGTCGCTTCCGGCCGAGAGGTCTCACTCGGTGCGCCCGGCGAGCACGATGAGCGCGGTGCTGTCCTCCAGTGCGGTCGGCGAGATCTCCGCCTCCCCCGCGAAACGCGCGATCTCACCTCCGGCGACCTCGTGTTCTTCGCCGTCGAGTAGCAGCTCGATCCGGCCATCGAGAAGCTGAAAGACGATGTCACGACCGGGATGGCTGTGTGTGGCGACGGATTCACAGGCGGTACGAGGCGGATGCCCCGACCCTTGAGGTCGGGGAGGAAGCCGACACTCGATGAAATTCACCACGCCCGATAGCAGGGCCGACTCCCCACCCCACACGTAAACTTTTATTAAGCAGCAGTCGTAAATGTGAACCACGGATGGACGACGCGCCACGACGAACCGTGCCCATCAAACTCGACGTGCCCGAAGAGCGTCGTGGCGACCTCCATCAAACCAAAACCCAATTCCTCCACTGCGCCAACCGAACGAGTGAGTGGGCGTGGCGCTACGATGACTACTGTGTTACCAGCAAGAGCAAAGCCGAAAACGCCCTATACGACGAGTTGCGCGAAGAAACCGACCTCACCGCCAACCTCGTCCAGAAAGGTATCCGACGCGCCATCGAAGCCGTCGATGCAGGCGTTGAGAAACTCAAGGACGGCGAGAAGACGAGTCAACCCGAGTTCGACTCGTGGAGCGTCGTCTACGACAAACGCTCCGCGTCGTTCAACGACGACCACGCCACGCTCTCCACGCCGAACGGCAGAGTCACCGCCGAGTACGTCCTCCCACCCGAGGACGAGCGAGAGGAGACGCCGTTCGGCAGGTACTACGAGAGCGACGACTGGGATGCCTCTAGCGCCACGCTCCAGTACGACGAGCAAGACGACACGTTCTACCTGCACGTCACGCTGAAGAACCCCGACTTCGTGGTTGACGCAAGTGAACGCCAAGAAGCCGGTCACGATGATGATGGTGCCGAGAACGGAGTGGTTCTCGGTGTTGACCTGAACGTGACTGGCGCGTTCGCCGTCACTTCTACGGGCGAGTTCATCGGCAGTGCAGACTACCTCACCCACAAGCGCAACCAATACGAACAACGCCGCGCTAAACTGCAACAGGCTGGCACTCGTTCCGCGCACCTCACGATTCAGTCCATCGGCAGCCGCTTCTCGGATTGGTCGCTGGACTGGTTGCACAACAGAGCAAACGACCTCATCGCGGAAGCCCAAGACGCGGATGTAGACGGCATTATTCTCGAGAACCTTGACCATATCCGCGAGAACATTGCGAACGGGTCGAAGTTCCAGCAGTGGGCCTACGCGAAGTTCGTGGAACTCGTGGGGTACAAGGTCGAATCCACCGAGTTGTTCGTGGATACGGTGAATCCCGCGTACACGAGTCAGCGGTGTTCTCACTGTGGGTTTACCCACGAGGATAATCGTGACGACAAGGCGTTCGAGTGCCAATCATGTGGGTATGAGGTGAACGCGGATTACAACGCGGCGAAGAACATTGCGAATCGATATTGCGGGTATATCCATCGTGGGCAGAAGTCTCGCGGTGGATGGGCCACCAGTCAACTGGCCCTCAAGTCAGGGA
>CAZWZX010000053.1:0-1339 GCA_964638655.1 uncultured Natronomonas sp.
ATTCACTGTGACTGTCGATGCTGAGGACGAAGTCGGCAACGACGACACCTACGAACTCACTGCGTCCGTCAGCGGCTATGAGATTGAAGATGGTGAAGCGGAGGTCAACCCTGCTGCGGCAGACGGTGAATTCAGTCTTGATGTCAACGAGGAGGAAACCGGCGACGAGGCTCGGACTGCTTCGATCAGTCAAAGTTCATCACCGCCGGCTGGAACGGAACTGAGCACTGTCCAAGTCGCCGATCAGTTTATCGATGTCTCAGATATCGGACTTGAGGACGATGAACTCGAGGAAGCGACTGTCAGGATCCCACTCGACGAAGTAGCTGTCGAGGGGGTCGATGACGACGAACTGTCGATCCTCTTCGCAGAGGGCGACTCGGAAGAGTACGAAGAACTCGAGCCAGAGATTGTCGATATTGAGGGCGACGAGTTCCTCGAAGTCGATGTCGACGGTTTCAGTCAACTTGCACCCGGTGGCGTTGACGACGAACCGCCAACCATCGATCAAACGACTGCCGATCCCGGCACCCAGATCGATGCTGATGTCGATTCCGTTGCGGTGACGTTCGACTACTCGCCGGTCATTTCCGATATCGATGTCGCGGCAACGACAATCGATGTCCTCGACATTAGCGACGACCACACCGACGTTCAGATCACCACCGGCCAAGCGACAGTCGAGGTGTCCGAATTCGCCCCCGGCGAATCGATAGACATCGAGCTTACTGTTGTCGACGAAGCCGAGAACGAAGCGACAGACAAAGTAACCATTTCCGTCGATGCCGACCTAACGTCGATCGATCTCGCACTTGATGAGACGGAGCTCGAAGAGGGTGAGACGACGGATGCAACGGTCGAAGCGACGTTCGAGGACGGAGCGACCGACGATGTGACGAGTACAGCGGATATCAGCAGTATCGATCCAGACATCGCAAGCGTCGACGGGACGACGGTTACTGCCGAAGGTACAGGAACAACGGAGATCGAAGCCGAGTTCGAGTCTGATGGCGTAACAGAAATCGACGGTATCGAGATAGATGTTGAGGCCGATAGCAGCGAAGCGGGAACCGGAACCGGAATCAGCACGACCGGGGGTTCGACGGTATCTGATGACGACGAGACTGTCGACCCCGTTACCGTCCCTGAGGAAGCCGTCGAAGTCACGGAATCGCAGACTTTCGTGGATGCCGACCCCGAACGGGATGGAATCCAGGTTGCGTTTGAGGAGACGGCGAGCCTCAAAACGCTGAGTTTCGAAAACGAGGATCTCTCCGATGCAACGACGGCCGCTGTGACCGAAGCGGAGACACTTCCGGCAGCGGTCTCGGAGCCTTCC
>CAZWZX010000053.1:1349-12893 GCA_964638655.1 uncultured Natronomonas sp.
CTTCCGAGTTGACTCGGTCGGTGATAGAGATCAATATCAGCGCACAGGCTGCTGATGAGCCTGCGACGATTGAGTTTGAGCTGTCGTCTGATGAGATCGAAATCGAGCCGGCCAACATCGCCATGCAGCGATACGATGACGAGGCCGACAGCTGGAACGAACTCGAAACGAGCGTGGTTGAGTCTACGGACGACACAGTTCTTTTTGAGGCTGAAACCCCTGGTTTCTCGCTGTTCGCTGTGACCGAATCGGAGTCGGACCTAGAGGCGGAATCAACACCCGAACCGGAACCAGAACCGGAGCCGGAGCCAACACCAGAACCGGAGCCGGAGCCAACACCTGAACCGGAGCCAGAACCAGATGACCAGGCTGGATTCGGTGCGGTAATCGCATTTATCGCACTGCTGGCTTCCGCCCTCGTGGCGCACCGAAGGCGCTAGCTCCTTTTTTGTCTTCTCTCTGCAGGTCTGGGGTGGCTGGCATCCCGGGCCAGTTTATCATTGGGACTGATTATTCGCCGAGCTTAGTAATCTCGTCGCGAACGATTTCACAGACAGAGTCATATGAGGTGATAGAGACCGCTTCGGGCTCCGGCAGTAGTTCGATTTTTTGATGATCGACTCAATGCCGTCGACTGTAGCATTTTCGTGCGAGATTCGCGCTCTGTATCTTACAGCGCTGTTGGCATATATTTTCGAATTGCCGGAACTCGCTGGATTAAATACGCATTTTCATCAACCGGCTGTTTCTGATGAGAATCTGTCTGACGAATAGGATTTCAACAGAGCCGTTGAATCGGAATTTCCGGAAGCGACGCACTACGGCTTATCCACTGCCTATGTCTCCACACAGCTATGCGTACGAAGTCCGCCACACAGGCAATACCATCGCTGCCGTCACTCGGTATCGATACGTACCTCCTCGACACTGACGACTCCATCACCGGTCCGTTGCAGACGCTCGTCCTTGATCACCTGCTGATGAACGACGGTACAGCGTACTGGGTTGACTCAGCCGGGCATGCACGGAGTGATAGGCTTGCCGGGGTCGCACCAAGCAGGCGACTATTAGATCGTATTCAGGTCACACGGAGGTTTACTGCGTACCAACATGCTCCGCTTATCGATCGAGTCACCGAGCGGATCACTTCGGGGACAGCACTCGTTTTCGCCCCGGCAATTGATGCGATGTACCGCGATGACGACAGCTGCGGTGTCGACACAACCGAACTACTTCGAGTGGCTGTTGAAACACTCACAAATCGCTGTCGAGAGTACGACATCCCACTTGTGGTAACGTGCCACCGTCAGGATGCACTGAGTGCGCCGGTTTCCGGTCACCTCGATGAGACGATCCGGTGTGAGAAGACGCGATTCGGGCCACGGTTCACCGGTGAGTGCTTCGAAACGCTCGTCTACCCGCTCGAAGAGGGGGTTGTTCGGACGACACTCGCGTTCTGAGAGCACGTACTTGACCGGCATGCCACCGTTACATCCCCGGATGAGCCGGAGGTGACTGTCCGTGGATCGAACTAATCCAACCTACCGAGATGCCATCCGCACACTCGAAGGGAGATGGGACGATTTCAAATGCGCGCTTCAATACCGTGATCAGCCACGCCTCGAACAGCTGTTCGAATACGCTCAGCCGCACGCCGATGCTGGTGGATATCTGAACCATGACGAGCCGTTATTTCCGATACTGGTATCGATCGATCTCGAACAGGAGACACGGCTTGATGACCTCGAAGACCGTATTGCTACGGTGAACCGCCTCGGGGTCAAGTGGTTCGAGAAACTTCGATTCTCGTCATCACGGAAATCTACGATTGCCGTACGACCCCGAGGCACTCGGCCTGCTCCGCCTGTAGAAGCGGAACTCGCCGACCACCGTGCGTAATCGGAGGCCGAAACTGATGCCGTATAAATTCGATTACCATGATGGTGATGTCATCGCGTGGTCGGTAACCGACGATGGCGCAGTAGCGTCACGGATTGATTCGTATACGCCGACGATCTATATCGCAACGGATGGGCCAGACCATCTTGCAACGGCCAAACAGCACCTCACCGAACTTCCAGCCGTTGACCGAGTCACTATCGAGCAATGGCGAACCGGATTTCGACGTGACGCCGAACCCGTACTGCGTGCAGATGTTGCTCGGATCGATGCAGTAACTAACATTGCCAGTATGGTTGCTGGGTGGGGGACCCCCGGAACCTACCGGCTGTACAACGTCGATTTTACCCGTGAATTCCGATTCTGTCTCGAAACCGGACGGACTCCGTTGCCGGAACGCCCGTTACGAACCGTTTCGATAGACGCACCGACAGCGCAACTCGCCGGCGAACGCCTACGGACGGTAACTGTACTGAACGATCCGGTCTAATCGAGTCTGAAAATAACTCGGTGCAAGACTCGCGCCCTGCATCTTGCACGCCAACCAGTAACAATATCGCTTATTCGATCGTTGTTTCGCTTAGTCAGCTAAGAGCCTCAATATTTCTCGAGAAGCGACTCTCACGCATCGGGGGACAACTACATTACGGTGGCGACAGCTACCACGGGTATGAGTGACAAAGTCGAGATCTACGACGAGGCGGAGATGGGGAAAAACCGGGTCGGCTACGGCGAGTGGCCCGCGATCGTCGTCGTCGACCTCCAGAAGGGCGAGACCGATCCGGAGTATCCGATGGGGTCGGATCTCTCGGGCGTCATCGAGCGGACGAACGAACTCGTCGACATCGCCCACGAGAAAGGCGTCCCGGTCTTTTGGACTCGCGTCATCTACCGGCATCCCGACGCCGCCGACGCGGGTCTGTGGACGGAGAAGATCTCGCTGATCGAGGAGTGGCAACCCGGAACCGAGTGGGTCGAGATCGACGACCGATGCCACGTCGGCGAGAGCGATCACGTCCTGGATAAGCGACACGCGAGTTCGTTCCACGAGACCGAACTCGATTCGATGCTCACGTCGATGGGCTGTGACACGCTCATCGTGACCGGCTGTTCGACGAGCGCCTGCGTCCGATCGACGGTCGACGATTCCAGCGCGCACGGCTATCGAACGATCGTCCCCGAAACCTGTGTCGGCGACCGATCCGAGGAGCAACACGAAGCGCATCTGTGGGACCTCGATCGGAAGTTCGCCGACGTCGAACCGATCGGATCGGTCGAAGCGTACCTCGAATCTCTCTGAGCGGCTCGGGTCCCTCCGAACGACCCCGGTTGTACGGCCTTCGACAACGCTGTCGCGTCGGTCTGACGGCCGATCCGTTGATACCGCCCGCGATCCCCGTGGTGTCGGATGAGCCTTTATGTATTCCCAGTACAATGTTTACGTGTGACACGGTACCTTACAGAAACGATCGCGGTCGGTCGGACCTGAACCCGGCGACGTTCCGCCCTTCCGACGGCGCTCTTTCGGGTGTCGGTGCCGCGGTCCTCTCCCCTCCTTCGGGTCGACGATCGGACGTGTCGACCCGATGGGAATAGACGGATCCCCGTTTATTTCCGCTCTCAATTGGAATAACGGGCGAATTGGCCGGGAGAAAACTTAATATCGTACCAGCCGGCTACTGATCTGGATGCGATTCCAGTGACGCGATATGGCCAATGAGATCACCCAGATCGGTGTCGACGTCGGCGGGACGAACACCGATATTCAACTCGTGCAGGGCGATAGAGAGGAGATATATAAGCTACCGACGACGGAGGACCCCTCCGTCTCGAGTGCACAGGGCGTCGCCGAGGTCTGTGAGATCGCCGGTATCGATCCCGGAGCGGTCGATACCGTCTTACACGGGACGACGGTCGCGACGAACGCACTCATCGAAAACGAGGGCGCTGAGACGGGGATGTTGACGACGCGTGGCTTCCGCGACGTGATACACATCGGTCGCCACCGCAAGGAACACACTTTCTCGATACTGTTCGAACAGACCCAGCAGGCGAACCCGATCGTCCCCCGCCGTCACCGAAAGCCGATCACCGAGCGGATCTATCCGCCGGGGGATACCGTCCGCCCGCTCGACGAGGACGAGGTACTCGAGGCCGCCGAGGAACTGGTCGCCGACGGCATCGAATCGGTCGCGGTCTGTTATCTGCACTCATATCTGAACACGGCCCACGAAGACCGGACGAAAGAGCTCATCGAGGAGGAGTTCCCCGAGCTCACCGTCAGCACGTCCAACGAGGTCGTCAACCAGTTCCGCGAGTACGAGCGGTTCGCCTCGACGGCGATCAACGCCCGGCTCGCCCCGGTGATGAACCAGTATCTCACCCGACTGGAAGAGCGCCTCGAGGCGGAGGGCTTCGACGCCGATCTGCTCATCATGCAGTCCAGCGGCGGGCTCGCGAGCGTCCAGCAGGTGGCGAGAAAGCCGATCACGACGCTGCTTTCCGGCCCGGCCGGCGGCGTCCTCTCCGGACAGTTCGCCGGCGAGAACGCCGGCGAATCGAAGCTCATCACGCTCGATATGGGCGGAACGAGCGCCGATATCTCCGTCGTTCCCGAACGGCTGCTCGAGCGGGACGCCCGCGACGCCGAGGTCGGGAACTACCCGACCGTCACCAACATGCTCGATATCGAGACGATCGGCAGCGGCGGGGGATCGATCGCCTGGTTCGACAGCGCCGGCGGGTTCAACGTCGGGCCGAAAAGCGCCGGCGCGGACCCGGGTCCGGCGTGTCTCGGCCAAGGCGGCGACCAGCCGACCATCACGGACGCACAGGTCGTTCTGGGTCGGATCGATCCCGACTACTTCCTCGGCGGGGAGATCGACATCGACGTCGATCTCGCACGCGAGGCGATCGAGACGCACCTCGTCGACGAGTCCAGCACGGACGGGCGGTTCTCGACGGTCGAGCGGGCAGCGCTGTCGACGCTGGAGGTCGCAAACAGCAACATGTACCAGGCGACCCGCGAACAGACGATCCGTCGGGGCTACGATCCGCGACAGTACACGTTCGTCGCCTTCGGCGGCGCCGGGCCGTTGCATGCGGCCGATCTCGCCGAAGAGCTGGGCATGAGCAAAGTGCTCGTGCCTCCGGCTCCGGGGATCGCCTCCGCGCGGGGGCTTTTGACGGGCGACATCCAGTACGACAATCAGGTCACGATCAGCCGCCGGTTGGAGGACGTCAACGAGGACAACGTCGTAGAGCGCTTCGAATCACTCCGCGAACGGGGCCGGGAGCAGCTTGAGGGGGACGGTATCGGAGACGAGCGGATCGAACTCGAGGAATCGATCGATATGCTCTATGAGGGGCAGGGCTTCGAGCTGAACGTCCCCTTCGACGGCGTCGGAGGCGACTGGAAACAGCGTCACCGCGAGCGGTTCGAAAAGCGCCACGAGACGGAGTACGGCCACTACTTCGAGGACGACCCGATCGAGCTGCTCAACCTCCGCGTCTCGGCGACCGCCGAAAGCCACCCCTACGAGCCGATCACCGTCGGCGCCGGTGGAGAACTGGCCGACGCGGAGCGCGGCGAGATGGAGGTCCACTTCGGCGATTCCCGAAACGCGGAGACGTACAGCGTAACGCGGTACGATCGATCGAAACTGGCGGCCGATCACGTCATCGACGGCCCCGCCATTATCGACTCGACGGACAGCACCGTCGTCATCAAACCGGACTGGGAGGCCAACGTTTTACCGACCCGTTCGATCCGGATGACCTACACGGAGGACTAGCATGAGCCAACACGACACCACGGACGACGCATCGATCGACGCACAGACGGAACTCTTGGAGGATCGCGAACTCGACCCGGTGACGCTTCAGGTGCTGGGCGGCGAGTTCGACACGATCGCCGACGAGATGGGGCACAAGATGGTCCGCTCGTCGTACTCCTCTATCATCCGCGAAAGCGAGGACCTCGGCGCCGGTCTCTTTCTGAAGAACGGCGACGAGATCGCCGAAAGCGACTACACGCCGATGCACGTCGGCTCGCTCCCGGGGTATATCCGCGGGTTCTACGAGTGTCTCGAAGAGCGCGGCGACGATCCGGAGGAGGTGATCAACGAGGGCGACGTCTTCTGGCACAACCACCCGTACTACGGGGCCAGCCACTCGCCCGATATCGCGATCCTCGTCCCGATCTTCGTCGACGGCGAACACGTCGCCTGGTCGGCCGACACCGCCCACGTGCTGGATATCGGGACCGCCGTCCCGGGGATCACCGTCGATCTCTACGACGTCTACGGCGAGGGACAGCTGTTCAAAGCGCGGAAAGTGATAAGCGAAGGCGAGCGGATCACGGAGATCTGGAACCACTTCTTCGAGAACAGCCGGACGCCGCGGATGAACGAAGGCGATCTGCAGGCGATGATCTCGGCGGCGAAGATCGGCGAAGAGCGGTTCCACGACCTCGTCGACGAGTGGGGGCTGGCGACGGTGTTGCAGGCCGGCAAGGACCTGATGGATTACGCCGACGAACTGCTCCGGAGCAAGCTCCGCGAGCTCCCCGACGGCGAGTGGCACGAGACGGCCTATCTCGACGACGACAAGCGGAACCGAAGCTGGCTCGAAGCGGGCCTGAGCGAGGGTGAACGGGAGGAACGCTGGAAGGACGAACGGTTGAAGATCGACGTCAAACTCCGGATAGAGGGCGACGAGATCACCGTCGATCTCACCGACTCCAACGATCAGGTGCCGACGGCGTTCAACGTCCCGAACTGGGGCGCCTGTAAGGTCGCGGTCTTTTTCACCGTCCGGGCGATCCTGATGGACACCTACATCCACGACGAGTACATCCCGCAGAACTCCGGGACGTTCCGGCCGATCAACGTCGAAACGCGGAAGGGTTCGATCTTCGAGCCCGCCCAGCCGGCCGCGGCGTTCGCCCGCATCCAGCAGGTCGACATGCTCGGCGATCTCATCGTGAAATCGCTCCGGCACGCGATCCCCGAGCGGATCATGGCCGGCAACGCCGCGCAGGTGTTTTTCACCAGCTACAGCGGCGAAGACCCCGAACACCCCGGCGAGTACTGGGTGTATCTGGAGGTCAACGACGGCTCCTACGGCGGCCGTCCCGACAAGGACGGCATCGACTGTGTCGGTGCGCTCATTCACAACACGCGCAATCGGCCGACCGAGGACGTCGAACTCTCCCATCCGCTCCGCGTCGAGCGCTACGAGATGCGGGACGGCCCGGGACACGGCGCCGGCGAGTACCGCGGCGGCCACGGCGTCGTCCGGGAGACGACGATGCTCGCGCCGGTCGTCCAGACCGTCGAGGGCGACGGCGGCAACCACACGCCGTGGGGGACCTTCGGCGGGAAGGACGGATCCGGCGCCTCGCTTTGGCACATCCGAAGCGACGACGAGGACGGCACCGACACCAGTTGGTACTCGCGGCGGAGCAAGCGACCCGACGGACTCGACCTCCGCGACGAAGTCGAGGTCGAGCAGCTATACACCGGCTACGACAGCCACGAGTACGCGGCGGGTGACCGTCACATCTGCATCTCGCCGATGAGCGGCGGATACGGCGACCCGTACGACCGGCCGGCCGAGCGCGTGTACAACGACTGGCGTGACGACATGATAAATCGCGAGATCGCCAGACGCGATTACGGGGTCGTCATCACCGACGACGGTGAACTCGACGAAGCGGCGACCGAGGAGCTGCGAGCCGAAAGCGACTAGTCCGGACTTCTCAGGCTACTTTTCGACGTATTCGAACCCTTCCCTCTCGAGGAGATTGGCCACGAGCCAGGCGAGTTCAGCGTCGTCACCGAACGTTTCGGCGGAGATGACGACGCGACCCTCCTCGTCGGTCGGGATGCGGGCCTTGCTGAACGGTGCCCCGTCCTCGGTGACGCCCTGTACCGTGACCGAGTCGAGCTCGTACCGTTCGGACGTCTTGTCACGGGTGGCTTTGGTAAACGAAAACGATGGCGCCGTTTCGCGGTCGACCGCCGAGAGAATGCTGTCCGCACTCATGTTATACGTTCACGTGTGAACGCCGGCGTTCTTAACCGTTTCCCCGGGCCGAAAGCGGCGACGCTCGCTCGAGGCCGATCGATTCGACGCCCAAAGATACATTAGGGGTTCCAGAGATATCTTCCGGTTATGGACTTCGGCCTTCTGACAGTCACGCAGTTCGACGCCGACAGGGACCTGCGTGGCATCGGCGGGGAACTGATAACCCAGACCGAACTGGCGGAGCGGACGGGGTTCGACTACCTCAGCGTCGGCGAACACCACTTCACCGACGACGACCAGTACCTGCTCAACGAGGCCTGTCTCTCGCACGTCGCCGAGCACGTCGGGGACATGCGGCTGGTGTCGACGCTGATCCTGTTGCCGTATCACAACCCGGCGCGGATCGCCGAGCTGGGGGCGACGCTCGATATCCTCACCGGCGGCCAGTTCAACATGGGCGTCGGGCTGGGATACCGACAGAAGGAGTACGACGTCTTCGGCGTCGACCGCGAGGACGCGGTCGGGCGGTTCATCGAGGGCGTCGAGATCATCGAGCGGCTCTGGACCGAGGATTCGGTCACGTACGACGGCGAGCACTTCCAGCTCGAGGACGTCTCGATCCGCCCGCAGCCGATACAGGATCCCCGACCCCCGATCTGGGCGGGCGCGAGCAACGAATCGAGCGTCCGGCGGGCCGGCCGGATGACCGACGCGTTCCTCGGCGCCCACGTCCCCTTCGGGCTCGCACAGCGGCAAGTCGAGGACTTCCGCGACGAGCGAAAAAAGCAGGACCTCGATTCGGGTACCGTCGGCTTCATCCGGGAGACCTACGTCGCGGAGACGACCGAGAAAGCCGAAGAGCGCGTTCGGGAGTCGCTGATGGGGAAATACGAGAGCTACAGCGACTGGGGACAGGACGACGTCATCGGCGGCGACGACTTCGACTCGCCGTGGGAGAAACTCAAACACGAGCGCTTCCTCGTCGGCACGCCCGCGGAAGTGTGTGAAGACATCGAACGGTACAAGGAGGCGATGGGCCTCGACAACGTCTTCATCCGGACGCAGTTCCCCGGGCTAGCGCCGGAGGACGTCCACTCCTCGATCGAACTGTTCGGCGACGAGGTGATCCCGAACGTCTAAACGAGTATCTCGTCTCCGGAAAACACCGGGGGTTCGATGATACATTTCAGCGCCTTTTCACCGACGGTCTCTCTGAGAGCTCTGATATCCTCGATGACCTCCTCCCACGGCTGAAGCCGTGGGCTTTCGTCTCGAAATACTGTAACGACCGCCGTCGGTCGCCGACCGCCCCGAGCAAGCATTAATGACCGTCTCGCTCGTATTTCGGGGTATGGTGAACGCCGACGCGGTACGAATGGATCCTCAAGAGCGTGACGAATTTCTCGGAACGTCCGGTACCGGGGTCATCTCATTGTCCGTCTCTGGTGAGAAGCCCCCACATTCGATCCCGGTCTCGTACGGATATGATCCGGTCGACGGTGCCTTCTATTTCCGGTTGGCCATCGGGCCGGAAAGCGAGAAAGGCGATTTGGAGGGTCGGGCGGTCACGTTCGTCACGCATCGGCAGATAAACGACCAGTGGAAAAGCGTCGTCGCCGCCGGTCGTTTGACCTCCACCACGGACGACGAATCCGAAATCGAAGCGCTAGCCGGCCTCGATCGGGTTACAATACCACTCATCGATATCTTCGGGGAGCCGACGAGAAACGTGACGTTCGAGTTCTATCGGCTTTCCCCGGACCGGTTCTCTGGCCGGGTTGAACAGCCTTCAACAATCGATTGACGTCCACCCCGCGCTACACGATGACATCCACCCCGTCGTGAACGGTAGTTGCCGAACCCCGTTGAGACTGGTTTCGTTTCAGCGTCTCGCTCCGCTACGGTCGAGACAGCTGGAGCCAAACAGGTCGGTCGGGCTGATTCAACTAAGCGGTAGAGCGGAGTCCCCTTCCTCAACGATTCTGTTTCCTGCATCGGGATTTGGCGTCAAGCCGTGTGGGACGTATACGAGAGCGGATTTTTGAAATCATCTCTCCCCGTCAGAACCGAGTGTGCTGTCTCCGTCCGTGCGATGCGTCCCGCCTTCGTTCGGCAAGGACGTTGCAAGAAATGCTGGAATACTGATCGCTCGAACAGTATTCAACCCGATCGGTACTGATATCAACACGGGCTCCGGAACAAACCATGCTCACATGCCACAGGACGACCCGGACACGCTCTCCGAACTCGCCGCCGAACTGTCATTCAGCACCGACGGGGAAACGCTCCAGTCGGTCCGTGAAATCGTCGACGGGATCGAACCACAGGTCGAGGACCTCTCTATCGAGACGAGCCCGTCGGACTCGGTCGGCTCCTTTTCCGACGACGAGTACAACGCCTTGCTCGACGTCTACGACGAGTCCCGGAGTGAATCGGACACCGGCCCCCTCGCCGGGCTCGAGTTCGCGGCCAAGGACTGTATCGCGGTCAGAGATCTGGAGATGACCTGCGGCGTCGAGGGGTTTTCCTACGTCCCGAGTACCGACGCCGTCGTGATCGAGCGGCTCCTCGAGGCGGGCGCCGATTTGGTCGGCAAGGCCAACATGGAGGCGTTCGCCTTCGGGCCCACCGGCGAACACAGCGAGTACGGCACGCCCGTCAACCCGACCGCGCCGAACCGCGTGCCCGGCGGCTCCTCGAGCGGCTCGGCGGCGGCCGTCGCGGGCGGGCTCGCGGATTTCTCGCTCGGGACCGACACCGGCGGCAGCGTCCGGCTTCCCGCGGCCTGTTGCGGTCTCGTCGGCATCAAACCGACTCACAGCCTCGTTCCGCGCCACGGCTTCGTCGATCTGGTGCCGTGGACCGACACGATCGGCCCGCTCGCCCGCGACGTCGGGACGGCGGCCGCCGTCCTGGAGACGATGGCCGGCCACGATTTCCGCGATCCCGCTTCGAGTCACGTCGATGTCGGCTCACTCACCGACGGACTCGAGGAGCCGACGGGGGAGGGACTGACGATCGGGCTCGTCGACTCGCTCGTCGAGCCCGCCGAGGATGCGGTCGCGTCGCCGACCGTCGAGACCGCGGATCGATTGGCCGCCGAAACCGACGCGACGATCGAGAACGTCTCGGTCGATCTCGGCGAGATCTCGGCGGCGTACCCGTTACTCGTCGGCGATTTCGCGTGGCTGATCAGACAGCGCGGGATCATCCGCGGCGAGGGGACGGGCTACGAGGAGGAGTGGCGGTCGGCGCTGTCGGCGTTCCTCGAGACCGACGAGTTCAACGAGTACATCACCTCCCGGGCGCTCCCCGCCGCGTACCTCGACGCCGAGACGAAGGGGCGAGCGTACGTCGCGCTCCGGCGTCGGGCGATCGAGTTCCAACAGCAGCTGGCGGACGTTTTTGCGGACGTCGACCTGCTGTTGACGCCGACGACGCGGATCGTCCCGCCCGAACACGGGACGATCGGCGTTTACAAGGACTCGCTCAGTTTGACCGGGAACACCGTCCCGTTCAGTTTCGCCCAGACGCCCGCCGTCACCGTGCCGGTCGACGAGGTCGACGGCGTTCCAGTCAGCGCACAGGTCGTCGCCCCGAAGTTCGATGACGACC
>CAZWZX010000054.1:0-12845 GCA_964638655.1 uncultured Natronomonas sp.
TCCTGTTCGAAGGCGTTCCAGACGAGTTGAACGGCGTCGAACTCCTGTTCGATCGCCATATCGCCCTCGGCGAGCCAGCCGATCGAGGGGCCGAGCGCCCAGCCGACCGCGTCGATCCGGCCCGTCGATTTGAGCTCGTCGAGGAAGGCCAAGACGTCGGCGTCGATCTCCTTGACGTTCGCGTTGTGCAACTGGAGGACGTCGACCCGATCGAGGCCCAACCGATCGAGGGACTTCTCGAAAGCCTCCTCGAGATATTCGCGGTTCATCTCCTTGGGGAGTTCGCCGTGACCGGCCTGCGGGTTGTTGTAGAAGTCATAGCCGATCTTCGTCGCGACGGTGACCTCCTCGCGAACCTCCTCGATAGCTCGGCCGATGAGCCGCTCGGAGTCACCGTGACCGTAGACGTCCCCGGTGTCGAAGTACGTGATCCCCTGATTGACCGCGTACTGCACCATATCGATCGCCTCATCGTCGGTCCGATCGCCCCACCAGTCGCTGCCGACGACCCAGGCTCCGAAGCCGATCTCCGAGACCTCGACGTCGGACGTTCCCAGCGTTCGGTAGTCCATTATGCCCTCCGTTTGTGGTTTGATCCACTTATCACTCGCGGTCGGTCCCACATTCGCGGAACCGGCCAACGTATTTCCCATCGCCACCGGACCGCCGACGCCGTCGCGGTCGTGTGGGCTCCGCACAACAGCAATCCATAACAACCACGCAACCCTGAACTCGAGTATGACGAAGCGTCACGTCTCGTTGCCGGCCGAGGCCGAGGACGGCCTCGATGCGTTCCTCACTGAGGTCGACGACCGGCTCTCGGGCGATGAAGACACGTGTGCGGTCGTCGAGGACGTCCTCGTCGATCTCCACGGCGACAGACAAGCCTACGAGCGATGGCGGGCGGGCGAAGACGTCTCCCCCGCCGAACGCGTCCGACTTCAGGGGTACGATCCGTGTAACGCGACGCTCGAAAGCGAGTACTACGCGGAGAAGGACGAGGTCGTATTCGAGCGCTCGAAACACCTCCAGTGGCTTTGGCGACAGTTCGACGCCACGCCGATGGCCGACAACGTCGAGTTCGCGCTGCGGTTCCGTCGGATGCTCGCCGATCACCTCTTCGAGGAGTGCGGCGACGGCTGTCGGTTCTTCAAGGGGATCACGTTCACGTACGGCCACAACATCTCGGTCGGCGACAACGTCGTCGTCCACGACGAGGTACACCTCGACGACCGCGGCGAGTTGACGATCGGCGACCGCGTCTCGATCTCCGACGGCGTCCACGTGTACAGCCACGATCACGACATCGTCGATCAGACCGAGGTGGACAACTACCGCACGATCATCGAGGACGACGCACGTCTCACGTTCGATGCGATGATCCGTGCCGGCTGTCGGGTCGGCGAGAACTCGATCGTCGGCGCCCGCAGCGTCGTTCAGTCGGACGTCCCCGCCCACCACGTTGTCGTGGGACAGCCGGCCAAGAGCGTCCGGATCAAGCCCGGCTGGGAGGACGTCGCCGAGCCGATCGACGCCGAACACGCCTCACACCGAAACGAACGGCAGATCCCCTACGAACTGCCCGACGATCTCGAACGGTTCGACGAGTTCCAGCGGGACCTCGAAGGGACGAAAAAGTAACCGGCGTCAGTCGTCGGGAGACGGGGCGTTAGACGGCGATCCCGTTCTTCCGTTCGTCAGCTATTCGAGTTCCTCGGCGAGTTCGTCGGCGTCGATGTCGGCCTCCTCGAGCGCTTCCTCGATGTCGACGTCGCCCGCGCCGGCGCCGCCCATGCCGCCCATCATACCGCCCATGCCCATCCCCATGCCGCCGTCGAGGATCTCCTGGATCAAGATTCGGTCGATGTCGGTGAGGTCGATCAGCTGCCCGGCGATCTGCTGTTTCTGCATCATCCACTGCTGGTTCATCGAGAGCTGCGGGGTCGATTCGACGTAGAGGGTCCGCTTTTCGACCGTCTCGGTGACGGTCTCGGGTTCGGCGTCTTCGTCTTCGTCGTCGGCGTCCTCGTCCGGTTCCTCGACGCGGGTCTCCTCTACCTCGTCGGTCTCGACCCACATCTCGAGGTCGAGATCGAGGAACATGTTCAACAGGCCGCGGGCCTGCTCTAGCTCGTCCTCGACGGTGTCGAGGATCTCGTACTCGTACTCGATGT
The DNA here is from genome assembly GCA_964638655.1 of uncultured Natronomonas sp. GTDB lineage: Archaea > Halobacteriota > Halobacteria > Halobacteriales > Haloarculaceae > Natronomonas. Next base: position 2,175 of record CAZWZX010000054.1, read on the forward strand.
CCTCGCCGGCGAGCGGGTGGTTGAAGTCGACGCGCGCCCGGCCGCCGATGATCGTCTCGAGGACGCCCTGCTGGCCGTCGATCTGGATGCGGGCGCCGGGATATCGGTCGTCCTCGTCGATCTTGTCGGCCGAGACGGTCCGGACCTCCTCGTCGTCGTACTCGCCGAAGGCCTCTTCGGCCGTCACGACGACGCTGCCCTCGTCGCCGACCCCCTTGCCGCGGATGGCGTCCTCGACTTCGGGGAAGAGGTGGCCTTCACCGAGCACGATCACGCGGGGTTCGAACTCCCCTTGATCGGCGACGCCCTCCTCCTCCGCGACCGATTCGTCGGTCGTGTCGACGAGTTGACCGCCCTCGACGGTTCGGGCAGTGTAGGCGATTCGAACGAAATCCCCGTCTTGGAGTCCCTCCGTCGTCTCCTCGTCCTCGGCGTCGACCTCCTCCTCGGTCTCGGTCGGTTCCTCGTCGGCCGTCTCTGCGGCCGCTTCGTCGGCCGTTTCGGTCGCTTCGACCTCATCGGATTCGTCGCTCATACTCCCTACGACAGTCGTCGCACTCTTAACAATCACGTTTCACCGCCGGAACGGAGACATGGCGTTTTTCCCCATCGACGGTGAGAGCACGGTCATGTACGAAGTCGAACTCAAAGTCCGGGCCGATCACGAACGCGTCCGCGAACGGCTCGCGGAGCTCGATGCCGTCCCCGGGGGGACAGTCCGGCAGGTCGATACGTACTACGACCATCCGATCCGCGAGTTCGCCGAAACGGACGAAGCACTCCGGATCCGTCGTGAAACGACCGGCGACGCCGAGGGAGCGCGTGTAACGTACAAAGGGCCGCTCGTCGAGGCCGAGTCGAAAACGCGAGCGGAGCTGGAAACCGACATCGGGGACGGCGAAACGTTCGCCGCGATCCTCGAAGAGCTCGGCTTCGAGCCCGCCGCGACCGTCGAGAAGACCCGCGAACGGTTCCGCTGTGGGGAGTACGCGATCACTCTCGATACCGTCACCGGACTCGGCGAGTTCCTCGAGATCGAGACCGAGGCGGAGGTGATCGAACCGGCGCGGGAGGGGGCGGCCGATCTCCTCGAAGAGATCGGGTTCGACCCCGACAGCCAGATCCGACGCTCGTATCTCGGGCTTCTGCTCGAGTCCGAGGCGTAGCCGTCCGGTGTCGGCGTTCGATTCTCGTCCCCGACTGATGCACAGTGGTTATTCTACGGGATGCTTTGGTTTCCGTAAGTTATAGAACCGGTCGCGAAGTACGGATGTCCAATGACCGACCGAAACATCCGCGTAGAGCCGGTTGTCGGCCGCGCGGTCGAGGCACAGGACGTCGAAATCGTCGAACGGAAGGGGCTCGGCCACCCGGACTCGCTCTGCGACGGCATCGCCGAGCACGTCTCACAGGCGCTCGCGCGAGAGTACATCGACCGCGTCGGGAAAGTCCTCCATTACAACACCGACGAGACGCAGCTCGTCGCCGGCAACTCCGCCCCGGCGTTCGGCGGGGGAGAGGTCATCGATCCGATCTATCTCCTCATCACGGGGCGGGCGACGAAGGAGTACGAGGGTCGGAAGTTCCCGGCCGAGAAGATCGCTCTCGAGGCGGCCCGAGAGTACATCACCGAACAGTTCCCGTTCGTCGATTTCGGGACGGACATCGTCGTCGACGTCAAACTCGGGGAGGGCTCGGGAGACCTCCAGGAGGTCTTCGGCGAGGACGGCAAGCAGATACCGATGTCGAACGACACCTCCTTCGGCGTCGGCCACGCCCCGCTGACGGAGACCGAGAAGATCGTCCTCGAGACCGAACGGCAGCTCAACGGCCGATACAGCGACGACAACCCCGCGGTCGGCCAGGACATCAAAGTGATGGGCAAACGCGAGGGCGACGAGATCGACGTGACCGTCGCCGTGGCGATCGTCGACCGATACGTCGCCGGCCTCGAGGAGTACGAGGGAACTGTCGACGGAATCCGGGCGTTCGTCGAGGAGCTCGCGGTGGAGTACACGGACCGGGACGTCACGGTCTACGTCAACACCGCCGACGACTACGACGAGGGATCGATCTACCTGACGACGACCGGAACGAGCGCCGAGCAGGGCGATGACGGCTCCGTCGGGCGCGGAAACCGGGCGAACGGTCTCATCACTCCGAACCGCTCGATGTCGATGGAAGCGACTTCCGGCAAGAACCCGGTCAACCACATCGGGAAGATCTACAACCTGCTGTCGACCGAGATCGCGCGGACGGTCGTCGACGAGATCGACGGGATCGAGGAGATCCGGATCCGCCTGCTCTCACAGATCGGACAGCCGATCGACCGTCCCCACGTCGCCGATGCGACCCTCGTCACCGAGGACGGCGTCGCGGTTTCGGACATCGAAAGCGAGGTGGCGGCGATCGTCGACCGCGAACTCGAAAACGTCACTGACATCACCCAGAGGGTCATCGACGGCGAACTGACCACGTTCTGAACGGGTCGTCGGACTTCTCGGTTCTCCGAGAGAGGAAGGCGAAACCGCTTTTTGTGCCGCCCGCCGACACCGACTATGGCGCGGGTGTGTCTCGTCGGCGAGGACGACGTCGAGCTCCGATACGAGCTCGTCAGCCGCGAGACCGCCCGCGAGGCGCTTTCGACCTACGAACTCACCGCGCCCTACGAGAACACGGTCGCACTCGAGACCGTCTCGCTCGGCGCGGCCGTTTCGGTCCTGAACGATCTCAACTGGTATCTCGTCCGGTTCGTCGACGAGGCGCTCGTCTTCGATCGGTCGATCAGCGACGACGAGTGGCTCTCTCGCGAGCTGGCTTCGGCGATCCGGGACAACGAGATACCGCCCGAGGAGTCCGGGCGCTACCTGAAGGTGTTCGGCGTCGAGGACGGGAACGTGCTCGAGCCGATGTTCGTCACTCGGACGGGCCCGGAGTTGCCGGCGTACGATCTTCGCGACGTCGAGGAAACGCTGGTCGTCCGCGTCACCGAATCGGAGTTCGGGGCCTGACCCGTCTAGATCTCGACACCGCTCGGGATGAGGCTCCGCTCGCGGAGCAGCTCCCCCTCGCGATCGTAGATCAGAAGCGTCGATTTCTCGTAGTCGACGAGTTCGGTTCCGTCGCTCGTCTCGATCCCGACCCGATAGACGCCGTTCTCGTCGTCGTCACCGACGGCCGCCGTGACGGCGAACACCGTCTCCGCATCGGCGTTGAGTTCGAGGACGTACTCGCCGGTGACCCGGTCGGCGATCGCGAGGACACCGTTCGGACGGTCGGCATCGAGGTCGTCCTGCAGACGAAAGGTGATATCGACCCCGTCGCCGGAGAGCAGCGTCCCCTCACGACGGAGCCGTGATTCGAACTCCTCGGTCGGCCCCTCGTACGTGATCCGCATCGTCGGCCGTTCGGAGTCGTCGGCCAGCACACCCACCGCATCCAGAGTGAAATAATCACGGCGCATCCCTTTGCCGTCCGGTACGGGCGCCGCACGCATGAACGTAACGCCCCCGTCAGACGTTCGTCGGCTTTTCCGGGGGTTTCAGCGCCCCGGAACGCGGCGGACATTTATCTCAGGGGGTCTCATACGGTGATGTAATCAGACGAATGGAAGATTCACCGATGGACGAAGAACGGTCCGACGGCGGCTCCGAAGGGTTCCGGAAACGGCTGGCCCGAACCCTCGAGACGCTTCGCGGTTCGTCCGTCCCCGCCGGACCGTATCGCCCCGGCGAGTCGGGACGGATCGTCGAGGACCGGGCTTTCGACGGCCGGCTCGTCGATCGGTACTGGCTGGACCCGCCGTTTTCCTACGCCGCGATCACCTACGACGACGACGCGAACCAACACCGATACCACGCCGTCGAGCCCGAACTCGACAGCTTCGAGAGCGACCTGCTCGAAACGCTGTACGACGACGTTCGGACGCCGCTTCTGTACGGCTCCCAGGAGGGACCTCCGGAGACGATACTCAAAGACGAACTCCGGCGACGGCTCGAACGGTACGGTGTCGAAGTGGACGTCACGGGCCTCTATCGGCTGTATTATTACCTGTACCGGCGGTTTCAGGGGTTCGGTCGGCTCGACCCGCTGATGTCCGATCCGCACATCGAGGACATCTCCTGTGACGGCTACGGGATCCCGCTGTACGCCTATCACGACGAGTACCAGGACATCGAGACGAACGTCTCGTTCGGGGAGGACGAACTCGACGATTACGTCGTGGAAATGGCCCAGCAGGCGGGGCGACACATCTCCGTCGGCAGCCCGATCGTCGAGACGACGCTCCGGGACGGATCGCGCGCGGAACTCGCCCTCGGCGAGGAAGTGACGCCGCATGGATCGGCGTTCACGGTCCGGAAATACAGCGAGGAGCCGTTCACGCCGATCGACCTCCTCGAGTACGGCACGTACTCGCTCGAACAGATGGCGTATCTGTGGATGGCGATCGAACACAACAAGAACATCATCTTCGCTGGCGGGACGGCATCGGGGAAGACGACGTCGCTCAACGCGATATCGATGTTTCTCCCGCCGCGATCGAAACTCATCACGATCGAGGACACGCGGGAACTGTCGCTGTATCACGAAAACTGGCTCTCCTGTGTGACGAGGGAGCGACTCTCAGACGGCGCCAACGTGACGATGTACACCCTCCTCCGGTCGGCGCTCAGACACCGGCCCGAGTACATCATCGTCGGCGAGGTGCGCGGCGAGGAGGCGATCACGCTGTTTCAGGCGATGAACACCGGACACACGACGCTGTCGACGATGCACGCGGACTCCGTCCAGACGGTCATCAACAGACTCGAGAACGAACCGATCAACGTCCCCCGATCGATGGTTCAGTCGCTCGACGTGCTCTGTATTCAGACGCAAGCCCGATTCGAGGGCAAGCGGGTGAGACGAGCCGATACGATCGCCGAGATAGAAGGGATCGATCAGCGGACCGGCGAACTCGATTACACCGGGGCGTACCGATGGGAGTCGGCATCGGACGAGTTCCGGGAGGGAACCGTGAGGCTGATAAAAGAGATCGGGGACGAGCGCGGCTGGTCGCGAACCGAACTGTTGGAGGAACTCCGGCGTCGCCGCCGGTTCCTCGAGTTCCTCCGCGAACGGGGAATAAACGGCTACGAGCAGTTCACCGCGATGATCAACCGGTACTACGCGGTCCCCGACGAGGTGATGGAGCGTGTCGACGAGGCCTCGGGCGAGGCCGACTCGCCGCCGGAGCGACCGGCGTCGGGGGCGGAGCGATGATCCGTCTCGTACCGCTAACGCTCGCGTTCGTCCCCCTCGTCCTCGTCTCGGCGGCGTTTTTCTCCCGTCGTGGCGACCGGACGTTCACTCGGTTCGCGTTCGTACTCTTCGGCCGTCGGATGGTCGATCGCGACCGCCGTCGCGAACGGCTGTTGCGGTCGGCGGCGATAGGGGTGCCGTATCGAGAGTACGCGAGTAAAACCTACCTGTACGCGGTCGTTCTGGGTGTTTTCGGCGCAATCGCCGGGCTGTACGTCGGTGCGGGGGTTTTCGCGCTCGCGGAGATCTACGGTTACTGGGAGGATCCGGTGTCGTTTTTCACCGCCGATCCCGCGTTCGAAACCGCTCAGTTCGCCGTCCTCTTGGCTGCGAGCGTCGTCTTCGGCGCTTCCGTCGGGATCGGAACGTACGCGGTCAGGTGGCGGCTTCCCGGGCTCCGCGCCGACAGACGTCGGAGACGGATCGAGGCGAACCTGCCTCGGATGGTCGCGTTCATGTACGCGCTGACCCGAGGCGGTATGTCGGTCCCGGACGTGTTCCGAACGCTGGCCGAGAACGAGGCGGTGTTCGGCGAGGGGGCGGCAGAGATCGAAACGGCCGTCCGGAACATGGACGTGTTCAACGTCGATATCGTGACGGCCGTCGAGGACCTCTCGACACGGACGCCGTCCGAACAGTTCTCGACGTTCACCGAAAACTTGGCCAGCGTGCTCCAAAGCGGCGGCAGCGTCTCCGAGTTCCTCGACGAACAGTACGACCGCTACCACGAGGAGGCCGAAGACCAACAGGCCGAGATGCTGAACCTGCTCGCAACGACCGCCGAGGTGTACGTGACAGTCGTCGTCGCCGGAATGCTGTTTCTGATTACGATCCTCCTGATAATCGGGCTGACCGTCGGCGACTCGCTGTTCGCGATGCGGATGATGGCATACGTCGTTCTGCCGGCGACGAACCTCCTCTTTTTGGCGACCTTACTCGATATCACACAGCCGCTCCGTGCCGGCAGTGTGGGTTCGAGTCGGCCGACCCGCAAGACCGGGATGGCGAGCGGGGAGCGACGATCGGCGGAAGGCGAGTATACGGAGCCGAACTCGGCTGTCAACCACGGGCGACTGCTCGCCTACCGGCGGCTCCGGTCGATCCGCGAGACGCTTTCGTCCCCGGCGGCGGCGCTCGTCGAGCGCCCCGCCCGCCTGTTGTACGTTACGGTTCCGGTCGCGGTTATCGCGACCGCCTACCGGCTCCCGGCGGCGCTTTCGGATGGCGGTATCGAGGCCAGTGTGCTCGATGGACTCCTCGTACAGGCGGCCGTCTTCCTCATGGGCACCTTCGCCGTCGTCTACGAGTACAAAAAGCGCCGACTCGGACGGCTCGAGACCGAGCTTCCGGACCTACTCGACCGACTCGCAAGCCTCAACGAGGCGGGGATCGCGATCGTCTCCTCGTTCGGTCGGATGCGGAAAAGCGAGATCGGGGCGCTCGACGCGGAAGTCGAGCGTATCTGGCGGGACATGAACTGGGGAGCGACGGCCGAACAGGCGCTGTTGCGGTTCGGTCGCCGGGTCGAGACGCCCTCTGTGACCCGAGTCGTGACACTGATCACGAACGCGATGCGGGCTTCGAACGAGATCGGGCCGGTGCTCCGGATCGCCTCCAGGCAGGCCCGTTCCGAACTCAACCTCCGACGACAGCGCAAACAGGAGATGTTCACCTACCTCGTCGTCATCTACGTCTCGTTTCTCGTCTTCCTCGTCGTGATCGCGGCCCTCGAACAGGTCCTGATACCGAACCTGCCCGACACGAGCGGCATCGAGGACGGGGCCGCGGTCGGCGTTCCGGGTCTCGGCGGCGCCGACGTCGATCGCGAGGCCTACCGGACCGTCTTCTATCACACCGCGCTCATCCAGTCCGTCGCTTCGGGGATCATCGGCGGCGTCATGGGTAACGGGTCGATCGAGGACGGCATGAAACACGCCACGATAATGCTTCTCGTCACCTATCTCGGATTGACGGTTCTCGTCTGAAACCGACGACGGTCGGACGACACGAACCGCCGTCTTATTGCCGGTGATTCGAAAAAGACGCGTATGGACGATCGAACCGGCGTGCGAGCCACGTACGAGCGGATCGCAGCCCACTTCGCGACGACGCGGGAGAACCCCTGGCCGGAGGTGGAATCCTTCTGTTCGGGTCGAACCGCCGGAACCGCACTCGACGTCGGCTGTGCCAACGGCCGTCATACGGAACTGCTCGCCGACCGCGCCGACCGCGCCGTCGGCCTCGACGTCAGCGGCGGACTACTCGATATCGCTCGCGAGAGAGTTCCCCGTGCGACGTTCCTTTTGGGGGATGCGGCCTCGCTCCCCTTCGTCGATCGATCCGTCGGGTTGGCGCTTTACATCGCGACCCTCCATCACCTGCCCGACAGGGATCTCCGGCGCCGAAGCCTCGACGAGCTCGCCCGCGTACTCGCTGACGACGGCGTCGCCCTCGTCAGCGCCTGGAGCACCACGCACGATCGGTTCGACGCCGAGGACGCCGACAAGGGGTTCGACACCGAAGTCGACTGGACGCTCCCCGGCGGAGAGACAGTTCCCCGATACTATCACATCTACGCGCCGGCGGAGTTCGACGGCGATCTCGAGGCGAGCGCGCTTTCCGTCGTCGAATCGTTCACCTCGAACGGGAACTGCTACGCGGTCGTCGGGTCGGACTGAGCGGGGCTCGACGGTCGGATCGATACCGTGTATTCCGAACCGCTGGGCGGTCGAACGGCACGCTTTTTACGATCACTCGACAAGAGCGGATATCAGTATGTGGGAGCCAGTGCGACGGGTAACGGAAGTCTCTAGACCCCGGATCGTCGGACCGATCACGGCGAGCCACGGCATCAACGAGTTCTTCGCAATTGTCATTCCGCCGATCATTCCGCTGCTCGTCACCGATCTCGGTATCACCTATGGGCAGGCGGGTCTGTTGCTCACGATCTTCTTCGTGATGTACTCGCTGTTTCAGCTTCCGGCGGGCCTCGTCGCCGATCGGATCGGAAAGAACCGGTTGATGCTCGCCGGTCTCGCCGGGATGTCCGGCGGGATCGCGCTGGCCGCGTTCGCGCCGAACTACGAGTTGCTCCTCGTCGCCCAGGCGATCACCGGAATCAGCGGCAGCACCTTCCACCCGACGGGGCTTTCGATCATCAGCGACGTCGAAACCGGCGACACGGAGGGGAAAGCGATGGGCGTGTTCGGGTTCGGCGGGACGATCGGGACGATGGCCGCACCGCTCGTCGTCGGCGGGTTGGCGGCGCTCGCGGGCTGGCGGATCGCCCTCTTCGGCGCGGCGCTTCTCGGCGGCGGAATGACGCTTCTCGTCGCGTATTTCCTCGTCAAGTTCGCCGATTCGACGCCGTCGATTCGAACCGACGGCGGTCGGGCCACGACGGATTGGGTTCGGGCGGCGCGTGAGTCCGCCAGCGCGCTTGCGACGCGCGATATCGGCATCCTGTGTCTCATCACGCTCGTCATGTCGCTGCAACACCGGGCGATCCAGACGTTCACCACCTCCTACGTCGCCGCCGAGACCGGCGCCGCGGTCTCGGTGAGCAACCTCGCTTTCTTTACACTGTTGGTCGGCGGCGGCGTCGCCTCGCTTTGGGGCGGCGAACTCGCCGACCGGATGAACCGCTATCACGTCGGGATCGGGGCCGCCCTCGCGACCGCCGTGTTGGTCGGCGCGAGCGTCTTCCTCACCGATCTGACCGCCGGGCTTCCCGCCGTCGTCCTGATCGGCGTATTGGTCGTCTGGTTCGCCGTCATCGGCGCCATGATGTACATGAGCTACCCCGTCAAGAACGCCCTCATCTCCGAACGGGCGAGAGAATCCCACAGCGGAAGCCTCTTCGGCGTCGTCCAGACCGGCTCCGCGATCGGCAGCGCGAGCGGCCCGGCGGTCTTCGGCCTGCTCGCGGATCGGTGGGGCGTCGTCGCCGCGTTCCCGGCGATCGCCGCCGTCGGCCTGCTGTTGGCCGGGCTGTTCGGCGCGTTGCTCGTTTTCAATTGAAGCCCGAACGCGGAACGGCACGACCGCCCGGGCGCCGCCGAAAACGTTTTTATCGCGATCCGCGCTGTGTCGAGGTGTGAGCTCGATCGTCATCGTCGGCGGCGGCATCGTCGGGGTCAGTCTCGCGTACCACCTCAGGGGATCGTCACACGACGTGTCGGTGCTCGAAAAGCGGAGCCTCGGGGCGGGAACGACGGGGAAGTCGATCGCCTGCTTCGGCCGGTATCCGCTCTATGCGGGCCACGAGTACGACCTCGCGACCCGTTCGTGGGACATCTACGGGCCGCTCGTCGAGGACGGGACGGTCTCCTATCACGACAGCGGACTGTTGGAGGTCGCGGACACCGAACCGGCGTTTCGGGAGCTAAAAGAGGGCGTCGAGACGTTGCGAGCGAACGGACATCCCGCCGAAGTGCTCGATGCGGAGGGGGTCCGCGAACACGGCGTCGCCCCGGAGGCCGTCGGTGCCGGCGCGGCGTTTTTCCCGTCGGCCGGACGGCTCGACCCCGCGAGTATCGTCTCGTGTTTCGCCGACCGTGCGCGCGAGGGCGGCGTCGATATCGAGACCGGTATCGAGGTCACCGGGCTCCGGACGGGGAAAGACGGGGTTGCGGGGGTGTCGACGACCGACGGCGAGTTCGACGCCGACGCCGTGGTCAACGCGGCGGGACCGTGGGCGCCACAGCTCAACGCCATGGCCGGGGTTTCGCTGCCGTTGAAACACACCTACGCGCCGATCAGCGTCCTCGAGACGGCGTCGAACTTCGAGCTCCCGACGGTGATCCTCGAGGACGGCCTCTACTTTACCGGCGAGCGATCGGCGAAGGTGCTCGCCGGACGGGCACCGCACGAGTCGAGCGACGAGGACGGCTGGGAGGCGGCGCTCGAACTCGACGATCCCGACGGAGAGGAAGGGGTCGGGATGGGTAGCGTCGACGAAACGCACAGAGAGATCATCGCCCGGAGGGCCCACGAGATCGTCCCACGGCTGGAGGGTGCGAAGATCTCGAACGAGTGGCGCGGGATCCGGTGTCTCACGCCCGATTACCGTCCGGCGGTCGGCCCCACCGAACTCGAGGGGTTTTACGCCGCGACGGGAATGAGCGGCTGGGGGATCACGTTCGCCCCCGCCTGCGCCGAGTTGCTCGCCGAGCACCTCACGGACGGGACGGAAAGCGAAATACTGGCGTACCTGTCGCCGGATCGGTTCTCCGCGGACGGGTGAAACGATGCGCGAGCACGGATAGACGATTACGGAAGAGTCTTAAATCCGCGGCGGAAATCACCGTACCAGAGCGCCGATGGTCTAGTGGTAGGACCTGAGCCTTCCAAGCTCATGGCCCGGGTTCA
>CAZWZX010000055.1:0-12657 GCA_964638655.1 uncultured Natronomonas sp.
GTGAGTAAACCGAGCCACCACGCCCGAAGAACGAGGGGGTCCGGTGTTCGGATCGGAACGGTTTTGACCGCTCTCCACCGACGTTAAGCGATGGCTGAACGTGGCGAAAGCCGCCCCAGATCGGGAGTGAAAAAACTACGATACATCGCGGCAGTGCTGGCGATCGCGGTCGCGGCCGTACATCTGCTCCACCCGCGGCTCGGAGCCCCCCGACTCGTGATGTTTCTCGAGTTCGGAACGCTTTTGGATCCCCGACCGCTCGCGTTCACGCTCGCCGGTTTTTTCATCGTTTTCGGTATCGTGCTCGTGTATCAAGGCCTGTTCGTCCGTGCGGTGTACCTCGGCGGTATCGCGTTGATGCTCGTCTTCGTCTTCGGGTACGTCGCCTGGCACACCGTCCTCGATCACGGCGGCTTCTGGCCGCACATCCACGCCCACGGACACGACGGGGGCGTCGTCGAGACGGTCTGGATACACCTCGTTTCCGATACGTACGCCATGGTGAGCAAGCTCCTGGAGGCCGCGTTGCTCGCCGTTCTCGTGGCATTGTATCGGCTCGATTCGCTCTGAAGCGTCGGTGGCTCGGCTCACCCGGACCGATCCCCCTCACTACGGGAGATCTTCGAACGACGACCACAGCATCTTTCGGTTCGGCCCGCCTCGGTACGCGACACCATGCAGGTCGCAGTCATCGGCGCCAACGGCGGAATCGGACGGGAACTACTGCCTCGGCTCGCCGAAGCCGGACACGACCCGATCGGGATCGTCCGCGAGAAGTCGCAGTTCGACGCCGTCCGTGACCGCGGCGGCGAACCGCGATTGGGGGATCTCGAAGGGGAGTTCGAATCGGCGCTGGAGGGCGCCGACGCCGTCGTGTTCACGGCCGGCTAGGGCGGGAACACGGGCTGGGACAAGACGCTTTTGGTCGATCTCTGGGGTGCCAGACGGAGCGTCGACGCCTGCCTCCAAGGCGGTATCGATCGGTACGTGATGATAAGTGCGCACAACGCGAGCGATCCGCTGGCCGGCGGCGGCGCGATCCGTCCCTACCGGGTCGCCAAACGGTGTGCGGACGACTATCTCGAGTGGTCCTCCCTCGACGCCACGATCCTCCGGCCGACGACGCTCACCGACGAGAAGGCGTCGGGATCGATCTCCGCGGAGTTCGAGTATCACGGCGGCGAGAGAGAAAACATCGCCCGGGCCGACGTCGCCGGGACGACCCTCGCCTGTCTGGAGAACGAAGCGACGGTCGGCGAGACGATCGGACTCTTCGGCGGCGATACCCCGATCGAACGGGCGATCGATCCGGACGGGTGATCCGAACCCGGCTCAGGCGTCGCCTTCGGACTGGTACGGTTCGCCGACGGCTTCGCGCGGGAGGACGTTGTTCAGCTCCGTCTCGATATCGTGGGCGGAGTCGAAGCTTCCGGTGGCGGTCTCGGAGAGCAGTTCCCCGAGGTTCGCCTCGCCGTCAGCCAACACCAGTGTGACGTCCGTGAGTTCGGCCGCCACGGCGGCCCGTTCGGCGGGATAATCGACCTCCTCGAGCACCGTCGAGACGTTCTTCAGTTGTACGCTACGTGCCATGGTCCGACGTACGCTGTGAGAGCTTATAAGTACGCACTCGTTACCGTTCAGCTCACGTCAGCCCGGCGTCCGCGAAGGCATCGTACGGCGGCGTCTCGCCACGAAGCCCCGCGAGGACGTTCTCGGCGGTCATGACGGCCATCTCGCTTCTGGTCTCCGTCGACGCGCTCCCGATATGCGGCGTGATCGTCAGCTTCTCCGGGGCGTAGTCCATGAGAGGATGGGAGGGTTCGAGCGGCTCCGGATCCGAGACGTCCAACGCGGCGTGGGCGATCCAGCCCTTTTCGAGCGCCGCGACGAGCGCCTCGGTATCGACGATCTCGCCGCGGGCCGTGTTGACGAGGACCGCCGACTCGTCCATCCGCCGGAGCTCCGCCTCGCCGATCATGCGGTGGGTATCCTCGAGCAACGGGACGTGCAAAGAGACGAAGTCGGACCGGTCGAGGAGTTCGTCGAGCTCGCAGTACTCGGCGTCGATCCCGTAGTCGGCGAGATCGGCCTCGGCCGTCTCGTTCGGGCTCGTGTGGCTGTAAACGACGTCCATATCGAACCCGGCGGCGCGGCGGGCGAACTCAGTCCCGATGCGTCCGAGCCCGACGACGCCGAGCGTCGCCTCGTGGACGTCCCTGCCGAGTAAGACGGTCGGGCCCCACGTCTCCCAGTCGCCGTCCTCGACTCGCTGGTGGGATTCGACGATCCGGCGAGCGCCGGCCATCAGAAGCGCCCATCCCAGATCGGCCGTCGTCTCCGCGAGCACGCCGGGAGTGTGTCCGACGGCGATCCCCCGCTCTTCGGCCGCTTCGAGGTCGATGTGATCGTAACCGACCGAGATCGTCCCGATCGCCCGGAGGTTCGGCGAGGCGTCCATCACCGCCTCGTCGACGGTGTCGGCGACGTTACAGTACAGCGCGTCGGCCTCCAGCTCCGCGAGCCGCTCGATCAACCGTTCGTGGGACGGCTCGACCGGGTCGGGCCAGACGTGGACTTCACAGTGTCTCTCGAGGAGATCGAGGCCGTCCTGTGGGATCTCCCGCGTCAGGTAGACGACCGGTTTCTCGGACATACACGGGAGATCAGACAGCGATCGCAAGAGTGTTTTGGTGGCCGTCCCCGCTCGAACGGGTATCTTTTTGCGGCCGCCTCGAGAGACACACGGTATGTCCTACACGCCCGAATCCGTCTGGGAGCTGAACGTCACGCCGAACGTCACCAACGGCGTCGGCGCGATCGAGGAGCTCGGCGAGATCGGCGGGGAGTTCGGCGCCGATTCGGCGCTTCTCGTCACCGACCCGGGGCTCGTCGAAGCGGGGATCATCGACGACGTGGCGGCGACGCTGGGCTCGATCGAGTATACGGTGTTCGATGGCGTCGAACCCGATCCGGACGTGACCGTCTTCGAGGCGGCGATCGCCGAGGCCGAGGCGGTCGATCCCGACCTCGTCGTCGGCGTCGGCGGCGGAAGCGCGATGGACGTCGCCAAGACCACGAGCGTAGTCGCCGAACACGGCGGCGACGTCCTCGATTACGTCGCCCCACCCACCGGCGGCGGCGAACCCGTCCCCGGACCGGGGATCCCGACTGTCGCCGTCCCGACGACGGCCGGTACCGGCGCCGAGACGTCGCCGGTGACCGTCATCTCGCTGCCCGACGAAGACCTGAAAGTCGGGATCTCCAGTCGGTATCAGCGCCCCGACGCCGCCGTCCTCGATCCGGCGCTGTCGGTTTCGCTGCCGCCCGGCCCGACGGCCTCCTCCGGTATGGACGCCCTCTCGCATGCGATCGAGGCCTACGTAACCCGCCCCTACGACGCCAAGCCGGCGCCCGAACACCGCGCCGAGCGGCCGGATTACAACGGTCGCTCGCCGGTCACCGACCTGTTCGCCCGATCGGCGATCGAACGCGTCGGCGACAACCTCCGGAGCGCCGTCGACAACGGACAGAACCTCGGGGCTCGCCGCGAGATGTTGCTCGGGAGTTTCATGGCCGGCGCCGCCTTCACCAACGCCGGGCTCGGTGCGACACACGCCATCGCGATGGCCGCGGGCGCGGTCAAACACACGCCACACGGCGTCACCATCGCCCACGCGTTGCCGGCCGTCATGCGGTATAACGCGACGAGCGCCTACGACCGCTACGCCGAGATCGCCGAGATCCTCGGCGAGGACACGACCGGCCTGAGCCGCGACGAGTCGGCCGAGGCCGCCGCCCGCGCCGTCGAAAAGCTGGCGGCCGATGTCGGGATCGATGGCGGGCTCTCGACGTTAGGCATCGACGAGTCCGACGTCTCGCATCTGGCCGAGCGCGCGAGTCGACTCGAACGGCTGCTCGCCGGGAACCCGCGCCGGATCGATCGGGACGGCCTCGAAGCGATCATTATCGATGCGCTCTGAGCAAGTCCGGATCACATCGTCCGCCTGCCGCCGGTATTAAGCACACCCGCAGCGACCGTCTAGCATGCAACCGATCGCGACCGAAACGCTCCGGGCGGAGACGAAGGTCGTCGCGTTCGACCTATACGACACACTCCTCGATCGGGAGTCGACGCTCGTTCCCGCCCTCGGAGAGCTGCTTTCGGCCCACGGCAGCGACTACGATCCCGAGATCCTGCTTCGCCGATACCTCGCGATGCATTTCCGGGACTCGATGATCGACTCGTTGATCGCCGGTCCTCACACGCCGTTCAAAGAGATCAGCCGGCGGGCGCTCGCTTACCGGCTCGAACAGATCGGGCTCGATGTCCCCGACGCGGCGGTCAGAGCCGTGATCCGACGGTGGAAGAAGCTTCACCCCTACGAGGACGTCGGCGATGCCTTGGACCGGCTCGGCGAGGAGTACGCCCTCGTCGGCCTCTCGAACGGCGATCCCGACATGCTCGAAGCAGTTCGCGGGAACTTCGAGACCGACCTCGACGGCGTCGTCTCCGTCGCCGAGGCCGGGGCGTACAAACCCCACCCCGCCCCGTACGAACTGTGCTGTGAGCGATTCGAGGTGGCTCCGCACGAAGTCCTGTTCGTCACCGCACACACGTTCGACCTGATCGGCGCGAAAGCGGTCGGCTCCCGCGGTGGGTTCCTGAACCGCCACGAAAACCCCTTCGGCGGCTGGCCGCACCGGCCGGATATCGCTGTCGACGGTATCGGTTCCCTCGCCGACGCGCTGTCGTGATCAAAAAGAGACGCTACCCGATCAGACGTTCTCGACGTCGAGTTCCTCGCCGACCTGCACGAGATACTCGAGTTCGTAGCCGGCGTCGGCGACGTTCTCTTCGGCCCCGTCGTTGCGGTCGACGACGACGATCAGATGCGTCGGGATCCCGCCGACCTCCTCGACGAGCTCGGCCGTTTCGAGGATCGTGTTACCGGTCGTCGTGACGTCCTCGACGATCGCGACGCGCTGTCCCTTCTCGATGCTGCCTTCGATTCGGGCCTGCGTCCCGTAGTGTTTCTGTCCCTTTCGGATGTAGGCACAGGGGATCCCGGTTCGAAGCGAGACGGCCGTCACGAGCGGCACCGCACCCAACTCCGGGCCGGCGATGACGTCGACCTCGTCGGGATCGAGCCGGGAGGCGATCTCGTCGGCGACGGCATCGAGGACGTCCGGCTGAGTCTCGAAGACGTATTTGTCGACGTAGTAATCCGTAAGCGAGCCGTTCGAGAGCTTGAATTTGCCCTTCTTTATCGCCCCGGCGGCCTTGATTTTGTCTGCGATTTCGGACATTGTCCATCCCAGCCACCGGACCCAAAAAAAGATTCTGATCGGTGGCCGTGTTTCCGTCAGGGACGGTTTCGGCCACCGTTCGATCCCGTCGCCCTGAGCGAATTCTTTTTAAGCGTTCGGAATGACGTTGTATATCTCCGTTACAACGGACTGTGATACGTATTTATGACACTCTCGGATATCGACCTCGACCGGATTCGGCGTCGTCTCGACGCGCTTTGGGAGATCGGGAAAACCGATGACGGCGGCGTGACCAGACTGGCCTACAGCGACGAGGAGACCGAGGCGATCGAGTACGTCTGCTCGGAGCTCGACGACGACTTCGAGATCCGTACCGATCACCTCGGAAACGTCTTCGCGACCCCCGAACCCGACGCCGAGCGTTCGCTGTTTCTCGGCAGCCACCTCGATTCGGTGTACAACGGCGGCCGACTGGACGGCTCGCTCGGCGTCGTGGTCGCACTCGAGGCGATCCAGACCGCCTACGCCGGGGGCGATCCGGAGATCGCCCCGACGCTCGTGATCTTCCGCGGCGAGGAGTCCTCCCGGTTCGGCCAGTGGGCTGTCGGGAGCCGCGGAGCCCTCGGACAGCTCACCGTCGAGGATCTCTCGGCGACCGACCAGAGCGACGTTCCGATGTGGCAAGCGATGCAATCGCAGGGGCTCACGCCGCAGAACTTCTCGGAGCCGACCATCGATATGGACCGTATCGCCGGCTTCCTCGAGACCCACATCGAACAGGGGCGAGTGCTGGACGAAGCCGACGAGCGGCTCGGAGTCGTCAGCAGCATCCGCGGCCCCGTCCGACACCGCGTGACCGTCGAGGGCGATTACGACCACTCGGGGGCGACGCCGATGACGCTGCGTCGGGACGCCATCGCCGGCGGGGCCGAAATGGTCACGGCGGTCGAAACCATCGCCAGCGACGCCGCCGAGGACGGCGACCTCGTCGGGACCGTCGGCGAGTTCTCGCCGGCCGGCGGCGCGATCAACAAGGTCTGTGGCAAGGTCACGTTCTCGATCGATATCCGGAGCAACGACGAACCCTACCGCGACGACATCGAATCGAGGGTGCTCGATTCGATCCGGTCCGTCGCCGACGACCGCGACCTCGAGGTCGCGACCGAACTGGTCGATCGCTCCTCGCCGGTCGAACTCGACGAACGCATGCGGGAGCGAGTGACCGATATCGTCGCCTCGTTGGACGTCCCGTATCGAACGATCCCGAGCGGCGGCGGGCACGACGCCATGAACGTCCAACACGCCGGCGTTCCGACGGGGATGGTGTTCGTCCCGAGCGTCGACGGCATCAGCCACAGCCCGAAAGAGGAGACCGACCCCCAAGCGATCCGCGAGGTGACGGCCGTCTTCGCGCGGGCGATACGGGAAGGACTACCGGAAGGTAACTGACGCCGAAAGCGTCGAGCGGGGACGAGCCCCGTCCGTCGGCCCGGCGTCAATCATCCGCTTCCGGCGTCGGACGGTACCGTCTACTCACCGCCCGCCACTCCCCGGTGTTGAACCGCCACAGCGTTACGATCGCCGGCACGATTGCCTCGAACAACAGCGCGGCGTAGAGCCCGATCACGCCGACGGCGGTGATCGGGCCGAGGGCGGCCGCCGGGAGCGCGAAGACGTACAACCCGACGAGGGCGGCATAAAAGGGGATCCGCGTGTCGCCCGCGCCCCGGAGCACGCCGGTCGCGGAGGCCTTGATCGCCAGCGCGATAGCGCTGAGGGCGGCGACGCGGACGAACGTCGTCGCGGCGTCGACCTCCGCCGGTTCGACGAAGAGTCCGGCGATCGGACGGGCGAAGACGAGGACGACGGCCGTCGTCACGAGGCTAATCGCCGCCGAAAGGCGGATGATCTCGACCCCGTAGGCCGTCGCCTCGCCTTCGTCGTCCGCGCCGAGGTGTTGCCCGACGAGGGTGCTCGAGGCGATCGAAAAACCCCACGAGATACAGTCCATGAGCGACCGAACGCGGCGAGCGGCGGCGTAGGCTGCGACCGCCACGGGACCGAACGTCGCCGCGATCGCCAAAAGCGGAAACGTCACGACGCCCTCGGCGAGTCGGCGGCCGACGAGCGGCGTCGAAACCGACCCGAGTTCGCCCATCACGTCCGGCGCGAGGAGGGGGCCATCGAATCGCAACGGCACCGGCAACACGCCGCGACCGAGATACGATCGACCGAGCATTCCGGGGACGAAAGCGACGGTGACGGCCGCGACGGAGACGACGGTTCCGATCGCCGCTCCGGCGACACCGAGCCCGAACCCGAAGATGAGCGTCGCCGAGATGACGATGTTCACCGCCGCCCCCACGCTTCGGATGACCATCGGCGTGAGCGTGTTGCCGATCCCGGCGTACGTTCGGCTCGCGATCATGTTGAGGAACTCGAAGGGAAGCCCGAGGGCGGCGATCGCGAGATAGAGCGCGCCGTGGCCGACGGCCTCGTCGCCGGCGTCCCCGCCGACGAGCGCGACGAGCGGCTCGGCGCCGAACACGAACACCGCCGTCACCGGAACCGAGACGACGGCCGCGAGGACGACGCTCTGTTTGACGACGAGCGAAGCCTGTCCGTCGTTCCCGGCGCCGTACTGCTGGGAGACGAGCGCGACCGTTCCGCCCGCCAGCCCGATGGCGACGAACTTGCCGAGCAACCAGAAGGCGCCGGCGAAGGCCAGCCCCGCGACGGCGGCCGATCCGATCGCGATCCCGACCAGCGCCAGGTCGACCGTCTGCTTGGACATGATAGCGAACCCGGTGACGATCCGTGGCCAGGCCAGATCCGTCACCGCCCGTAGCCGCCGCTCTTCGATCACGCCGGCCCGCTCGAGGGCGAGTCCGATCCGCTGCACGCCCGGCGGTTCGATCGCCCCCCGCTTGTCGCTGTCGGCTCCGGACGGTCAGACCGCCCCGGCGGCGACGAAGGCGAGATAGCAGATCACGGCGAGCATCGACGAGTGGAGCAAGGCCGTGTACCGTCCGCGGGCGGCGACGCCGGCGAACCAGCCACACGCGATCACCGTCGCCTGCGTCACGACGTACAGCTGTCGCGTACCGGTATCGGCTCCGGTTGCGTCCGACCGTGTCACCGGCGCTCCGCCGACGGTCGTCGAAAGGCGTGTGACCGCCTCGAGAACGTAGAGTTCGACCGCCAGAACGACGCCGATCGCGAGCAGCGCGATCGCCCAGCCGAGGGTGACGTAGACCGACAGCGCGGACTGTAACTCCTTGCGCTGGTGATACAGCGATCCGACCTCGGTCTGAAGCGTCTCGAAGGTCGTCTCGGCGTCGCTACCGACGGCTAGCGCGCCGGTGACGAGTCCGATCGTCTGTTCGGCGAGCGGCGTTCCGACGCGTGCGACGAACCGCTCGAGGGCCTCCCGGCGCGTGTCGATCCCGGCGCTTCCGGTCGTCAGCCCGAGTCTGAACGCGAGATCCTCGACGTCGTCCCGTAGCGCGCCGAACTCGATCTCCGCGGCGACGGATTCGACGGCGGTCTCGAAGGGCTGGCCGAGGCTCACGTAGCCGGCGACGGCGTGGACGAAATCGCGTATCTCCCTGTCCTTCGCGTCATCGAGGCGGGCTCGACTCACCGCGACGGTGCCGACGGGCAGTCCGTAGGCCGCGTATCCGAGCACGAGGACGTTCACGGGCGGTTCGCCGACCGCCCACAACCCCCATCCGACGACGACGGCCGGGAACGCGAAGACGAACGCCGCACTCGCCGGGTTCGAACGCGCCGTCCACAGCGTCTCAGGACCCGTCGGCCGCTCGTAGGTCCGGCTGTGTGTCGACGGTCGGAGTCGGGCGACCAGTACCGCGGCGCAGGCGCCGACGGCGAGGACGAACGCCGCGTTCCCGTAGACGAAAAGCGTCCGGACGGTCGGCTCGCCCGGAACGTCGACCGTTCTCGAGAGCCCCGGAGCGAAGAGACTCGCGACGGCGGCGACGGCGACGAAAAGCGCCGGTAACACCAAAAGCACGACGAAAAGCTCCGCGAGTAATTCGAGATAGTCGCCGGCGCGCTGTCTCGAGCGCGACTGCTGGTGTGAGAGCATTCGCGACTCCGTTTCGAGGTAGTTCCGAAGCGAGTCCGATCCCTGGCTTGCGTGCTCGCGGAACTTCAACAGGAAGGGGGCGAAAAGCGCCTTCGAAGGCGTGTCCCGGGCGACAGTCCGGAGACCGGTATCGAGACTCCCGGAGACGGCCGCCGTCCGGAGGACGCGTTCGAACTCCCGCCCGGCCTCGCCGTAGGCGTCCCGCGTCGCCACCTTTCGGAGCATCGTCCTCCGTCCCTCGCTCCCGTTGGCGAGCGTCCGGAGGTACCGGACGGCGCCCGGGAGCGACCGCTCGATCGCCGCCCGTCGGGCGCTCGCCCGCCACCGGAGATACGCCCCTCCGAGCGCGACCGTGATCCGTTTCGCCAGCGCGGCGAGGAGTACCGATGCACCCAAAACGAGAGCGTCGTCCGAAACCGGCACGGTCGATCCCTCGCCCGGAGCGGCGGCGGAGACGAACCCGGTCAGCGTTTCCGCCGCCACCGGAACGAGGACGATCCCGAAGGCCGCTGCGAACGACCCGACCGCGAGCCCGACGAGCCACGAGAGCCCGTAGACCCGTGCGAGATACGTCTCGAAGTCGACCGATAGCGCCGCACCCCGGTGTCGGTCACGGTCCCTGTCGTGGCGCGGTCGGCCCGCGTGTCGCGAAAAGATCGCGTACAGGCCCCGATCGAGGTGGGAGAGCGCGAGGCGAACGCGGCTACTCATCGGCGGTCTCTCGGCGATGGATCCGTTCGATCGTCGCCGCCTCGTCGGTCCGGAGATCGCTCAAGAATCCGAACAGCGCGTCGACGTCCGAGACCCCCGCTCGAACCAGATACTCGACGTAGCCGTGTTTGCGGTGAAACTCCGACTCGACGTCCGCTAACGGGCGGTTCGTCCGATCCGCGAGTCGCTCGAGGGTCCGCGTTCCCTGCCGGGCCGTCGAGTCCCCGAGTTTCGGATGGCGGTAAGCGAACGTCCACTCACCGGCCGGCGTCCGTTCGAGGACCCGGTTGTAGTGGACGGTCGCGTCGTCCTTCTCTATCGTCTCCGTCGGGTAATCGACCTCTCTGGCCTCCCGTTCGGAGAGCAACTCGATTGCCGACCCGACGTATCGCTCGCCGTCGACGTGCCGGGGGAAAACGACCAGATCGATCTCCAACAGGAGATACGGATCGAGACCCTTCTCTATGATCCGGTTGACGAGCTTCTCGATCCCGTCGGCGTGGGTCGTTCCGAGGACGCCGTGACCGGTCTGTAACACCTCGCTGAACGTCTCGAACGACTCGGCCGTGTTGATCTCGCCGATGACCTCCGTGTCGGGGTTGAGGTAGTTCGTCTCGGTCATCAGATCGGCCATCGAGACGTCTTTGAACTCGTCGTGGTGTTCCCTGGTCGACAGCGACACGCCCGTCTCGTGGGGAAGCGACACCTCCCGCGCCCCTTCGTCGATGCTCACCGGACGGGCGTCGTACCGAATGAACGGCATGTGCGCGTTCATGAGCGTCGTCTTTCCGACCCCCGTCGGCCCCGAAAAGAGGACGACCCCCCGGTGTTCGTACAGCAGCCACAGAAACGTCACCAGCTCAGTCGGCAGCGAGCCGTTCGCGACGAGATCGGCCGGCGTGAGGACCTCCGCGGCCTGTTTTCGGATAGAGAGGTGCGGCCCGCCCTCCGAGATTGTCGGCAGCGCGACCGCACACCGGATCGTCTGTTCGATCCCCGGCGGTTCGAGGTTCACCTTCGCCGAGGGTCGACTCGAGGAGAGTTCGACGCCGTCCTCGGCGGCCAACTGTGTGACGACGTCGACGAACTCCCGTTCGGCCTCGAAGACTAGGTTCGTCGGTTCCCGCTCCCCGCCCGTCGGGACGACCTTGATCCGCTCTCCCACCCTGTTGGCCTCGATGTCCTCGAGGTTCGGGTCCCGTATCGGCACCGTCAGCTGGCCGTAGCCGACCAGATCGCGGAGCACGTAATAGAGGAGATCCTCGAGCCGGCCCTCGGCGAACCGCCGGTCGATCGGCGGTGCGGCGGCGCCGTATTCGGCGAGCGCCTCACGACAGCGGTTTCGTAGCGTATCCACCCACGCGCGGGCGTTCGTCGCCGCGAGCCGACGGGAGAGTATCTCCTCGGCCCGGTCACGGACGATCGTCACTCGGTCCTCGAACGCCGACTCGTCGTCGATCCCGTCGACTCCGGCCTCCCAGATCCGCGATTTACATTCGGCGATGAGGCGTTCGTCCTCGGGGAACAGCTCCGGCTCGATCACCGCGTACTTTCGCTCGAACGGATCGGTTCCCAACAGTCGTTCGCGGTACCGGACGACCGGGATCTCGTACCCCGCGAACTCGACCACGTACCGTTCGATTCGCTCGGCGCCGAACCGCTCGAGGAACGCCGGATCGGCCATTCCGGTTCGGGCGGGCGCGTAGTCAGTCAGATGGACCGAAAGCTCACCGTCGCCGTAATCGCCGATCCCGATCTCGTCGTCGAGGGCGTGCGGCGTCAGCTCCCCGAGGCATCGTAGCTCCGCCAGCGCGTGGTATTCGAGCCGACGGCGGCCGCTCGGCGCACACCCGGCCAGTCGATCGATCGCCCGTCCGTATCGCTCATCGAAGCCCCGATGGAACCGTTCTGCCGCGCCTTCGCGCGTCCGCGGCCGAGTGAGCGCCGCCCCCTCGAAGTGGGCCTCGATCGACTCGAGATCGCGTCTCGCCCGTGCCGACAGCGCCGGCGTCCGAGCCTCGTATCCGAACGCCCCGCCCTCCTCGGAGACCGTCGCGACGACGCCGGAAACGATCTCGTACTGGTCGCGCACTGACGGCGCATACCAGGCGTCCCGGCCGTCCGGCGGCTCCGGTGGCGGGATCGTTGGGACATCGTCGTCACCACCCATTTTGCTTCGTACTGCTGGCGACCGTTTATTTAAAACCGATCCGGATGATACGAACCGATTCGTACAGTCGAAACGAGCCGGAGATTGATGTCCCCTGACCCGGCGAACACAGGTTTTTGTTGGTGCGAGTCCTTGCCGTTAACGAGCGACCGATGGACACAACCCCGACGGAGTCGACGACGGAAGCGATGACGCTCGCGTTCGAGCTCGCCGCGCTGGACCGTCTCGACGATCCGAACGGCGTCCTCGACGATGCCCGAGCGTGGAGCCGGTACGTCGGAGTGATCGGGAACGACAGCGATGCCGTTCGGTCCGCCGTCGAGACGTACGGGTTGGATCTCGATTTCGTTCCCGACGGTCGGGACAAGTGGTTGACGCTGCAGGAGACGCGCGAGCGGAC
>CAZWZX010000056.1:0-12636 GCA_964638655.1 uncultured Natronomonas sp.
TCTTCGTCAGGAGTCGTTTTGTTTCGGCGTACCCCCTCGTCGGTCCGGCGGCCAGCCGGGACGCCTCGTCGTCGATTCGATCCTCGAGGTTCTCGTCGTCGACTACCTCCGTGACCAGCCCCATCTCAGTGGCCTCCGATGGACCGATCGGCTCGTCGCGGAACGCGATCTCCTGAGCCTGGCGAAGGCCGACCAGCCGCGGAAGGAGATACGTCGAGCCGCCGTCCCCACAGAGCCCGATCCGGGGGTAGGCGAACTCGAAGCGGGCCGACTCGCCGGCGAGGACGATATCGCCACAGACCGAAGGACCGAGTCCGCCGCCGGCCGCGACCCCGTTGACACCGGTGACGACGGGCTTGGGCGCGTGAACGAGCTGGCTGACGAACTCGTGGAGCCCGTTGGCGACCGACCGAATGATCGGTTCGTCGCTTCCGCCACCCGATAGCATCGTCAGATCCGCCCCGGTGTTGAACGTCGCGCCGTTTGCTGTCACCGCGATACAGCGAACGTCGTCGTCGCTTGCGAGCCGCTGGGCCGCGTCCGGAAGCTCCTCGCCCATCGTCTCGTTGATCGCGTTGTGGGCGTCCGGTCGGTCGAAAACGATCCGGCCGACACCGTCCTCGGAGGTGCAATCGATGGTCTCGTAATCCATACCGTCGGGGTCGATCGCTGTGGTCTTAACTCATCGGGGGACCCAGTTCAGAGGAACCAGTGCGGCCGGCGTCACTCGAACCGTTTTTCGACGCTTTCGGCGTGGGCTTCGAGCCCCTCGGCCCGAGCCAGCGTCGTCACCGTCTCCCGGAGGTCGGAGAGGGACTCTGAATCGAGCTTCTGGACGGTCGTCGATCTGAGGAAGTGATCGACCGAGAGTCCGCCGGCGACCTTCGCCAGGCCCCCCGTCGGAAGGACGTGGTTGGGACCGGAGGCGTAATCGCCGGCGGCGACGGGCGAGCGGTCGCCGAGGAAGACGCTTCCGGCGGAGTCGATCCGATCGAGGATTCCCTCGTCGTCGGCGGTGACGATCGAGAGATGCTCGGCGGCGTACTCCTCGGCGAACAGCACCGCCTCGGACATCGAGCGAGCGAGGAGGACGCCGGAAGCGTCGTTTCCGAGCGCCGACTCGATGATCTCGGACCGTGCGCGGGCGTCCGTCTGTCGTTCGCAGGCGGAGGCGACGGCGTCGGCCGTCCCCTCGTCGTCGGTGACACAGACGACGGAGGCGTCCTGGTCGTGTTCGGCCTGAGCGAGCATATCGGCCGCGACGAGGTCGGGATCGGCGGTCTCATCACAGACGACGAGCACCTCCGAGGGGCCGGCCAGGAAGTCGATCTCGACGTCGCCGCGGACGTCGGCTTTGGCGGCCGTCACCCACCTGTTGCCCGGCCCGACGATCTTTTCGACCGCCGAGATCGTCTCGGTCCCGTACGCGAGGGCGGCGATCGCCTGTGCGCCGCCGGACTGATAGACGGCGTCCGCGCCCGCGACGTGGGCCGCCGCGAGCGTCGCCGGCGGCAGCTCATCCGCAGGCGGTGTGGCGACGGCGACGTGTTCGACGCCCGCGACGACGGCCGGGATCACGCCCATGAGAACGCTCGAGGGGTACGCCGCGGTGCCACCGGGCACGTAGACGCCGACGCGCTCGATCGGCCGATACCGGCGGCCGAGTTCGCGTCCGTCGAAGGATTCACGCCAGTCTACGGGGAGCTGTCGTTCGTGGAACGCCCGGACGTTCTCGGCCGCGGTTTCGATCGCTTCGCGGAGTTCGGGGTCGATCTTCTCGTAGGCCCGCTCGGTTTCGTCCGTGACGTCGATGTTACCGACCTCGACGTCGTCGAACTCGCTGGCGTAGGATCGCAACGCCACGTCGCCCTCCGTGCGGACTCTGGAGACGATCTCCGAGACCGGTTTCTCGATCTCGCTCACGCCCGCGTCCCGATCGAAGAGGGCGGCCCGCTCGTCCGGCGAGAGGTCGCTGACTGCTCTGACATCCATACGAGAACCCTCGGTACCGTTCCGGAAAGCGGTTTCCCTCCGTGAACACGGACGTCCGGCTCCGTCATTCTCATGCGGATAGATCACATAACACACGGCATGATCGGCGAGCACTCGGGGCGGGGTATCGGAACGGATTCGGTGGGTCCCGGTTCCAGAAACCGCTTTCCCGGACAGTTCCGTGACGGGCTGTGGGCGGTCGTATGAGATCGGGATCGCCCCCGGAGTCACCGATCCCGCATCGGGCGCTTTTCGGCGCCGCCGTCGGAGCCGCCTGGATCGCCGGGCTGTACGTCGCCGAGCCGCTCGTCGGAAGCTTCGCGATCGTCACGATCGCCGAAGGGATCATCGTTCGCTCGCCCGGCTGGCTTTCGACCGCGGCGATCAGCTTGCTCGGCTTTTATGCGACACCGGTTCTCGTAGCCTGTGTCGTCGGGGCTATCGTCGGGCTGACAGCGCTCGCTGCAGTCCTGCGGCCGATCGCCCCCGACGCGGGAGCAGCGGTCGCTATCGGTACCGCGTCGGCCACGTTCGGCCTGTTCTTCGGTGCCGGGGAGGTGTTTTCCCTCCGGCTTCTCGGAGGCGTCCTCGTGGCGACGCTGCCGCCGTATCTGGTCGTCCGGGGACAGTCAGTGATTCGACCGATCGGCGGCTGGAAGTCGGGGGATCGACGACAGTTCCTCCAACGGATCGGCAGCGTTTCGATCGCCGGCGTCGTTTCACTCGCCGGAATCCGAGTTCTGCTGGATCGGCTCGTCGGACGTCGACCGAGCGAGCGGGTCGAAGAGCCCCTCGAACGATCCGTCTCGCCGCCGGTCGGAGATCCCCGTTTCGATTTCGACGGGATGCCGAGCGCGGTCACCTCCCCGGAGGAACACTACGTCGTCGATATCAACGTCCGTCCACCGATCGTCGATCCCGAAACGTGGACGCTCGACGTCGAGGGGGCGGTGGAAACGCCGTACTCGCTGTCGTACGACGAACTCATCGCCCACGGGGGAAGCGTCGAACAGACGACGACGATGGTCTGTATCTCCAATCAGGTCGGCGGGGAGCTGATCGGAACCGGCCACTGGACCGGAGTCCAGTTGTCCGACCTCGTCGACGAAGCCGCGCCGAGCGAGGGGGCCGTAAGCGTCGTGACCCACGCCGCCGACGGCTACGACGAGGCGATCCCGCTCGATCTCGTCGAACGGGAGGACATCCTCATCGCCTACGGGATGGGCGAACGGACGCTCGCCACCGAACACGGCTTTCCGGCCCGGTTGCTCGTCCCGGGGCGATACGGGATGAAGATGACCAAATGGATCGACCGGATCGAGGTCAGAAACGAGTCCCACGAGGCCTACTGGGCCGAGCGCGGATGGGACGAAGAAGCGATCGTCAACACGACTTCCTACGTCCGGGGGGCCGAGCGCGACGGCGACCGGGCCGTCGTCGGGGGAGTCGCCTTCGGGGGTCTCGAGACGGGCGTCGAAGAGATCGAAGCCGTCGAAGTGAGCGTCGATGGCGGCGCGAACTGGAACGACGCCGAAGTCGAGGACCAACTCGCCGCCCACGCGTGGCGGCGGTGGCGATACGAGTTCGATCCACCCGAACCGGGCGAACTCGACGTCGTCGTACGGGCGATCAGACGCGACGGGACGGTACAGACTGGCGAGGAGTCGTCGCCGCGCCCGGGCGGTGCGACGGGGTGGCACCGGCGAACCGTCTCCCCCGAGTGAGTTCCGTCCCCCGACATAAACACTATCCCTCCCGGTCGCATAGCCGAGGGCAATGCTGAGTGCCGTCATGGAGGATTACATCAAGGCGATCTACATGATCGAGAACGACACCGGAGAGCGTGTCGGAACTTCGGAACTCGCCGAGTACCTGGACGTCACGTCGCCGACGGTCTCCAGTATGCTGAAAAAGCTCGAGGAACGCGGACTCGTCGATCGCGAGGAGTACCGCGGCGTGACGCTCACCGAGGAGGGCGAGATCGTCGCCCTCGAGATCCTCCGGCACCACAGACTCCTCGAGTCGTTTCTGAGCGAACAGCTCGATTACGACTGGGCGGACGTCCACGACGAGGCGGACCGACTGGAACATCACGTCTCCGAGGAGTTGACCGAACGGATCGCCGAGGTCCTCGACAACCCGGGCGTCGATCCACACGGCGACCCGATCCCCGACGCGGATCTAAAGCTACCGGAAGCCGAATCGACCGACCGCCTCTCGGACGCAACGGAGGGCGATCGGAGAGTCGTGAGGCGTATCCGACACCAGGGTGACGAGGAACTACGCTATCTCTCGGCGGCCGGCATCGAGCCGGGCGTCGAACTCGAGGTGATCGAGATCGCCCCGTTCGGACTCGTGACCGTCCGGACGCCGGACGGTGAACAGAGTCTCCCCGAGGAAATCGCCGCGCTCATCGAGATCGCTCCGGCCACCGAAGCCGAGGTCTGAGGTCGCGGATCGGTCCCACAACCCAGTCGTCGTGTGCGGTGCGCTCCGGGAGAGATTTCGGTCAACCGGGAGAGCCGTTCCGAGCCTGTGTCGATCGTCTGTATAAAAAAGTCGATCCGTCCCGGCGTCTAGAAGTTGTCCAGCAGCCGGATCTCTTCGTCGGTTACGACATCGATACTGTCGCTCTCGAGGGGATAATCGTCGTGGTCCGCCTTGTTCCATCCGAGTTTCGAGCGAATCGTATCCGCCAGTCCCGGATCCGCTTCCACGTACGCGGTTCCGGATCTGACCTCGGTGATCATCCCGACCTCGTGGCCCCCGGAATCTACCACTCTCTTCCCCTCGTCCTCGTCCATGATGTGTTTTCGCGTCATTGCAACTGTCCGGTGGACTTCACCGGGGTTAGTTATATACGTGGTATCCGAGCGGGCGAACAGGTATCCTTCTGTTACACAGCTTACCCCGTCGAAACGGACAGGGTCATCGGAACCGGGCCGTGAGTGGCTGCCGTTTTCGTTCGTATCGGTATCGTTACCGATCGATCCGCCGAAGCCGCCGACGGCCAGGGGATCCGGTGAGTTCTTTCGGTATGTTCCGACGGGCCGGAGTAATACCATCCTATCGTACATACCGGACTTGAGATGCGCCCACGGCTGAAGCCGCGGGCTCTCTCCTCGATCCTCCGTCGTTACACGTCGATCGCACGGTCCGCGTGCGGTCAAATACGTATTGTCTTTCCCCTTACCATCGGTGATCGTTCGAGTCTCAACTCAGGCCGCTTTCGTCCCCGTATCCAGCCGCTCGGTCAGCGAGTCGAGATGATCGATACCGACGACGGCCACGACGTCCCCTTGCTCGCGAAGGGCCGAGAGCCGAGTGGCCATGTCCGCCTCCCGGGCGACGTCCTCGAGCTGTGAGGCTCGGGATCGGTTGGTGGTTCGAAACGCGTTCATAAACGAGCGGGAGCGGCGTACCTGCTCACGCTCGTCGATTGCCTGATCTTCGGGCGAACCAGTCCAGTCGATACCGTATGTATTCGGCGAGTCGACCTCAAGCCGAACCGAGGTCCGAGCGGCGAGGATCGCGGCGATCCGACAGAGGAGTGCGTGTTTCGTCGTCGAGAGGATGTTCGAGAGGATGTTTCGAACCGTCTCCGCTGAGGGCCGCTCCTGGAGGGTTTTTTCTCCCAGTCGCTGGAAGAAGCCGACGGTCGGCCGGTCGATACCGACGGCCGTGGCGGGAGCTGCAGCCTGGATCGCCGCGCTCATCTCACCGCCGAAAACGGGCGGGACCCGATCAGTGGCCGCGTACTCCTCGAACAGTGGGATCGAGACCGGTGGCAGCTCCAACGCGAGCACCGCCGGATCGAGTTCTTCGATGACCCGTCGTGTGCGGTACGTACTCGCCGGATGGTCGTGGACGACGCCGACGAGCGTCAGTTTCCCCGGTCCCCCGGGGACCTGCCGGAGGTACTCTCCAGTTATCCGAGGGTCAGCATCGACGTCGACTCCGGCCGGATGCACCATGATTAGGAGCGAACTACCGGCCGTTAGTGTGTGTATATTTAAACCTTCGTTTCCGCTGGCAGAGAGGGCACGTCACACGAAATCTGTCATTTCTGTAACGGCCGAAGTCCAGAAACGGCGAGCACGGATCGAAGCGTCAGGAGGACGACCAGGGAGGCGCCGGCGATCATCGTCGGCGCCGAGAGCAGCGCCGCGGTCTCGGTCGCGACGACGAGCCCCGAGAACCCGCGGATCAGAAAGCTCACGAGAACGAGACCGAACGCCAGCGCCGAGAGCTTCACGAAGGTCGCCTGTTTCATCTGCTGGTGAACTGTTCTGTGCGGGGCGTCGGGGAAACGTCGTCGGTTCCGGTTCGGGGATCTAGAGATGACCTTCCGCTTCGAGGCTCTCCATCACGTCGTCGACGAGTTCGTCGACGGTCTCGTAGGGGAACTCCTGGTTGCCGCTCGCTTTGGTGTTGAGTTCCATCGCAGTCATCGAGAAGTCGCCGGACTCGAACTTCGTTCCCGGGCCATCCGGCAGGGCGGGAACGAGATCCATCGGACTGTTGACCGGGTACTCAGCGCCTTCGAACGCCTCGGTGAACTGCTGTCTGAGATCGTCTCTGTCGACCATAACGTCGACTTGTACAACGAACGCATAGTTCAATGTTTTGTTTCGGGCGAAGGAGGCCCCCGCGAGTCGACGATCCGGACGGCGGAGTCGCTGTAAGTGGCTTTATTACCGAGAGCACCATCGTTGTCGGCAATGCTTGACGATGAGAAACCGGTAAGCGAGGACGCCCCGAACGAGCCGGAGGATCTGCTCGCGGCTTTGTTCCGGAGCGGTCGAGTGAACGCCATCGCCTCGTGGCTCCTCGTCGGAGTACTGGCGTTGGTGTTTCTCGAGAGCCTGATCGATTTCGATCGACTCTGGATTCTGTTCGTGGCCGTCACCGCCGTGATCGTTCTCATTCCCCCTGTCGCTTACCGTGATTGGCGGATGATGCTCCCCTGGGAGGTGTTGGTGCTCGCGCTGTTGCCGATCCTCGTCCGCGGACTCTTCGGCGGTGAACTGGGGACGTTCGCGTACTATCTCTCTGTCGCCGGGCTGGCGCTCATCGTCACCGTCGAGTTACACACCTTCACGAGCGTCCGGATGACTCACTGGTTCGCGGTCGTCTTCGTCACCATGACCACGATGGCCTCCGTCGCGGCGTGGGCCGTCGTCCGGTGGAACGCCGATCGGTACCTCGGAACCGAGTTCCTCACACAGCCGGGGATGACGGGGACGGAGGCCAACGCGGCGCTCATGGTCGAGTTCGTCTGGGTGACGCTGGCCGGACTCGCCGCCGGCGTCCTCTTCGATGCGTACTTCAAGCGTCGGGGGCGCAGACTCGGTGCACGACTCAGACGGGTGATCCGACGATGAGAGCGCTCCCACGTCCGTCGGTCCCGAACCAGCGTCGGCTCACGCGGGGGATGCAGCTGATACTTTTCGGGATCGTCGTCTACGGGATCGTCTACGGGGAACCGAAGGCGATCACGAACGGCGGCATCTCGCTTCTCATTACAGCCGTCCCGGCACTCTTAGAACGGAACTACGAGATCCCACTGGATCCGTGGCTCGGGCTCTGGATCACCGTTGCCGTCTTTTTGCACACGATGGGATCGGCGGGACTGTACGCCCAGATCGAATGGTGGGATCACCTTACCCACGCCATGTCGGCCTCGCTCGTCGCCGGCGTCGGATACACGTTCGCCCGGGCCGTCGATCTCCACAGCGATCGGATCCGTCTGCCGAAGCGGTTCTTCTTCGTGTACGTCCTCGTGGTCGTCCTTTCGTTCGGCGTGCTCTGGGAGCTGTTCGAGTTCGGACTCGATATCATCGCCGAGGAGACCGGCATCGAGATGCCGCTCGCACAGCACGGGCTCGACGACACGGTCCGGGACCTCATGTTCAATTCGCTCGGTGCACTTGTCGTCGCCACGTTCGGACAGGTACATCTCTCCGGCGTCGCCGAACGGATCCTCGAAGAGCGGACCGCTTAAGCACGAGCGGTGCACTCCGGTAGACGGATATCCGAGAAGCGTCGGATCCCCCTAAGTCCGGCCTCAGTTGATATCCTCGACGATCGATCCCTGTAAGCTCCGGATGTTCTCCGATTCGACGCTCTCGACCTGCTCCGGGTAGACCCCGATCGTGACGAGGTGGTCCTCGGCCGTTTCGACGCTTTCCGTGATGTGGACGTTTACGTCGACCGTCACGCCGTTGAACGCGGCGTCGGCCCCGTAGATCGATTCCGTCGTCTCCTGTTCGAGAACGTCCGTTTCCCCGTCGGAGACGTGCTCGACGTCGTCGATGCCGTCGAAATCGGCCTCAATCAACTCGATGAGTTCCTCGGACGGCATCTCCGCGATCGGGTTGAGTTCCTGACCGGCGATAGAGACCTGTGGCGACGTCAAAACGACGAACGCGGCCGCCTGTACCGTTCCGATCGGGCCGAGTTCGATCCCCTTTTCGTGTTCGGTCAGGTAGTTCGTCACGGTGACCTCCTCGGAGCCCGCAACCGTCCGATCGACGACGAGTTCGTCGACGTTGACCTGTTCGTATCCCGTCTCCTCGCGGACGTCCGGGGCGACACCGGCCGGCGACGCCTCGTGTTCGTCCATCCCGACCGCACTCAGACAGCCGGCGACGCCGACGGCCACGAGGCCGCCCGTCCCGGCGAGTAGCGCTCGTCGTTTCATCGTTCTGTCTGAAGCGCCTGTCGCATATGTGCTTGTTGGCCGAGCGGGATCGCCGAAGCGCACGGGATCGACCACATCGTCATGGGAAACACCGGACGATCCGGCGTCAGTCGGCTGTCGCTCGGAAGTGTCGCCGGGTCGGCCGTTCGCCGTGTCCCCTGGGCCGTGACTGTCATCGGTGAGAACTGATCGATGGTTGGTTTGATGTGGTGATAGCCCCACGTCCGAGTATGTCATCCGAACCCAGCCGCGACGTGGTGTTACCGGTCAGTCAGTACGACGACCTCTCCGAACTGTACTCGCTCGCCGGATACGCCGAAGAGTTGGGGTACGGCTTTCTGACGACCGGCGAGACGAGCGGACGGAACGTACCGATGGTTCTCGGAGTTCTCGCCCGCGAGACCGACAGCATCGGGATCACGAACGATGTCATCTCGCCGTACTCGCGATCGCCCGCCCTCATCGGTCAGACGGCGGTGACGATGCAGGAGCTGAGCGGCGGCCGCTTCCGGCTCCGGATCGGTGCCTCCTCGCCGGCGCTCGCCGAGGACTGGCACGGACTGTCGTTCGACCGACCCCTTCGACGCATCAGGGAGGCCGTCGAAATCGTCAGACAGGTCCAGACGGGCGAGCCACTCGAGTACGACGGCGAGATCTACACGCCGGACGGCCTCTCGTTGATCTGTCCGGCGCCGGAGACGCCCGCACCGGTCGACGTCGCCGCCCTCGGCCCGAAGGCAACAGAACTCGCCGGGCGGTTCGCCGACGGGTGGGTCCCACAGCTCATCCCCTACGACGGGCTGCTCGATCGGATCGAGGACCTCCGCCGAGGGGCTGAACTGGGGGACAGGACCCTCGAGGATATCAGGGTCTCCTACACCATCCGGTGTTGTGCGCTCGAGGACGGCGAGACGGCACGGGAGTACGCCCGTTCACAGGTCGCGTTCATGATCGCGCTGTACGGGCCGTTCTACCGGAAGGCGATCGCCGAGGCGGGCTGGGAGGACGTGACCGAGACCGTCCGGGAGACCTGGCTCGACGGGGACAAATCCGCCGCCATCGAGGCCGTGCCGGACGAACTCCTGGACGACGTCGTCGCCGCGGGCACGCCGGAAAGGGCCAGAGAGCGGATCGAACGCTTCGAGGCGATCGACGAGGTCGACGCGGTACAGATCGGCTTTTTCAAGGGTATGGACGACGGCGACCGCCGTCGGACGCTGGAAGCGCTCGCACCGTAGCCGGGGGCCCGCGGTCGGTCGGATCGACGCTCAAAGCTCCCGGTATCGCGCCTCGAGATCGAGCATCGGCTCGGGGTAATCGACGCCGAGTTCGATCCCACACTCTGCCAACTCGGTCGTCGGAAGCGTCCACGGGCGGTGGATCGACTCCGCGGGCAGCCCCTCGAGTTCGGGGAGCCACGTCCGGACGTACTCGCCGTCGGGATCGTACCGCTCGGCCTGTGAAAGCACGTCGAAATGCCGGTCGCGGGAGTCGTTCCCGACGCCGGCCTGATACGCCCAGTTGCCCCAGTTCGAGGCGACGTCGTAATCGACGAGTTTCGCCTCGAAGTGGGCGGCCCCCCACCGCCAGTCGACGCCGAGGGCGTCGACGAGAAAGGAAGCGACGTTCTGACGGCCGCGATTGGACATGTAGCCGGTGCGGTTCAGCTCTCGCATATTGGCATCGACGAACGGGATCCCCGTCTCGCCGTCGGCCCACCGCCGGAACGCCGTCCGATCGTGGCCCCATTCGACGTCTGCGTCCCTGATCCCGCCGGGGGTGAAGAACGACTCACCGTGTTTGAGAAACTGGAACTGAAAGAAGTCCCGCCAGGCGAGTTCGAAGACGAGCCAGTAGGTGTCCTCGTTGGAGACCCGTTCGGTCTCGTAGCGGTCGACCTCCCGGTGAATCCACCGCGGCGAGAGGCAGCCCGCCGCGAGCCACGGTGAGAGCTTCGAGGAGTAGTTCGGACCGAGTAGCCCGTTTCGGGTCTTCTTATAGTTTCGGAGATAGTCGCCGTCCCAGACGTAGCGCTGTACCCGGGCTTTGCCCGCCGTTTCGCCGCCCTCGAACCGGAGGACTGCCCGGTCGTCCCCGGGCGGCTCCCCGAGGCCGAGTTCGGTAAGCGTCGGTATCGAACCGGGAGCGAGTCCCTCGGGCGTCCGAACGCTGCCGGGCGCTTCGATCGGTTCCCGGACGCTCGATTCGGCTTCGACCGCCTTTCGCCAGGGCGTGAACGTGTCGTCGATCGCGTCGTACGGCGTCGGAAGCTCCTTCAGATGATACAGCGTGTGCGTCCAGCGTCGTTCGAGCGTGACGTTCCGATCCTCGAGGGCGTTCCGAACCGCGTTCTCGGTCCGCAGCTCCTCGGTTGCCGGTTTCGTCTGGGCGTACACCGCCTCGGCGCCGACCGATTCGGCGACACTCGGAACTATTTCGACCGGATCGCCGCGGCGGACGAACAGCTCACCGCCCAACGTCCCGACGGACTCCCGGAGGTCGAGGACGGACTCCCGTCGAAACCGCGCCCGGTGTCGCCCGGTCTTTTCGGGACCGTACTCGCTTTCACCGTACCGTGAGAGGTCGTACACGTACAGTGGAACGACGCGATCGGCCGCATCGACGGCGTCGGCGAGCGTCGGGTTGTCCGTCACGCGGAGGTCATCGCGAAACCAGACGACGGCGGTCTCCATACCGACGGTTCGGTCGGCCGGCGCAAAAACGGACGGAAGCCGGAAAAGCGACGGGCGGTCCGCAACGAGAGTCGGCAGTCTTTTGCGAGGCCCGCCCGATCTGTCCGTATGAGCAACGGCAGAGACATCGAGAATCCCGACAATCCGACTATCACGCTCCGAACGACCCACGGCGACATCACCGTGGAACTGTTCGAAGAGCGAGCCCCGAAAACCGTCGAGAACTTCCTCAACCTGGCGCGTCACGACCCGGCGGCGAACGCCGACCCGGACGTCGGAACGAACACGTGGGAGGACCCCGAAACCGGCGAGATACGGGGCGATTCGCTGTACGAGGGGATCGTCTTTCACCGGGTCATCGACGACTTCATGATCCAGGGCGGAGATCCGACCGGAACCGGCCGCGGCGGTCCCGGCTACCAGTTCGACGACGAGTTCCACGACGATCTCACACACGACGGGCCGGGGATCCTCTCGATGGCCAACTCCGGACCGAACACGAACGGCAGCCAGTTCTTCATCACGCTCGGCGCACAGCCCCACCTGGACGGCAAACACGCCGTCTTCGGACAGGTGATCGACGGGATGGACGTCGTCGAGGAGATCGGGTCGGTCCCGACCGGTCGCAACGACGACCCACGCGAGGACGTCGAGATCGAGACCGTCGAGATCGAAGACTAGTCGCTCACTCCCGATTTTCAGTTCGGACCGCGTACTGTAACACGGCCAGCGCGGAACGGCCGTCCCTGAGATCGCCGACGGCCGCCCGCCCTCTGATTTCCTCGAACGTCGTCGTTTCGACGGCGATCGACTCGTTCTCGTCGAGCGACTGTGTCGCGTTCGGCTCACAGCCGTGGGCGGCGACGTAGTGGAACACGGAATCGAAGAGCCCGTTTGCGGGTTCGTATGTGGCGATTTGCTCAACCGCGCCGGCCTCGTAGCCGGTCTCCTCACGGAGCTCACGTCTGGCAGCCGCTCGGAGGTCGGTGTCGTCGTCCTCCAGTCCGCCCGCGGGGAGCCCGTAGTTCACCCGGTCGACGGCCTGGCGCCACTCGCGGATGACGACTACGTCGCCGTCCTCCGTGAACGGCAACACGACGACCGAGGGCGACTCCGAGACGTAGTGGAAATCGGTTTCGGTCCCGTCCGGCAGTCGGACGTCGTCCCGGACGACGTCGAATCCGGGGCAGGTGTAATCGGTTTCCGAGTCCAGCGTCAGCCATTCGAGGTCCTCCGGGTCCATACGAG
>CAZWZX010000057.1:0-12525 GCA_964638655.1 uncultured Natronomonas sp.
AGGCCTGCTCGAAGGCGGCGTCGTAGTCGTAGACGTCCTCGACGACGTACTCCTCGGTCTCGGCGCCGAGCAGGTTCGTGAAATCCTTCTGGAGTTTGCTCGCCAGGTTTCGGGAGTACTCGACGTTGGCCTCGCTCCCCACGGCCCCCTCGAGCAACACGACGCGATCGACGTCGAGTTGATCCCGGACCAGCGGCGCGATCAGCCGGTCGTAGTCGAACCCGACCGGGACGATGTGGGTCTGCATACGCGACACTACGCCGGGGCGTTTAAATAAAGCCCCAGTTCGCGTACAGTCGGTACGTCCATCGACGGCGTTGTATCCTCCTCCGTCTCGGCGTTCAGGAGATCCGAGAGGATAGAAGAGCCCGGTGAACCGATAGTGAAATTTAAAACCAACAGTTCCACTTTTATGCGTAATTGAGTTTTGTATTGGGTTTTAAAAGCCACTTTATCTAACTTCCGTTCGATTTTGTGGCAGATTATAAGCTCACCCAAAATTTTATTTTGTATCGGCGCGCTCCCGGATACGTGATTGTTAACAGTTACCACGGCGCGCGAAAGAGCGTGTTGAAAACGCGATGGCAAAAGACACCGGAACGGACGGACGGGCCGTTTACCGTCACGTCCCCGGAGAGACGATCCACCGAGCGGACTGACTGACCGTGCGACACGACGACAGATCCGCGATGCGACGGAGTATCGAGGTCGAGTACTGGGTGATCGATGACGACGGGCGCCTCGTCGAACCCGGCGACCTCGTCGACGCGTCGCCGGGGGCCGAACGGGAGTTCGTCGAACCGCTGTTGGAGATCAAGACGACGCCGTGTTCGACGACGAAGGAGCTCCGCGAGGAACTCTTCGAGCGGGTCGGCTCCGTTGTGAGACGAGCCGACGAACTCGGGTTGGGACTCGTTCCGCTCGGGACGCCGATGACCGAGGAACCGATCGAACGGCTCCCGAGCGAACGGACGGAGATCCAGGAACGGGCGGTCGGGGAGCGCTTCGACCGCGTTTGCCGCTGTGCCGGGACGCATATCCACATCGAGCAGCGTCCCGGGCGCGAGATCGACCAGTTGAACGTCCTCACGGCGCTCGATCCGGCACTGGCGCTCGTCAACTCGTCTCCGTACGCCCGGCGGACCCCGGACGTCACGGGTGCCCGATCGAAGCAGTACCGCTCGGCATACGACGGGATGGACCACCAGGGCGAGCTCTGGCCGTACCTCTCGGATATCGACGAGTGGGAACGGCGACTCGAGGCGGGATACGACGCCTTCCTTCGCGCAGCAGCGGAATCGGGAGTCGACGAGGCCACCGTCGAGTCGGTTTTCGAGCCCGAAAGCGCCGTCTGGGCGCCGGTCAAACTCCGCAAGGCGTTCTCGACGGTCGAGTGGCGCTCGCCCGACACGGCCCTCCCGAGCCAGATCATAGAACTCACCGACGATCTGGTGTCCGTCGTCGAACGGCTCGCTGACGCCGAGGTTCGGATCGACGGCGAGATCGGCGTCCACACCGATGACGCCGTCGTCCTTCCTGAGTTCGAAACCGTCGAGTCACACGTCGAAGCCGCAGTTTGTGAGGGGCTCGAGTCCGACGCACTCTGTGCGTACCTCGATCGGATGGGGTTCGATGTCCCGTCGTACGAGCCGATCGCACGGGAGTTCGATCACGACGGTGAACTCACCGTCCCCGAGGCGCGTCAGGTCCGTCTCCGATACGCCCGCGAACTCGAATCGGACGTGCGGCGGGCGTCGACCGCCGCGAGCGACTGACCGCCGGTTACAGTCGGTAAATATTGACAGTACACGACCGTCTTTGAACGACACCACCCGAAGAACGCTCTCATGGAGACGCCACGTATCGCGCTTTTGAACGCGGCACACAACTCGGCGGACACCAGTCGAAACTTCCACCGTGAACTCGACGCGGATATCGAGGAGTTTCACTGTCCCTCGGGGGAGTTCCCCGAGGAGTTCGGTTACGACGGCTTCGTCGTGACCGGTTCGCGAGCGTCGGTTTACTGGGACGAACCGTGGATCGGCCGACTCAAAGCGTGGGTCGGCGGCGCCGTCGAGGCCGGTCTTCCGGCGCTCGGCGTCTGTTATGGCCACCAGTTGCTCGCCGACGTCATGGGCGGTCGGGTCGAAGCGATGGGCGAGTACGAGATCGGCTACCGGACCGTCGAGCAGGACGGCGAAAACCGTCTGTTGGAGGGTGTCGCCGACGACATGATCGTCTTCACGACACACTCCGATCACGTCGTCGAGGCACCGCCGGAGGCGACCGTCTTCGCGAAGAACGACTACGGGATCCACGGGTTCCGGAAGGGCCGCGTCTTCGCGGTGCAGTTTCACCCCGAATACGACACACAGACCGCCGAGCGGGTCACGAAAGGGAAGGATCAACTCCCCGAGGCGCGGATCGAGGCGGTGCTCGAGGGCATCAACGAGGAGAACTACCGCGCCGCCTGCGAGGTCAAGCGGCTCTTCGATAACTTCCTCGAGTACGTCTCCGAGGTCCGAGCCGAACCGCCCGAAGCGAGCTGATCTTTCGCCGGGAACGCCTATGGGCGTCGAACCCAAACTGCGGGTATGAGCGAAACTGCCGAGACAGTCGAGCGGTTCCTCCGGAAAGCCGATTCGGCGTACGCCGAGTACGAGCAGGGATACGCCGACGCCGACGCGACGCTCCGGCGACTGGACGGACATATCGAAGAGCTCAGGGAAGCCGCCGATGGCGTCTGAGACGGATCAGCTCTCGGGGTCTGGTCGGTCTTGGGCGCCTCGGATGAGGTCAAGTACACGTTCGTAGTAGCCGCCGAAATCGACATCCGAACGTGAACGCGGCCGTGAGAGATCGATCTCGACGACCTCCTTGACTCGGCCGGGATCTTTGGCCATGACGACGACTCGATCGGCGAGTTTGACCGCTTCCTCGACGTCGTGGGTGACAAAGAGCACCGTCTTTCCGGTTTCCTCCCAGATCTCCAGTAGCTCCGTCTGAAGCATCTCCCTCGTCTGGGCGTCGACGGCACCGAACGGCTCGTCCATGAGTAATAGCTGCGGATCAGCCGCGAGCGCTCGAGCGATCGCGACCCGCTGTTTCATCCCGCCGGAGAGCGCTTTGGGATAACTGTCCTCGAACCCCTCGAGTCCCACGAGATCGACGAGTTCGTCGACGCGTCTTCGGCGTTCTGCTTCCGGTACGTCCTGCTTTTCGAGCCCGAAGGCGACGTTCCCCCGGATGGTCCGCCACGGGAAGAGGTGATACTCCTGAAAGACGACACCCATGTCCGTCGTCGGCCCATCGACACGATCGCCGCTCAGGTAGACGCCGCCGTCAGTCGCGGCCTCCAATCCCGCGATGATCCGAAACAGCGTCGTCTTTCCACATCCCGAAGGCCCGACGAGGCAGACGAACTCGCCGTCGGCGACGTCAAATGTGACTTGTTCGAGCGCTTGCACCGTCCCCTCGCCCTCTCCGTACCGTTTCGATACCCCGTCAATGCGGACGCGTGCGCCCGTGTCTCTCTCCTCTACCGCCATCGTAACAACCTCCGTTGGACTGCCCGAAACGCCGTATCGACGATCAGGAACATCAGGCTTAAAACGAGGATATAGGCGATGACAGTGTCGACCTGCAGGTTCTGTCCGGCCCGAAGGATCCGGCGGCCGACCCCAGGTACGCCGAAGATTTCGGAGGCGACGACGAGCATCCAACATCGGCCAAGTCCCGTTCGAATCCCGGTCATGATCTCAGGAGAGGCCGCGGGAATCACGACGGATCTAACGAGTTCGAGATTCCCGGAGACGCCGAGACTGCGTGCGACGTCCAGCAGATCGTCCGAGACGCCTTCGACGCCGCCGTAGGCAGCATAGAAATTGATCCAGAACGCACCGATCGCGATAATAAACGCCGCGCCGGCGTGATTGATGCCGAACCACGCGATCGCGAAGCCGATGAGCGCAAGCGGTGGAACCGGCCGAAGCAGCCGGACGACGGGAGCGGAGAGATCGTCGAGCAACGGGCTCCACGCCAGCGTGATCCCGACGGCGACACCGAGAGTCGTCCCGATGAGGGCGCCCGGGATCCAGTGTCTGACGCTCTGTCCGAGGGCTGTCGTCATCTCGCCGCTGGCCGCCTCGAGGTAGAACGTCTCGCCGACCGCAAGCGGCGACGGGAGGATGTAGTCCGGCTGGAACAGTGCGGCGACGTGCCAGAGCAACAGAAAGACGGTGATACCGACAGCGCCGAGCAACGCACGGTAGCCGTCGATATCGAAAAGCGGGAGCTCCGTATCCGCGGTCGCCCGTTCGAGTTCGCGTCGGATGTCGGTCGCCATTCAGTTCCTCTTCGGTCGAACGCTTTTAAATCCCATCGTAGACCGTACGATCGAAGATCTCCTCGAGGGAGAGTTCCTCGTCGATCTGGCCGTTGGCGTGAGCGAACTGCGAGAAGATCTCCGTCCCGTTTTCGATCTCGCTGGGATCGGTCACGAAGTTCGATAGTGGGCCGTCGAGCGCCTGCCGGGCGAGATCGCGATCCATCCCGATCCCGCTTTCGACGATATCCGCCGTCTCTTCGGGGTTGTCGCCGATGAACTCCGTCGCACGGACGTGCTGTCTGAGGAACTGTCCGGCGAGATCGGAGTCGCGAACCTCGTCGCTCATTAGCGTCACGGCCGCCGGCTGTCCCGGCATGATCTCGCTGGCGTTCCGGAACGTTCGGACCGCCGAGTCCGTTCCGGCGAGTCGGGTCGGGACCGGCTCCATGATCGACGTCCCGTCGATCTCGTCGTTGACGACCGCCTGAAACACCGCGTTCGCTCCCCCGATCTCCGTGATATCGACCGTCTCTTCGGGATCGACGCCGACGATATCCGAGAGCCAATAGCGCAACAGGACGTCCGGGACCGACCCCTGGGGGAACGTCCCGAACCGGAACTTCCGACCGTGTTCCGCCTCCCAGGCGGCAAAGGAATCGGACCCGTGTACGTCCCACATGGCCTGCAGTTCCTCGTGTGCCATGATCGCCATCGGCTCTTTGATGTTGGCCGCGGTCACCTTCGCCGGCAGTCCGCGATCGATAACTATCATCGACGGGACGATCCCGAACATCGCGATATCGAGTTCGCCGCCGCCGTAGGCCTGGACGATCGCCGGTCCGTCGGTGAACTCCCGTCCGTCGATCTCGGCGCCGATCTCGTCGAAGTACCCCTCCGACTCCATCACGAAGTACTGCAGGTCGGGAAAGATCGGCATGTAGGCGACGGTCAGTTCGTCGAGACCGCCATCGGAACCGAGACAGCCGGCGAAACCGGCAACGCCGACCGTTCCGATCCCGCCCAGATACTCGCGTCGGGAGAACGCTAGGTCACTCATTGCTCCGATTAGGGGCCTGAAGCATATTCGTGGACAGTTAGCGGTAGGGTCGGCTTCGAAGTACGACGCAGCACTCGACCGATATGTGCCGTATATCGGCGTTTCTGGGAACCTGCCCGTCTTAATTGGTCGAAAACTCGTACCCGTTTGAAGCTAAATTTGCCGATATATGGATCGGGCTCCGAACGACACGGCAGAACTATACCGGTTCCGTGCGGCAAAGCCCACATGAGAGAGTTTTCCTCCCGCGTCGAGCGGATCTCCATCAGCGGTATCCGCGAGGTGTTCGAGGCGGCCGGTGAGGACGCGATCAACCTCGGGTTGGGACAGCCGGACTTCCCGACGCCGGAACACGCTCGAGAGGCGGCCATCGAGGCGATCGAGACCGGAAAAACCGACGGGTACACGTCGAACAAAGGGACCGAATCGCTTCGGGAAGCGATCGCCGAAAAACACGAACGCGACAACGCGTTCGACGTCGATCCGGGGAACGTCATCGCCACCGCCGGCGGCAGCGAGGCGCTCCACATCGCGATCGAAGCCCACGTGAACGCGGGCGAGGAGGTCATCTTCCCCGATCCGGGCTTCGTCTCCTACGAGGCGCTGACGCATCTCGCGGGTGGAACGCCGAAGCCGGTCGAACTCCGCGAGGACCTCACGTTGGATCCGGAGGCGGTCGAGGACGCGATCACCGACGAGACGGCGCTGTTCGTCGTCAACAGCCCCGCCAACCCGACCGGGGCCGTCCAGAGCGAGGCAGATATGCGCGAGTTCGCCCGGATCGCCGACGAACACGACGTCTGCTGTCTCTCCGATGAGGTCTACGAGCCGTTCGTCTTCGACGGCCAGCACCACTCACCGGCCGACTTCGCCTCTCCCGAAAGCGTCGTCGTCGTCAACGCCTGCTCGAAGGCCTACTCGATGACCGGCTGGCGGCTCGGATGGGTGACCGGTGCACACGAACGGATCGAGCGGATGCTCCGCGTCCACCAGTACGCCCAGGCCTGCGCCTCCGCGCCCGCACAGTACGCCGCCGAAGGGGCGCTTACGGGGCCACAGGACTGTGTCGAGGAGATGCGGGATGCCTTCGAGCGACGCCGCGATGTGTTGCTCGATGGCCTCGAATCGATGGGGCTGGACGTTCCGACGCCACAGGGCGCCTTCTACGCGATGCCGAAGGTCCCCGCCGGGTGGACCGACGCCGTCATCGATCGGGGTGTCGTCGTCGTCCCCGGCGAAGCCTTCGGCGACGGCGGGGCCGGACACGCCCGGATCTCCTATGCGACCGATCTCGAGACGTTGAAGGAGGCGATCGAGATCATGCGCGAGGCGACCGCATCGGTCCAGTGATGTTCTCTCGATCCGGCCGTTGCGGTGCAAACCGTTAACTCCCCGGCCCTCCCGGCTGGAAACGATGGGAAACGGATCGATCGACTGGCGGCGGGTCGCGACCGGGACGGGGCTGTGGACGTTCCTGTATCTCGGGGTCTCGGTCGCGTTCTATCTCCTCTTTTCGCTGTTCGGCGGTTCCGGAACCGCCGCCGTGCCGCTCGCGTCGATCGCGTTCGCGCTCGGCGTCGCCGTCACGGGACTCGCCTTTCTCGCGGTCGTCCTCGATCGGCTGCTTTTCGTCCGTGAGCCGACCGATTTCCTCACCCGGCAATCCGTCTGGGTCATGGTGTTCGTCGTCTCGACAGTCGTCGCCACCGGTATCGTTCTCGCCTCGGTCACCGTGTCGCCCGGCAACGCCGTTTTATTGGGAATCACGGCGGCGCTTCCGACCACGATGGTGCTCTTTGCGGCGGTCAACCTGGCCAGATACCGGTCTATGGAGTATCGGCCCTGACTGTCGTGGATCATAAAAAACAGAGAAAGAGTTGAGGGGGAGAGTGCCCATGGGAGAAGTATGGACACAGAACGGATACTCGATGTGCTCCCGCATTATCTGGCAATGTTGATACTCGTTTTCGCCGTTTTGACCGTCGTTCGGACGGCCATCGGAGATCTCGGCTTCTGGTTCGAGTTCGTGATCATCCTCGTGATCGTCTTCGCCTACCGTCCGCTCGTGATTCGGCTCGGCGTCGCTCCCGACGCTTGGACGTAATCGGGCTCAGTTCGCCGTCGAAACGATCTTGATCACGTCGCCCTCCGACAGTTCGTGGTCCTCGCCGATCCGTCGGCTCGCCCGCCCGTCGACGGCGTGGAGGTATCCCTCGCCGATGTCGGAGTGGACCGCGAAGGCGAGATCCTTCGGCGTCTCCCCCGTCGCCAGAAGGAACGCGTCCGGGAGCACGTTATCCTGCCCGTCGGTCCATCGGGTCTCGTTTCCGACCGGATACACGGTGATCCGGTCGAGAAGGCCGTAGACCGCTTCATCGAGCGCCGCCTGAACGCCCGTCCCGCCGTGCTCTTCGAGGACGTCCCGGATCCGTTCGAGCCCCGATCGCTGTGCGTCCGAGGGCTCGCCCGTGATGTCGAACGTCTCGTCGCCGGGATCGTAATCGACGACGCCGGCCTCGACGGCGTTTCTGAGTGCGAGTTCGCTTTCGGCGCTACAGGGGATGACCCGCTCGGCGGCATCCCGGAGCCGTTCGACGTTCCCCTCCGGAGCGATGTCGGCTTTGTTCGCGACGACGACGATCGGTTTGGTCCGCTCCCGTAACAGCCGGGCGAGTTCCTCACGGTCGCCGTCGTCCCAGGCCATTGGGTCCGTCTCGTAGTCGAGTTCTCGGAGGACGGCCATCACGTCGGCCTCGCTCGCTCCGACGCCGGTGAGCGTCTCGGTCAGCGTCGCCTCGAAGTCGAACTCCGGCGAGCGCGAGGCCCGTTCGATCGTCTCCCAGTTGCGGTCGACGATTCCGGCGAGCCACAGATCCATCTCCGTCTCGATGAACTCGACGTCATCGACCGGATCGTACTCACCGACTTCGACCGGTTCACCGGCCGCGTTCGTCCCGCCGGAGGCGTCGACGACGTTGAGGATGACGTCGGCGTTCGTCAACTCGTCGAGGAACTGGTTGCCGAGCCCTTTCCCCTCGTGGGCACCGGGGACGAGCCCGGCCACGTCGAGGAGTTCGATCGGGACGTACCGCTTCCCGTCGTGGCAGGTGTCGTTGTCACAGCGCGTCTCGCGATCGAGACACGGACAGCGGGTCCGGACGTGGCTGACCCCGCGGTTCGGATCGATCGTCGTGAACGGGTAGTTGCCGACGTCGACGTCCGCCATCGTGGCGGCTTTATAAAACGTCGATTTGCCGGCGTTCGGTTTGCCGGCGAGCGCGACCGAAAGCATACCGTCGAGTATCGGGGGCTCCCGTATATGGTTCCCGATGCCGACCGGCGTGTCGTCGTTTTTTCCCCTCCGTCAGGGTTCTTCGGCATCGGTGATGATCGCGGCGGCGGCTTCGTCGGTCCCGACCCCGTTCGATCGCTGACTTCCGACCGTATCCCACTCGAAATCGCTCTTCTCGATCGGTACGATCGCCCGTTCCGAGACACGCTCACCCGAACCCAGCGGCACGAACGCTCTGTCCGCTCCGTCCGTTTCGGCGATCGGTTCGAGTTGTCCCTCGCCGAGCGGAACGACCGCCGGCCTCGGTTCCGATTCGGGTTCGCCTTTTGAT
Organism: uncultured Natronomonas sp.; assembly: GCA_964638655.1. Taxonomy (GTDB): domain Archaea; phylum Halobacteriota; class Halobacteria; order Halobacteriales; family Haloarculaceae; genus Natronomonas. The sequence goes on from CAZWZX010000057.1 coordinate 9,008, forward strand.
CCTCTCGACGGCGGTACCCCGTCCGGTTCAGCGGCGTCGGTATCGTCGTCTTCCCCGCCGGACGCCGCCGTCTCCGGAGCGTCCTCGATCGTGATCCCCTCTCGGGCCCGGATCGTCCCCTCGACCTCGGCGGCTTCCGAGAGTTCGCACCGGTCACAGGAGATCCCACCGCGGACGTGCGCGTCGGGAGCGACGATCACGTCGCCGCCGCTCGTCGTCACGTCGCCGTGGATGACCGTCCCGCTTCCGACGCGGATCGAACCCTTCGCCCGGAGGCTCCCGAACACTTCGGTGTCGCCCCCGACGTCGATCTCGGTCGCCCGGATGTTCCCGTGGAGCCGACAGTCGTCGCCGATCGTCGCCGGCGTCGACACCCGCCACGTATCATCGGAGACCCGGGCGCCACGGGGGATCCTGACGGGTTCGACGTCGCGCCCCTCGGCGAGAAACTCGCCGGCGACCTCCGCCGCGGCCTCCTTCTCGCCGATCCGGAGCAGATGGGAGAGATAGACGAACAGAAAGACGATCGTCGGCATCGGGTTCCGGATGACGATCCAGCCGTTGGCCTCGAACCCCTCTTCGATCTCGACGTCGTCGCCGATATCGAGATCGCCGGAGACGATGAGCTGGCCGCTTATCTGCACTCGCTCGCCGAGGTAGGCGTCGCTGCCGACCAGGACGTTGCCGTCGATTTCACACCACATGTCGAGCCGACAGTCGCCGTCGGCCTCGATGTCCCCCTCGACGGTGACGCGCTCGCCGGCGACGACGGTTCCCCCGCGAAGCCCCAGCTCGACGGTGCTTTGACCGCCCACGAGGACGTCGCCGTCGGTGACGAGGTCGTGCTCTTTGATCTCGGTCCCGTCGGGGACCGAGAGTTCCTCGAGCGGATCCGTCCCGAACACGGTGGATCTCTGGACGTGCCGACTAATAAATCCCGCTCACGTCGTCGGACGGAGGTCTGACGGGCATCTCTCGTGGCGCTTATATCGCTCGCTCGCCAACGCCGGATATGACTGTTCTTTCCTTCGATCAGGAGGGCGTCGACGTCGTCTACGAGGGGACCGAGTTCCGCATGGAGAAAGCGCTCATAGAGGAGGCGACCGAGAAGGACTACCCGGACGTGACCGATCACGAGGTCCTGCAACTGATAGAGGAGAGCCCTTCACTTTCGGGCGAACCGCGACGAATAACCGAGATCATCGGTTAGTTCGATTTCCGCCCCCGTGCGGAAATTATAAAGGACATCGACCGGATATCGCGGTATGGACGCCGCCGAACTCAAAACGGAACTCAGCCACTCCTCGTTCGTCACCGCGGGCGGGACGTTCGCCGCCTACGCGCTCGTCATCCTCGCGATGACGCTCGTTCTGTTCGGGATCCCGTACCTGCTTTTCGTACTGTTTTGATCCGATGTGGGTCCTAAACAGCGGGCGCAGAAGCATTTATTAGTATTGCTGGGCATTAATAATGCATGTCTGAGACCGAGGCCAGCACTCATCTCTACTGGGCCACCGGCTGTACCAGCTGTCTCCGAGCGAAGGAGTTCTTAGAGCGCAACGACGTCGATTTCGAATCGCACAACATCGCCGAGGACATGAGTATGCTCGACGAGATGGAAGCCCAGGGACTCCCGCGACAGGTCCCGATCGTAAAGAAGGGCGACGAGTGGGCGGACGCACAGGAGCTCGACGAGGTGGCCCGGATCGCCGAAATCGAGTACGAGGCGGAGGTACTTCCGGTCGAAGAGCTGTACCGCCGGCTCGATATCGTCTTGGAGACGCTCGTCGAGTACGCCGAACGGCTCCCGACGGAGAAGCTCGACGGTCCGATCGCGGACCGGCCCCGAACCGTCGGTCAGCTCGTCTATCACGCCTTCAGCATCCCCGAGTCGTTCCTTGAACACCAGGACGGCGAACCGCTGAAGATGTACAAATCCGAACCCGAGTGGGCGAGCGAGTCGGTCGAGGCGCTCGTCACGTACGGCCAGCATATCCGTGCCCGGGTCGAGCACTGGCACGAGAACTACGCGGACGACTGCGAGTGGTCGGAGACCGCCGACGTCTATTATGGCTCCCCGTCGCTGCAGCAGTACTTCGAGCGGACCGTCTGGCATACCGCCCAACACGCCCGACAGCTGGCGTGGATATTGGAGGAGCGCTGCGACATCGAACCGGAACCCCCACTCGACCCCGAACTGTGGGAGGGGCTCCCGATGCCGGAGAAGGTCTGGAACAAGGACGGCGGCGACGGGACCGTCGGCGACGACCGCCCGAACATCCTCGAAGCGATCCAGTCGGACTGATCGGTTCGGTCGTATCGAGAAGCCACCCCTTTCGGTTTCGACGACGCTTGCTGCTTATAAAACTGTTCGAGGGACGATCAGGCGAACGTCTTCGAGACTTCCGCCTCGGTGTCGTCCGTCTGCTTGATTTTCCGCCAGGCCTGCTCGAAGTCCTCGGTTTTCACCTCGAGGCGGTCGTCCCTGATCGCGTACATCCCTGCTTCCGTACAGATCGCCTTGATGTCGGCACCGGAGGCGCTGTCGGCGAGTTCGGCGAGTTCAACGAAGTCGACGTCGTCCGCGATGTTCATCTTCCGCGTGTGGATCTCGAAGATGATCTTTCGGCCGTCGAAGTCCGGCTTCGGGACCTCGATGAGCCGATCGAAGCGGCCGGGCCGGAGAATGGCGCGATCGAGCATGTCGAAGCGGTTCGTCGCCGCGATGATCGAGATCTGTCCGCGGTCCTCGAAGCCGTCCATCTCCGCCAGTAGCTGCATCATCGTCCGCTGGACCTCGGCGTCGCCGGAAGTCTTCGATTCGGTCCGTTTGGCCGCGATCGCGTCGATCTCGTCGATGAAGACGACGGCGGGCTCCTGCTGGCGGGCGAGTTCGAACAGATCCCGGACCAGCTTCGCGCCCTCGCCGATGAACTTGTGGACGAGTTCGGAGCCGGCCATCTTGATGAAGGTGGCGTCGGTCTGGTTGGCGACGGCCTTCGCGAGCATCGTCTTGCCCGTCCCCGGCGGGCCGTGCAACAGGACGCCGGACGGCGGATCGATGCCGACCTCGTCGAACATCTCGGGGCTTTCGATCGGCATTTCGACGGTCTCTCTGACCTCCTCCATCTGCTCGTCGATGCCGCCGATATCCGCATAGGAGACCTCCGGAGATCGATCGACTTGCATCACCCGGGCCCGGACGTCGGTTTCGCTGTCGAGCTGTTTGACGACCGAAAGCGAGTTGTTCACCGCGACGCGGGCGTCCGGGGTGAGATCCTCCCGCATCTCTTCGGTGACCTCGGTGAGCGCCTCCTGGTTGTTCCCGTGCTGTTTGATGATGACGCCCTCGTCGGTGAGTTCCTGGACGGTGGCGACGAACAGCGGGGACTGTTTGAGCTTCTTGTTCTCGTGAGTCAGCCGCTCGAGTTTCTGCTGATACTTGTTGTTCTCTGCGTTGGCGTCGAGGAGTTTGTCCCGCATCTCCTCGTTTTGCTGTTCGAGGATCTCGAGACGCT
>CAZWZX010000058.1:0-12482 GCA_964638655.1 uncultured Natronomonas sp.
CGAACCGGCCGATACCCTCGCGTCCCTCCACACCGACGACTGGACGTGGCGGGCGGCAACGCCGTGGCGGACCTACCGTGAGGGACGGACGTTCTCGGAAGCCGATCCGGCCGTCGGTGGATACGGATCTGAGTACGAACCGGACCGATTCGAGATCGATCGCGCGACCGTCCTCGTCGCACCCGACAACGCGGCGGACGCCCTGGTCGAGAGGATGGAGCGAGCCGACGACCGGATACTCGTCCAGCAGGTCCGTATCGACAGCCGCGAAAACCGACTCCTCAGAGCAGCCGTGGACGCCGCCGAGCGCGGCGTCAGCGTCCGAATCCACCTCGACGGGAGCTGGTACGTCGAGGAGGACAACGAAGCGCTCGTCGAGTGGCTGAACCGGCGTTCCGAGGCCGAAGGCTGGAATCTGGAGGCACGCATCGACGAACCCCAGAGGTACAACAAGATACACACGAAAGGCGTCGTGATCGACGAGACTGCCGTCGTCGGTAGTCTCAACTGGGTCCGGTCGGCCAAATCCGACAACAGGGAAGTGCTCGTCGCGCTCGAAGGGTCGGAAGCGGCAACCTACTACGCGAGCGTCTTCGAGGACGACTGGGAGAGCGACGACCGGTCGTTCCCGGGCGGACTGCTGGCCGCCGTCGTCGCCGGGGCTTCGGGCGCGCTGTTGGCGCTCCGCCGCATCGAGTTCGTGGGAGAAGCGGAGACGCTCACCGACTGGCGATCGTGAACCGTCGAGAAAGCCCCGATCAGTCGTCTCGCAGGAGCGTACTCCGGAGATCGGCGTCGAGTTCTGCCGCCTCCATCTTCTCGACGAGCGCGTCGAGGACGGGTTCGCGCATGCCAGGGACGAACTTGATCGAGCCGACGACGAGGTGGCCGCCGCCGGAGACGCCGGCGCCCTCGATTTCGTCCTGCAGTTCCGTCACCATGTTCGGGATATCGAGGCGGACACCGTCGGACCGGAGGACGGCGAAGTCCGGCCCGTATCCGATCGTAATGACCGGGTCGCCGGTCTCGGTCACCTTCCGGTCGTGGATCTCGCCGGTCGTCTTTCCGGGCGCCGGGTAGGTGAACCGTCGGGCGTGGTTCTCGACGTCGAGCCGATAGAGATGTGCGCCGTTGTCGAGCCGCTCGTGCTCGACGTGCGGCTCGGCGTCCTCGAGTTGCGTCTCGACGTCGCGTCGGGCCCGCGATGAGAGGAACTCGACGAGTTCGCGGTGCCGATCCCCGTCGTCGCAGTCCAGATTGAGCGCGTCGTTGATCAGGTTCGGGCCGGAGTTGTAGCGGAGCCAGTGGGCGGCGTAATCGAGCGCCTCGACGATGTCCGTGAGATCGGATTTCTCGTAGCCGGCACCGGCGGCGAGGTCCAGATACTCGTCCATCGCGTCCGCTTTCGATCGGTCCGAAAGCCCGGCGACCGCCGGGACGTGTTCGAGCTCGTCGGTGATCGAGGGGTCGATCATCCGCGCCAGCTCGACACACATCATCCCGGTCGTGATCCGGTAGTCCTCCCCGTGGAGGTAGGGGTTGGCGTGGGCCTCGACGAGCGGGGCGACCGCGTCCGGATCGGGATGGTGATGGTCCGCGACGAGGATCGGGATGTCGTACTGGGCGAGCGCCCGGTAGGCTGGGGTGTCCTCCTCGGTCGAACCGTTGTCAACCATAAAGAGCAACGGGAGCCGCTGGCCGTGGCGTTCCTCGTCCTCCAGAGCGAAGTTGAGATCCCTGGTGACGTCCTCCATCTCGTAGAACGGCGCCTTCGAGGGCGACCGTTTGAAGAGATGTCTCGGGGCCTCGGGATCGGCGTGGACCTCGGCGATGAAGTTCTCTACGGCGAGTTGGACGGGCAGCGCGGCACACATGCCGTCGCCGTCGGCGTGGTGTCGGACCCGGATGGGCCGGGATTCGAGCACGGCCGTCCGGAGGCGTCGGGCGATATCGGCGAGGTCGTCCCGGAGCTTCTCGAACGCCGGCCACTCGATGAGCGGCTCGGGATCGGCCGGCTCGGCGCGCGCCTCGACTGCGTCGTCGACGCGGTCGCGGACCGCCCGTTCGGCCTCACCCTCGAGTCGCTCGAGCGTCTCGACTTCGAGCTGGGTTGCTCCCTCGTGGGCCTCGACCGAGCCGACCACGCGGACGGTGTCGTCGAGGTCGATTTCGGGGTGGGCGCGGACGCCGGCCGCCTCGAAGGCCGCGCAGGGAACGATACCGGTCCCGTCCCGGATCGAGAAGATCGTCGGGCCGGGCGTCTGCTTGATCTGAACGACATCGCCTTCGACGTGGACGGCGTCGCCGATCCGATCCGAGAGGTCGGCGATATCCACGTCGTCGCCGGGGGCGACGGGGGTTCGATCGACGGTCGCCGGATCGATGTCGACGTCCTGGAAGCCGACGTCGCCGTTGTCCCGGATCTCGACGAGTTCGACGACCAGTTCGTCGCCGACGCCGTACTCGCCGTCGAGATTCGATTCGTGAACGAGCCCCGAGACGCTCTCGGAGAGATCGACGAAAACGCCGTACTCGACGACGCCGTTGACGGTCGCCAGATACAGGGCACCCTCATCGACGTCCTCGAGCGTACAGCCGGGGGCGAGATCGTAGACGACCCTCTCGGTATCCGTAGGGTCGGTGCCGGCTTCGCCGGCAGTCGGTGGAGTCATTGGATGAATTTGGGTACTGACACGTTTTAAGAGTGTTGTATCTCCCGTGGACGGCCGCTGGGGAAACGCGGAACAGTAGGTTTATCAGGCGCAGGGGTGGATATTCATGTCATTACTAAATGACGCAGAAACACCGACAACCGGAGGTGAACATCGGGCTGGTCGGCCACGTCGACCACGGGAAGACGACCCTCGTCGAGGCGCTCTCGGGGGAGTGGACCGACCAGCACTCCGAGGAGATGAAGCGCGGCATCTCCATTCGCCTCGGCTACGCTGACGCGACGTTCCGGGAGTGTCCGGGGCTCGACGAGCCCGAACGGTACACCGTCGAGGAGACCTGTCCGGACGGCTCCGAAAGCGAGCATCTCCGGACGGTGTCGTTCGTCGACGCGCCCGGGCACGAGACGCTGATGGCGACGATGCTGTCGGGGGCCGCGATCATGGACGGGGCGGTACTGGTCATCGCGGCCAACGAGCCGGTCCCGCGCGCCCAGACGGAGGAGCACCTGATGGCGCTCGATATCATCGGCATCGAGAACATCGTCATCGCCCAGAACAAGATCGATCTCGTCGATCGCGAACAGGCGATCCGGAACTACGAGCAGATCGAGGAGTTCGTCGAAGGGACGGTCGCCGAATCGGCCCCGATCGTTCCCATCTCGGCCCAACAGGACGTGAACACGGATCTTTTGATCGGGACGATCGAATCGGAGATCCCGACGCCGGAACGGGATCCGGATACGGACGCCCGGATGCAGGTCGCCCGTTCGTTCGACATCAACCGACCCGGGACGACGTGGGAGGACCTCACCGGCGGCGTCCTCGGCGGCTCGCTCACGCAGGGGCGACTCGCCGTCGACGACGATATCGAGATCAAACCCGGCCGCGAGATCGAGGAGGGCGGCAGTTCCGAGTACCAGCCCGTCGAGACGACGATCCGGTCGCTGCAGGCCGGCGGCGAGTTCGTCGACGAGGTGGCGCCCGGCGGACTTCTCGGCGTCGGGACCGGACTCGATCCCTCGCTGACGAAGGGCGACGCCCTCGCGGGACAGGTCGCGGGGCCGCCGGGAACGCTGCCGCCGACGCGTGAGAGTTTCACGATGGACGTCGAGCTCCTCGATCGCGTCGTCGGGGAGGAGACGGACGAGATCGAGCCGATCAGCACCGGTGAACCGCTGATGCTCACGGTCGGGACGGCGACGACCGTCGGCTCGGTCACGAGCGCGCGGGACGGCGAGTGCGAGGTGCGGCTGAAACGGCCGGTCTGTGCGGCGGCTGGAGCGAAGATCGCGATCAACCGACGCGTCGGCGCGCGCTGGCGGCTCATCGGCGTCGGAACGCTCCGGTGATGCGTGTGGTGCTCGATACGAACGCGCTGATGGCGCCGGTCGAAGTCGGTGTCAGGACGTTCGATGAACTCGATCGGCTCCTCGGCGAGTATGAGGCGCTCGTCCCGAAAGCGGTACTGGAGGAACTCGATCGGATCGCGGCGGGGAGCGGCGAAGCGGCGACCGCAGCGAGCGTCGGGAGCGATCTCGCGCGCCGGGAGTGCGTCACCGTCGAGCACGACGCGGCCTACGCCGACGACGCCGTCGTCGAGATCGGCGAGCGCGTCGAATACGCGGTCACGAGCGATATGCCGCTGCGAGCGCGGCTCTTGGAAGCGAACGTTCCCGTAATCTGTTTACGCGGGCGAACCAAATTCGAAATCACTGAACCATAACATGTACAAACGGGTCCGACTCAAAGATACGGTCGAGGTCCCTCCCAGACACCTCGCGGACGTATCGCCCCAGCTGGTCAAACGGCTGTTGCAGGACAAACTCGAGGGACAGATGGACGAAGACGTCGGGAGCGTCGTCTCGGTGACGAAGGTCCACGACATCGGCGATGGCGCCGTGTTACCGAACCGGCCGGGCGTCTACTACCGCGCCGAGTTCGACGCGCTCACGTTCGATCCACAGATGCAGGAGGTCGTCGACGGGGAGGTCGTCGAGGTCGTCAACTTCGGCGCCTTCGTGGGCATCGGTCCGGTCGACGGACTCCTCCACGTCTCTCAGATCTCCGACGAGTATCTCGCGTTCGACAACGAGAACCAACAGCTCGCGTCTCGCGATTCGAACCGGGTGTTGAGCGTCGGCGACGCCGTCCGGGCGAGGATCGTCACGAAGAGCATCGACGAGCGAAACCCGCGGGACTCGAAGATCGGCCTGACGGCGAAACAGCCCGGACTCGGGAAACACGGGTGGCTCGAAGAGGAGAGACAGCGTCGCGAGGCGCAGGCGGGTGATTGAATGGCGTCTCGATTAGTGTGTCGGGACTGTCACCGCGTGCTCGAAGTCGAGGGCGACGAGCAGTGCCCGGTCTGTGGTTCGAACTCGCTCACGGAGGATTGGGCCGGCTACGTCGTCATCGCCCACCCCGAAGAGAGCCGGATCGCGGAGGAGATGGGTATCACGGAGTCCGGGCGATACGCGCTGAAGGTCCGTTGAGATGTCGACGATACTCGCGAAACTGCCGACCGAGATGCGCGAGGAACTCAAAGAACCCCTGGGGGAGATCTACACCGATCCGAAGACGCTGCTCGCCGAGGCCGGCGAGCCGATCGTCGCGGTGGGGGACATCGTGACGTATCATCTGCTCGAAGCCGAACGGCGACCCGATGTAGCGATCGTCGACAGAAAAACCAAACGCACACGCGTCGGGCCGGAGGTACTGAACGCGATCGAGACGTTCGAGGACCGAATCGACGTCGCCAACCCACAGTCGACGATTACGGACGATCTGTTGGAGGCGATCTCTAGCGCGATCGACCGATCGGAACCGACCGTGATCGTCGTCGACGGCGAGGAGGATCTGGCTTCGCTCCCGGCCGTACTGGCCGTCCCGAACGGTGGATCGGTCGTCTACGGACAACCGGACGAGGGGATGGTTCTCGTTTCCGTCGACGACGACGTTCGGGAGCGCTGTCGAGCGCTCATCGGGCGGATGCAAAGCGACCTCGATCGGATCGACGAGATCCTGTCGTCGTAGCGCTTTTCATCGGCGGCCGCGACCGGTCGCTATGGATATCGATGTCGAGGCCGGGCGGGCGTGGGCCCGCGAACACTGGCCGTTCGTCGTCGGCGCCGCGATCATCGTCTTCGGGAACATCTATTTGTACGTGCTGCAACCGGACGATTGGGTGATCGGCGGCCCGCCGCTTTTGCTCGCGATCGGCGTCGTGTTGGTTCTCGAGATCGGACGATCGCTGTACCGACAGTACGGGTAGCTGTGGGGGGGGATCGATCTGCTGAGTCGTCAGTGGGATGGGCCTCGACCGCCGTATCCCGTCCGTTCGCGGCTTCGAAATCCTTTTAGGTGTTTCGAGGAGAATCTAGGGCAACGTAACCATGGAAGTCGAAATCATTGACGAGGACGAAAACCCGATGTTACACCGGACCGACGTCCGGTTTCAGTTGACTCACGAGGAAGCGACGCCCTCGCGGCTCTCCGTTCGCGACTCGCTCGCGGCGAAACTGAACAAGGACGCCGGCGAGGTCGTCGTCCGGAAGCTCGATACGAAATACGGGATGCGGAAGACGGTCGGCTACGCGAAAGTGTACGACGACCCCGAACACGCCAAGGCGGTCGAGCAAGGTCACGCGCTCGAACGGAACAAGATCGCCGAGGAGACGGGTGAGGACGTCGAGGCGGAGGAGGCCTGAGATGGCGAGACACGAACTCTACAACGACGACGGGACGACCGACAGAGAGCAGTGCCCCCGCTGTGGCGATACGTTCCTCGGGGAGTACGGCGACCGAAGACACTGCGGGAAGTGCAGCTACACCGAGTACCTGTAAGGCCGTGACCCGCGTCCTCGGAATCGAGGGGACCGCCTGGTGTGCCAGTGCGGCCGTCTTCGACGGCGCGACGGACGGCGTCTCGATCCGTTCTGACGCGTATCAACCGGATAGCGGCGGGATTCATCCCCGCGAGGCCGCCGAACACATGCGGAGCGCCGTCCCGGATGTCGTCGAGGCAATTCTCGATGAGGTCGAATCCGAGTACGGCGATCCGGCCGAGGTACTCGACGCCGTCGCCTTCTCGCGCGGGCCCGGACTCGGCCCGTGTCTGCGGATCGTCGGTACCGCCGCCCGGGCGCTCGCCGGGACGCTCGACGTCCCCCTCGTCGGTGTCAACCACATGGTCGCCCACCTCGAGATCGGTCGCCACCGGTCGGGGTTCGAATCGCCGATCTGTCTGAACGCCTCGGGGGCCAACGCCCACGTCCTCGGCTATCACGAGGGACGCTATCGCGTGCTCGGGGAGACGATGGACACGGGCGTCGGCAACGCGCTCGATAAGTTCACCCGTCACGTCGGCTGGGGCCATCCCGGTGGTCCGAAAGTCGAATCACACGCCCTCGAGGGCGAGTACGTCGAGTTGCCGTACGTCGTCAAGGGGATGGATTTCTCCTTTTCGGGGATCACCTCCGCGGCGAAGGCGGCCTACGACGAGGGGACGCCGGTAGCGGACGTCTGTCGCGGACTCGAGGAGACGGTCTTCGCGATGCTCACGGAGGTCTCCGAGCGGGCGCTGTCGTTGACCGGCGCCGACGAACTCGTCTTGGGCGGCGGGGTCGGACAGAACGACCGGCTCCGTGGGATGTTGGCGGAGATGTGTGCGGAGCGCGGGGCGGCGTTTTATTCGCCCGAACCGGAGTTCCTCCGGGATAACGCCGGGATGATCGCGGTTCTCGGGGCGAAGATGTACGACGCCGGCGACACGATCGCGATCGACGAATCCCGGGTCCGGCCGAACTTCCGCCCCGACGAGGTCGACGTGACGTGGCGTCGGGAGGGGAACACCGCGCGCCCGGTTCCCGAGGGAGAACGCGTCCGCGGGGCGGAAGCGACCGTCGACCTGGCGGAAAACGACGGTCACGTTTATAAACGGCGGCTCTCGAAGGGCTACCGCCACCCCGAACTCGACCGACGGCTCCGACGATCGAGGACCCGCTCGGAGGCGCGGCTCACGAGCGAGGCCCGCCGGGTCGGCGTTCCCACACCGGTCGTCTTCGACGTCGATCCGGCCGAAGGGACACTCGCCTTCGAGTTCGTGGGGGACTCGGATCTCGGCGCGGCGGCCTCGGCCGATCGGGTCCGGGCCGTCGGCCGGCACCTCGCGCGCTGTCACGGGGCGGGGTTCGTCCACGGCGATCCGACGCCGCGGAACGTCCGCGTCTCGGTCGAGCGAACCTGGCTGATCGATTTCGGTCTCGGCTACTACACCGAGGATATCGAGGACTACGCGATGGATCTCCACGTCTTCGAGGGCGCCCTCGGCGGGACCGCCGCCGACCCGGCGGCGTTGATCGACGCCTTCGAGGGCGCCTACGCGGAGGCGGGCGAGGAACGCGTACTCGAACAGTTGCGGGAGATCGAACGTCGCGGTCGGTATCGGTGACCCGTCGAAGGGCGTGCTTATAAGTTCCGCCCCGACCTATTGGGAGACATGACGGAGAAACCCCAGTCCGGTGAACTGTTCGGCATCCCGTATAACTTCGAGCGTCCCTCTCTCGGGCGGATGCTGTCGGCCTACTGGCAGCCGGGGAAGGGAATGCTCGTCGAGAAGCCGTTCGGCATCGGGTACACGCTGAACCTGGCGAACTGGCGATCGTGGATCGTCGTCGGCGTCATCCTCGCGCTGTTCTACCAACAGCAGGGTTCGATCGAGTCGATCGACGAGGACGAAGGCGAGGAACCGGTCGAAGTCGTCGTCGACGACTGAGAGCGCGTCTCGTCAGAGTTCGCACTTTTCGGGTGAAGAGTGGAGATACAGCGCCGAAAGGCGGCTCGGCAACCGGCGACTGTCTACGGGGAGTCCTCCGAGTTCGGGGACGGATCGCACCTTTTAGGGTCTCGCCCTCGAACCGTGCGACATGTACGACGGTCTGAAGGGATTCCGGGAGTTCTATCCCGACGAGATGGCCGCCCGCCGGGCGGTCACCGACACGATCGAGGATCGGATCCGACGCTACGGTTTCAGGGAGATCGGAACGCCGGCCCTCGAGCGAACGCGGCTCTACACCGACAAATCCGGAGAGGAGATAGTCGAAGAGCTGTACGCCTTCGAAGACAAGGGCGGCCGCGAGGTCGCGTTGACCCCGGAGTTGACGCCGACGGTCGCGCGGATGGTCGTCGCGAAAGGCGGCGCGCTCGCGAAACCGATCAAGTGGTTCTCGACGCGGCCGTTCTGGCGCTACGAACAGGTCCAACAGGGCCGGTTCCGGGAGTTCTATCAGACGAACGTGGACATCTTCGGCTCCTCGCGCCCGGAGTCCGACGCCGAGATCCTCGCCGCCGCCGCCGACGTCATGACCGACCTGGGGCTCTCGGGTGACGATTTCGAGTTCCGCGTCTCCCACCGGGACATCCTCGGCGGGCTGTTGGAATCGATCGACGAGGATATCGAAACGGCCGCCGCCATCCGGGCGGTGGATAAAAAGGAGAAGATCGATACCGACGAGTACTACGGGTTGCTCGTCGAGGCCGGACTGACTCGCGCGGGGGCGGAGTCGTTCGATTCGGTGCTCGAAACGGACGATCCGGACGAACTCGTCGAGTTCGCCGGCACCGACCGGGTCGCCGACGCTGTCGGGAACCTCCGCGCCGTTCTCGAGGCGACTGAGGCCTTCGGTGCCCGGGAGTACTGTACGGTGTCGCTGGAAACGGCCCGGGGGTTGGATTACTACACCGGCGTCGTCTTCGAGTGTTTCGACACCGCCGGCGAGGTCTCGCGGTCGGTCTTCGGCGGCGGGCGCTACGACGACCTCATCGAGGGGTACGGCGGGGCGCCGACCCCGGCCGTCGGCGTCGGGATCGGCCACGAGACGCTGTCGCTGCTGTGTCAGCGCGCCGGCGTCTGGCCCGAGGGGGCCACGGGGACGGATTACTACGTCCTCTCGGTCGGCGAGACCCGCGCGGTGGCCTTAGAGATCGCCCAACAGCTTCGGGGACTCGGCCACGTCGTCGAGACGGATCTGGCCGACCGGGGCTTCGGCGATCAGCTCTCGTACGCCGACGGGATCGACGCCGAGACGGTCGTGATCGTCGGCGAGCAGGACCTCGCAGACGACGCCGTGACGGTCAAGGACATGGGGTCCGGCGATCAGACGCAGGCGCCGCTGTCGTCGTTCCCGCCTGAGGAGGGGCGGCCGACCTACGAAGACTACGAGTGAGCGGTCCCGCCACACCGTTTTCGTCCGCGACGGCGACCGCCGGAACGTCAGGTCGACACGGGAGCCGTGCGGCTTCCGTCGTCGATATCTCGGGGACGATCGTCGGGGGCCGTGGGACGTCGACGTCCCGAACCAGTGGTTCGATCATGGTTATAAATGAATTTCCGATGCGAATATATAATCATGGTGGACAAACACGCACCTATGGTTTATATTGATACATATTCGAAGGTATCGAGTGCGGTTCGAGTAGGTTTTTAAATCGTCGAACGAGGCGAGCCGGCCCCGGAACCGACAAGCCGGTCGAGTTCCACCGACCGAGCAGATGCGCGCGTTCCGAGTGGCCTACGACGGCACCGGCTATCGGGGGTTTCAGCGACAGCCCCACGGCGACACGGTCGAGGACGAACTCTTCGGTGCGCTCGGCAAGTTGGGAGTCGGGTTCGAAGACGGCTCGCCGGTCGGCTACGCCGCGGCCGGACGAACCGATGCCGGCGTCTCCGCGCGCGCACAGACGGTCGCCTTCGAAACGCCGTCGTGGCTCGGACCGCGCGCGTTCAACGGCGAACTCCCCGAATCGATCCGGGCGTGGGGCTCGGCCGACGTCCCGGCGTCGTTTCACGCGACCCACGACGCCGAAAGACGTCTCTATCGGTACTTCCTGTACGCCGAGGAGAGCGACGAGGAAAGGGCCGAAATCGCGGCACAAAAGCTCTCCGGCGAACACGACTTCCACAACTTCACGCCGGACGAGGAGGGAACCGAGCGGACGGTGTCCGTGTCAGTCCGTCGAAACGGACCGTTCCTCGTCGTCGACTGTCGGGCCAGCGGGTTCGCCAGACAGCTCGTCCGGCGGCTCGTCTCGGCGATCGAAGCCGTCGCCGAGCGCCGTCGTCCGCCGTCCTTCATCGATCGCGCGCTCTCGGGCGATCCGCTTTCGGGACCCGACGGCATCGCGCCCGCCGATCCGGGACCGCTCTTACTCTTCGATGTCCAGTATCCCGGGGTGGCGTTCGAGATCGACGAGAGCGCCCGCTCGTCGGCCGAGAGGGTGTTCGAGCGCAGACGTCGGCGACGACTGGCGGGCGCCCGCGTCGCCGGGGAGCTATTTCCCGACGGGTGTGGTTGAACAGCGCGTTCCGCTGACGACGGGTTTAGGGACGTGCTATCCGTATCCCACGGTATGAGTTCCGTACCCGACCGAAGCGAGATCGACGAGACCTACACGTGGGATCTGACGGATCTGTTCGCCGACGACGAGGCGTGGGAGTCGACCTACGCGGAGGCCGAAGCGAGAGTCGACGAACTGTCGACCTACGAGGGCCGGGTCACCGAGAGCGCGGCGACGCTCGAGGAAGTCCTGACGCTCCGGGAGTCGATCATGCGGTCGGTGTCGAACCTCTCGGCGTACGCCCGGATGCGGAAAGACGAGGACACGACGGACCAGACCTATCAGGCGCTCTCCGCCCGGGCCCGAGCGTTGGCCGCCGACGCCTCCAGTGCCGCGAGCTACATCGGACCGGAGATTCAGGAGCTCGACCGGGATGCGGTCGAGGAGCTGATCGAGGAAAACCCCGAACTCGAACCGTACGAACACTACTTCGACGACACGCTGCGGATGAAGCCACACACCAGATCGGCGGAGATAGAGGCGCTTTTGGCCGATCTGAGCGAGGTAACCGGGGCGGCGGGAGACGTTTACAACATGCTGACGAACGCCGACATGGAGTTCCCCGCAGTCGAAGGTCCGGAGGGAGAGGACCGCCGGATCACGCTTTCGAACTTCACGAAGCTACAGAAACATCCGAACAGGGCGTTCCGGCGTCGCGTCTACGAGGCCTTCTACGACGAATGGAAGCAGTATCGAAACAGCGTCGGCACCGCGTACAAAAACAGCGTCAAGGCCGACGAGAAACTCGCGGCGGCGAGGAACTACGACTCGGCCCGAGAAGCCGCCCTGAACGGGCCGAACGTCCCCGCTTCGGTGTACGACACGCTCGTAGAGACCGTCGAGTCCGAGCTCGACGTGCTGCACCGACACGCCGAACTGAAACGGGAGGCGCTCGGCGTCGACGAGCTTCGGATGTGGGACCTCTATGCACCGCTCGCCGAGGGCAAAAGCCCCGAACTCGAGTACGAGCGGGCGAGAGAGTACGTCGTCGACGCCGTCGAACCGCTCGGGGAAGCCTACCAAGACCGGATGGCAGAGGGTCTCGACTCGCGATGGGTCGACGTCTACGAGACGTCGAACAAGCAGTCCGGAGCCTACAGCGGCGGCACCTACGACAGCCAGCCGTACATCCTCATGAACTACCAAGAGGACATCGCCTCGATGTACACGCTGGCCCACGAACTCGGCCACTCCATGCACTCGGAGCTGACCAGCGAGACGCAGCCGTACGTTTACTCGGGATACGAGATCTTCGTCGCGGAGGTCGCCTCGACGGTCAACGAGGCGCTTTTGACCCGCCATCTGCTCGAAACCGTCGACGACGAACGGTTTCGGCGACACGTCCTCGACGAGTACCTCGAGCGGTTCCGCTCGACGCTGTTCCGACAGACGATGTTCGCCGCCTTCGAACACCGC
>CAZWZX010000059.1:0-12440 GCA_964638655.1 uncultured Natronomonas sp.
ATCCCCCATTCGTCGGTGGGTTCGTCCAGGTCCTTGCGGATGCGAGCGTTGATCTCCTGACGCTTGTTCAGCGTGTCGTCCAGTTCCATGTCGCCAATCACTGCCCGGAGCGTGGTCTGGGCGAGGTTCGAGACCGCCGTTTTGTAGTCTTCGACCTCCAGGAACGCCCGCTTGGCATCCATCACACGGAGATAGACGACGGCGTCCGCTGTCACGGGAGAGTTGTCCCGTGTGATCGCCTCCTGGCGGGGCACGTCCATCGTCTGGGTACGCATGTCGAATCGGTACGTTCGTGAGACGAACGGGGGAATGAAATTGATGCCCGGCTCGAGCAGGTCGCGATACTCGCCGAACACGGTGAGTACCTGTTTATCGTAGGCATCGACGAACCGCACCATGTTCCAGACTGTCACCACCACCAACACCAGTAGTAACAGGCCGACGACCGCGAACACTGGGGTGGAAATCTGCAACGGGATCTGCTCGTACATGCGTTAGATATACACTCTATGCACACATCAAAGAGCGACATTTTCACACGGCTTCAGTTTTTTATTATGTGAGTTACACGGTTGCTGGCACCCGTACCGGCGCGATCGAACATCGAGAACGCATCGTTCTACGGTTGACTGACAATCGGGAGTTCAGTCGGCGGCTCCGGACGGGACAGTCGTACAGAACCGCGAGAGATCCAGATCGTGTGTTTCGCCCGCTTTGTCCGTGTTCTCGTACGGCCTCCCGACGACGATATTGCCGGCGCGCTGTTTGCCGACGCTGGGGAGCATCCGCAGTTCGTCCATCGACGCCGAGTTGATATCGAGCGGGTAGGGGACGCCCGAGACCGACCGGAAGCCGTGATCGGTCACGGCCACGTCGATCGTCCGGCCGAGTTCGCGCTCGCCGGGGAGGCCGACCAAAAGTGCGTAGGTCCCGAGCTGTCGTCCGAAGGTCTTTCCGTCCCGGTGGTACTCGAGATAGACGTTCGGTAGGACGGTCCCCGGCGGGGCGACCCGCTGGAGCATCGGGTTGTCGATCTCCTCGCGGACCTCGCGTTTGTACTTTTTGAACTGTTTTTTGTGATCCTCGGCGATCGAGGCGCCCGTCTCGGCCATCTCGGTGCCCTCGAAGGCCATGACCTGTCGGATGTTGATCCGGCGGACCATGAGCCCCGACTCGTAGACGTCACGCAGGAACTGTTTGTTGTGTTCGAACGTCTCGGCGCGCTCGCCGGTCAGGCCGTGGACGAGGTTGATGCCGGGCAGAAGCTTCGGGAGCCGGTCGGCGTTCGGATCGACCGAGGGCCCGGATCCGGGCTCTTCGCCCGGCCGCCAGCCGCCCTCCTCGTTGACGACTCGGACGGCCTCCAGACACTCCTCGGCAGTTACGAGCAGATTGTTCCGCTCCTGGACGAGCGGGTCGGCCGATTCGAGCCCGAACGCGGCCGTATCGCCGGGCGTGTTGTATTTCGCGATGATCCGGATCCCCTCGCGGGACCGTTCGGGATACTCCGTGATCGTCACCGGGTTCATGTTGTCCAGATGCAGCGTGCCGAGATCCGGGACCACGTCGTGGATGCCGGCGTACAGCGCCTCGAGCGCCTCCGGGTTGGGTGCCTCGCCGTCGCCGCCGTAGGCGAGGATATCGGCCTGTCGACCGAGCCGGAAATGTTTCGCGCCGTGGTCGGCCAACGCGTCGACCTCCCCCACGACCGATCCCGGCGACCGAAAGCTCGGATCGCCGTACATCGGCTCGGTGCAGAACGAACAGCGGTACGGACAGCCGCGGGACGTCTCGAGTTCGCAGATCAGGTAGTCGGGGTGATCCGGGTGCTGTTCGATGACGAACGCCCCCTTCTCGGCCCACCTATCGAGTTCCTCGTTGTCCCGGTAGCGGTCCTCGAACCCCTCCAGCCCGCCGTGAACGAGGTCGTAGACGGCGGCCTCGATGTCGGCCATCGCGAGGAAGTCGTAATCGAGGTTCTGTCGTTTCGTCTCCGTCGCGCCCTCGTTCGCTTCCCCGACGCCGAATCTGACCGGGCCGCCCATGACGCTCGTTCCCTCCGCCGCCCAGGCGAGTTTCTTGACCTCCTCGGGTTCGGCGGGCGTGCCGCCGACGTACTTCCCGGGAACGGTCATCCCGCCGACGTAGACGAACAGGTCCGCCTCGGCCACGTCGCTCCATTTGCGCCGCTCCTCGCGGAGTTCGTCGATGGTGTGATAGGTGATCGACGCGGGATCGACGCCGGCGTCGACGGCGGCTCCGGCGGCGAATCGGGGATACGTCGAGACGTACGGCGGGACGCCGAAGTGCGCCGGCTCGTCGACGTAACCGTCGACGATCGTGATCTCTAGATCCGCCGGGTCCTTCATATCGAACGGAACGGTCCCGAGCGGTAAAACGGATGCGGATGGCGGTAGTCCGTCCCGAGATCAGACCGGTTCCGGGCCGCCGGTCTGTCCGAGGGTGAATGCGTAGATAAGAGCGATAATCGCGAACACGACGGCGCCGACGCCGGCGAACAGTACGTTACCCCACGAGAGGACGAAACCGAAGAACGCGCCGATGAACAGCCCGAAGCCGAGAACGCCGGCCAGTTCGAGTTTGTCGACCATACCGGTGGGTTCCGCCGTTCGTTTTATATAGATTTCGTCTCGGCGGCAACCCCGGTCAGTACCGCCCTCGTCGATCGCCGCCGCTCGGATCTCACACGTATATATATCCCTCACGTTCGTCGAAGTCGGATTCGGGGTCAAACTCGCGGGCCGCCGCCCAAGCTGTCGCGGCGGCGGCGACTAGGCTATCCAGAGCGTCGCCACCGTGCTCGTCGATACTCCGTTGCCAGTCAGTTTCTGAGAGTTTAACATTCGGTCCGTCGGCCTCGGGATCGGTCAGTCGTTCGACAATTTGTTTCCGGCGCGATTTGGCCTCTGGGGTATCGTTTTTATATTTCCTCGAGGCGGTCCCGAGCCGCCGAAGCGTCCCGGCCGGGTAGATCTCGATCAGGTTCCGCTGGCCGGGCGGATCGGCTGGCGGGACCCGGACCGCCCCTTCATCGACGAGCGGCCACAGTACATCGCGGATCCCGTACAGCGTCTGGTAGTACGTGATAAAGCTGTACGGCGAGTTCGCACCGACCGCCCGATCCGTTCGCCGTTTCAGTTCGACACCGTCTACTGAGAGCGCCCGCGCCTGGTCTTTGAGTCGATCCCGCATATCATCGGCGTCACCGTCGAAGGTTCTCGCGAACCACTCGATCGTCTCGGTCAGTGTTTGGACCCGTTCGGGGAGCAACGCCGCCGGAAGCCCGAAAGAGAAATCGAGGCCGGTCGTCCCATCGGCCGCTCCCAGCAGTTCCCGGAGTGCAGCGAGGAGCGGTTCGCGTGCCGTCGAATCGAACCGTTCGGTAGCGGACTGACAGCTCTCTATCAGGAGCTGTCCGCCGACGTACCGCCCCTCCGTGATCCAGATATCCGCCCCGGGACGCCGTCCACCGCTGAAATCGATTCCGCGGATCTCCATACGGACTGTTCGGTTCGACGGACAAAACGCCGGGGAATTGATTACCGTGACGCTCGTAGGGGTGGATATGCCCAAAACGCTCGAAGTCGTCTGTCGGCGTGACGACTGCGATCTGGACATGATGGAACTGCATTACCGCTACTCGATGCCCGACGGGACCGGAGCCGAGGCGTTCGTCTGTCCGTACTGCGGCGACGACGAACTGGAGGCGCTCGAGGTATGATCCGCGAGGTGGGGGCCTCCATCGGACGGGCCGTTCTCGACGGTATCGGGCGGGCGGCGAGCCGACTTCAGGAGAGTCGGTCGCTGTCGGCGGATCTCTTAGAGAGCGACGAGGCCTATCTGGCGGTCTTCGACGCGCCCGGCGCGACGACGGCCGATATCGACGTCCGCTTCGAGGACAACGCCGTTTTCGTCCGCATCGACCGCTTCCGGGAGTTCCACGAGGGGTACGAGATGGTCTTTCCCGGCCGCGGGCTCGCTCTCAACGGCCGCGCCGAACTCCCCGAGGGGGCGGTCGTCGACGCCGACCGTGCCGACGCCACGCTGACACCGACTGGAACGCTCGAGGTGCTGATCCCGAAAGCCGATGGGGACGGGAGCGATGACGACGATAAGGCCGGGTCCGAGACGGAAGCCGAAGACGGTTCGGAAGTCACACAGGGCCCCACCGACGCGGCCGAAGACGCTCCCGACGCCCGGTAGTCGGAGTCCGGCCCTCGAGAGGACGTTCGCTTTCCCTCAATCGGCCGCGACGGCCTCCGCGACCGCGTCCCGTATCTCGGCGACGAGGTCCTCGAAGTCCGGGTTGTCGCCGTCGCGAACCCATTTATACGTGATCGTCCCGTCGTCGTCGACGACGAAGACGCTGCGTTCGGCCACTTCGACCATCCCGTACATATCCTCCAGGACCACGTCGTATTTTTCGATGACCTCGTGATCCCAGTCCGAGAGCATCGGGAAGTTCAGATTCTCCTCGCGGATCCAGATGTTCTGTGCGAAGGGCAGATCGACACTGACGCCGTAGACGGTCGCGTCGAGGTCGTTGAACGCCGCCATCGAGTCTCGAAACGCGCACATCTCCTCGGTGCAGCCGCCGGTGAACGCCGCCGGGTAGAAGGCTAAGACGATCGGCCCGTCGCCGACGGCCGCCGACAGAGTGAACGATTCGACGTCGTTGTAGGCGTTACCGCCGGCTTTCGGCACCGTGAAATCCGGCGCTTTGCTTCCGATGTCTACCATACCCGTACCGGGCGCACGACAGGCATATATAACTGTATGTCGCGGTCGTTTCCCGTCCGACCCGGGACCGCCTCGGCTCAGAGCACCACTACGTATAAGAGCGCGAAAAGTGCACAGTAGCGCATGAGCGATCCCGAGTTCCCGACCCAGCGTGACGTCCCTGGCTTCACCGCGGAGCCCGCCCACGCCCCGGAGCTAACGAACGTCCCCTGGATCGACGTCCACAACCACGCCCACACGCTCTCGTGGGACGACCGCGAAAAGCTCGCGCTGAGCGGCTGTGAAGCGTCGATAACCATCGGTGCGGCGTACTACTGGGCACCCTATCGCCCCGTCCGGGCCGAGGACGTCCGGTCGCTGTGGGACGAAGCGCTGGCCCGGACCCGCCCGATCGAGCGGAGCCATCTCTTCGAGGTGAAACTCGGTCTCGGCGTCCACACCTGGTCGCGCGTGAAGAACGCCGAGGAACTTCTCGCGTCGCTTCCGGGCTATCTCGAACTCGACGTCGTCGCCGCGGTCGGCGAGATCGGCGTCACGAAGTCCCAACACGTCCACGAGTGGAACCTCGACGCACAGCGGGAGGTGGTCACCGAACAGATGCGGATCGCCGAGGAGTACGACACGCCCGTGATCCTCCACACGCCGCCGACGCTCAACGAGGAGAGCGTGATCGGTTCGCGGATGCCGGTGTACGAGGTCGACCTGGAGTTACTACAGGAGCCCGTCCTGAACGAAGAGGGGACGAGCCTCCAGGGGACGAAGATCGACGTCGAATGCGCCAGAGCGGCCGGCTTGCCGGAGGAAAAGGTCGTCGTCTCACACGCCGACCCGACGATAACGGAGTACGTCATGGAGTCGACGGACTGTTATCTGAGCTTCACCGTCGGTTACCCCTGGCTGACCGGCGTCACCGCCGCCGACGTCGCCGAGGCGATCGAGACGTACGGCCCCGACCGGATCATGATCGACACCGACTGTGCGGGCGTCATCAAATCGGACCCCTTCGCGATCAAGCGGTCGATCTTCGAACTCCACCGCCGCGGGATCGACACCGACGACATCAGACGGGTCGTCCACGAGAATCCGAGGGACGTCTTCTTTTAAGTCGGTATCCCGACTACGAGCCGTCTCCCTGCTTCAGCTTTGTGTGTGGCAGTTTCCCGCCGTCGACGAGCAGTTGCCGTTCCCGCGGGGACGCCTCGAGCGTCGCCGTCGCCTCCCACTCGTCGTTGACGCGGACGGTGAACGTCTCCGTACCGGAGCGGACGGCTTCGGCGACGTCGTCCGCGATCTCGATCTCGTCGCCCTGCTCGATCCGCCCATAGGCCTCATCCGAGATCGACAGCGGGACGATACCGAAGTTGAACAGGTTGGTCTTGTGAATCCGGGCGAAGCTCCGTGCGAGGACGCCCTCGACGCCGAGGAACATCGGACACAGCGCCGCGTGCTCGCGCGAGGAGCCCTGCCCGTAGTTCTCGCCGGCGACGAGGAAGCCTCCGCCGGCCGCCTCGGCGCGCTCGGCGAAGGTCTCGTCGACGCGCGCGAGCGTGAACTCCGAGAGCTTCGGCATGTTCGAACGGTACATCGAGACCTCCTTCGTCGCCGGGATGATGTGATCCGTCGTGATGTTGTCGCCCATCTTGAGTAACGCCTCGCCGGCGATATCCGACGAGAGCGGATCCTTCAGCGGGACCGACTTGACGTTCGGGCCCTTGACGAGTTCGTCGTCGACGGCCTCCTCGGGCGCGATGAGGTCGGATTCGCTGACGCCGACGTAACTGTCCGGAAGCTCCCGACCGGGCGCCTCCATGTCACCGAGTTCGTCGGCGAGATCCCGGGGATCGACGATCTCGCCGGCGATGGCCGACGCCGCGGCGACCTCCGGCGAGCAGAGATAGACGCTGTCGTCCTCCATCCCCGATCGCCCCTCGAAGTTCCGATTGAAGGTCCGAACGGAGACCGAATCGGAGGCGGGCACGTGGCCGGCGCCGATACAGGCGCCGCAGGTCGCCTCCGAGATGTTGACGCCCGCAGCCATCATTTCGACCGTCCAGCCCTCCCGGGTCAGCATCTCGGCGGCCTGTTTCGAGCCGGGGGCGACGGTCACCTCGGTTCTCGGATCGACGGTTCGATCAGAGAGCATTTTCGCGGCCGGGAGCAGGTCCTCGTAGGCGCCGTTCGTACAGGAGCCGAAAAGCACCTGATCGACGTCCGTCCCGGCGACCTCACGGACGGGGACGACGTTGTCGGGCATCGACGGGATCGCGACGAGCGGTTCGATCTCCGAGAGGTCGACCTCGATCGTGTCGGCGTACTCGGCGTCCTCGTCGGGACCGACCTCGACGAAGTCCTCCTCGCGGCCGAGCCGTCGGAAGAACTCCCGCGTCCGCTCGTCGGTCGGGAACATCGAACTCGTCGCGCCGAGTTCGGTCCCCATGTTCGCGATCACGGTCCGCTCGTGGGCCGTCAGCGACTCGACGCCGGGGCCGGTGTACTCGAACACCTTCTTGACGCCCCCGTCGACCGAAAGTCGGCGGAGCATCTCGAGGATGACGTCCTTGGCGGTGGCCCACTCGGTGAGTTCGCCCTCCAGACGGACGTTGACGATCTCGGGCATCTCGAAGTAGTACGGCTCGCCGCCCATCGCGACGGTGATATCGAGCCCGCCCGAACCGATTCCGAACTGTCCCAGCCCGCCCGCGGTCGGCGTGTGCGAGTCGGCCCCGAGGATCGTCTTCCCGGGCGCGACGAAGTTCTCCTTGTGGACCTGATGGCAGATCCCGGTCCCCGGGCGCGCGAAGTACGCGCCGTACGTTCCGGTCGCGCTCCGCAGGAACCGGTGATCGTCGGCGACCTTGAAATCCGGCTGGTAGGTCTGGTGATCGCAGTGCTGGACCGAGATCTCGGTCCGGACCTCGTCGAGCTCGAGCGCCTCGAACTGGAGCCACACGAGCGGCCCGGTCAGGTCGTGTGCGAGGGTGTGATCGATCTCGATGCCGATCTCCTCGCCCGGTTCGAGGGTCCCCTCGACGAGGTGATCCGAGAGGACTTTTTCAGTGAGTGTCTGTCCCATACCTCGCCTCTATATTCGAAGGGCATCAATCTTCACACTCGCTGTTCCGGACAGCTACGGTCCCGAACGCCGACGAACAGTACCGGATCACAACGTTATTGAACACCCACCGTCACGGGTGTGTCATGAGTTACACGATCGCACTGGCGCCGGGCGACGGGATCGGTCCGGCGGTCGTCTCCGCGACCGTCCCGATTCTGGAGACCGCCGCCGAGGTCGGTGGCTTCGGGATCGAAACGAACACCTACGAGATGGGTGCGGGCCACTATCTGGAGACCGGCGAGGTGATGACCGACGAAACGCTCGCCGCTCTCAGGGATCACGACGCGATATTGCTCGGTGGCGTCGGGCTTCCCGAAGTCGACAACGCTTTTGTCGCGGCGGAGGGCCACCACCGGATTCGCCGGGAGCTCGATCTCTGGAACAACCTCCGGCCGGCCTATCTCTTCGACGAGTCGGTCTGCCCGCTGAAGGGGTACGGACGGGGCGATATCGACATCCTCTGGTTCAGAGAGAACAGCGAAGGCGAGTACATCGACGCCGGTGGCCGACTCGAACGGGGCGGCAAGACCGAGATGGCGATGCAGTGTTCGGCGTACACCCGGACCGGGATCGAGCGGATCGCCCGGGCTGCCTTCGACGCGGCGAGCGAACGGGAGGGTGTCGTCCACAACGTCACGAAATCGAACGTCCTCTCCTACGGGATGACGTTCTGGGACGAGGTCCTCGAGGAGGTCGCCGACTCGTATCCGGACGTCGCCCTCGAGAAACTCTACGTCGACGCGGCGAACCTCTCGATCGTCTCCCGGCCGGAGATCTACGACGTCGTCGTCGCGCCGAACCTTTTTTCGGACATCCTCACCGACGCAACGGCGGGCGTCATCGGCGGGCTCGGGCTCGCGCCGTCGGCGAACCTCAATCCCGACGCTGACGTCCCGGGGATGTTCGAGCCGGTCCACGGGACGGCTCCGGACATCGCGGGAGAGGGGATCGCCAACCCGCTTGCGACGGTGCTCAGCGCCGCGTTGCTCCTTGAGGATCTCGGCGAGCCGGACGCGGCGGAAGCGATCCGCGCGGCGGTCGAGGCGCAACTGAGTGACGATTCGGCGCCGCGAACGCCCGATCTCGGCGGCTCAGCGACGACCGACGCCGTCGCGGCCGATCTGAACGAACGGCTCGCGGAGTCGATCTGATCATGTTCGGACTCCCGGAACAGCTCCGAGCGCGTCCGGAGCCGGTTCGCGTCGGCGTCGTCGGAGCCGGGACGTTCGGAACGCAGTTCGTCGGACAGGCCGTCGGGATCGAGGGCATCCGCGTCGCCGGCGTCGCGGATATAGATCTCGACCGGGCGAAAGACGCCCTCTCGATCGGCAATAGTGAGTCGATCGAGTACGCGGAGACGGCGGCCGCCGCCCGCGAAGCGATCGAAGCCGATCGCCCGGTCGTGACCGACGACCCGACCGCGCTGATCGAGGGCGGTATCGACGTTTTACTCGAAGCGACCGGAATCCCGGAAGCGGGTGCGAGACACGCCTACGAGGCCATTCTCGCGGACACCCACGTCGTGATGGCAAGCGTTGAGACCGACACCGTCGTCGGGCCGACGCTCGCCCGGTTCGCGGAGGCCTCAGACGTCGTCTACGCCCACGCCTACGGCGACCAACCGGCGCTAACTGTCGAGTTGGTGGAGTGGGCTCGAACGGCGGGATTCGACGTCGTCGCGGCCGGGCAGGGACGTGAGTTCAGAGAACTCGATCGCTACGGGACGCCCGAGGACGCCCTCGAACGCTTCGGATTCACCGAGGCGTATCTCGCCGACACGGACCCCAACCCGAAGCTGTACAACTCCTTCATGGACGGCACGAAACTCGCCGTCGAGTCGTGTGCCGTCGCCAACGCCGTCGGTCTACCGCCGGACACGCCCGGGATGCACGCGCCGACGGTCGAACTCGATGCGATCCCCGATCAGTTCCGGCCGACCGACGCCGGCGGAATCCTCGAAAACACCGGCGTTGTCGACGTCGTGAGCACCGCCCATCCGGACGGATCGACGACGGAGACCGGGTTCCCGTTCGGCGTCTTCGTCGTCGTCCGGGCGCCGAACGAACGCGTCAGACAGCATCTGCACCTCGGGATCGGCGGCGGCGACGGGGTCGTCACGAGTTCCGACGGCGAGTACGCGCTGTTCTATCGCCCGTATCATCTGCCCGGCGTCGAGACGGCGATCAGCGTCGCGAACGCGGCGGTGTACGGACAGGCGACCGGCACCGCCAGAGAGCGCGCCGCCGAGGTCGTCGCGGCGGCCAAGCGGGACCTCTCGCCCGGCGAGACGATCGACGGCGGCGGCGGTGAAACCGTCTACGGGCTGATCGAGCGCGCGGACGCGGCCGAAGCCGACGAGCACGTTCCGCTGGAGCTGCTCGACGGGGCCGAACTCCGCCGTCCGGTCGCGAAAGACGAGGTGCTGACCGCCGAGAACGTGGAACTCGATCGAGAGTCGTTTCTGTACACGCTCCGGGAACTCGACGGTGGACGCTGACCGTTCGCGGTGCAGGCGGGTCCCGACACGCGTCGAGCCGAACCCGGAAAGCGGTAGGCCAAAGTACCGTCCCGACACAGGGTTCGGCATGGCCGACGAGAACCACGAGGATCACGACCACCATCCCCACGGATCCGCCGAGGAACGTTCGACGGCGCCGCAAAGCGAGTACACGCCGAAACAGATCGCCTTCGGTGCCGTCGTCGCCGTGCTCGGCGTCGCGATCACGTTCGGCGTGCCGCTCATGACGCTTTTCTAAAGGAGACGCTCTCCGTTCGCCCCTTTTCAGCCGAGGACGAACAGCGCGATCCACATCGCCCCGGCGGCGAAAAGCGGGATCGTGAGGTTGTCGTCGACGACGTAATCGCCGACGACCGGCTTGACCCCGTCGGCGACCGTCGCCCCGAGCGCTCCGGCGACGGCGACGCCCGGCGAAACGAACGGGAACGCGAGCAGGAAACTGACGACGAACATCCCGACGAAGACGCGCGGGAGGGCGACCCGCCGGAACTCGCCGCTCGAGAGGATCCCGCTTATCGGGTCGGCGAGGGTGAGCATGAAAAGCGCAGGCACCGCCAGTTGCGGTTCGAAGACGAACACCGTCACCGTTCCGCTGAGGACGTACATCGCATAGCCCGCGACGCTGTCTTGCTCGTACTCGCGGGTCAGCCGGTCGTAGATTGGATGTTCGAGCCCGCCGTACAGTCGAGCCGCCTCGAGGACCGCGGTCACGACCAATCCGACGACGGCGATCGTCTGAACCGACGACCACCCGAAGAGACCGGTCTTGAGGACGTGCGTATCCAGCAGATATCCGGCGGGAACGACGGCGCCGGCGGCGTGGACGAGACGGCGGCCGATCTCGAAGGACATACCGGGGCTACCAGCCGGGGTATCAAAGTGGTTCGGGCTTGGCCGTGGTGTATTCCGTTTCCAAGAGGGCGCTACCGTCTAACCGAGCGGGTTTATAACGTCGCTTTCGATTGCTGCGCTCGACCGACTTCGGCGGTCAGTCGTCGGCCGCGGCCGCGTCGGAGCCGTCGGCGTCGGTCGCGGCGTCGGCCTCGATACTCGGCGGGTACTTCCCGCGGTCGAGTTTCAGGTCGGACTGTGGGCGGGCCATGCAGGTCAGCGCGTAGCGTTCGCGTTCCTCTTCGGTCAGCCCGCGTGCGGCCGGCTGGGTCACTTCCCCCTCGACGATCTCGGCGGAACAGGCCAGACACATCCCGACGCGACAGGAGTACTCCTGTGCGATGCCCTCCTCGATGCACCGCTTGAGAACGGTGTCCTTGTCGGAGATCGTGATGGTCTCGCCGGTCCCGACGAACTCGACGGTGTACTCGGTCATGTCCCTCGTTTCGGGGAACCCGGACAAAACTCTTTACTAACACTTCGGGTGGCGGGCTCCCTCTCGTTACATGTAGCCGAGATCGCGAAGCCGCTCCATCAGGTCCTCTTTGTCCTGGGCTCGCCCGGCGCGTTCGGTCGTGTTCTCCAGATCCTGCAGCCAGGCGGGCGCCTCGTCGCTCTTTTCGGTCGAGATCTCGCTGCCGAGCGACCGGAACCCGGCGAAGTACTTCGGCGAGACGGGGATGTCCTCGTGTGTGAGCCCGTTCGGCAGATCGTCGTAGTCCTGTGGGACGTAGCCGTCGTCGGGGTAGGCCTCGACCGTTTCGGGGACGACGTAGTACCAGAAGGCGTCCCAGACGTCCGCCTCGTCGAACTGCAGGATCGGCTGGATTCGATCGTGCGGTGGGTAGATGTCGGGATCGTGGCGTGGCGAAAAGAACGTCTCGTCGGCGCGGGCCTCCTGTTCGTCCCAGCGGATGCCGGAGATGATCCCGTCGATCGCCTGTTCCTCGAGAGTGTCGTTCAGCGCGACCGTCTTCAGCAGGTGGTTACCGACGTAGGTGTCGAGCAGGAAGGGGAAGGTGTCCTCCTCGTACTCGAGGATCTCCCGGACGTGGTGACGGTTGTGCTCGTCGAGGGCTGCGATATCGATGTCGTCGCCGGGTTCGAGGCCGTGTTCGTCGACGTACGCGCCGACGTCCTCGTTGCGGGCGAAGA
>CAZWZX010000060.1:0-12382 GCA_964638655.1 uncultured Natronomonas sp.
TGAAAGGCACTCTTCGGGTTCGCGGTGAAGACGCTCGAACGAGGGATCGAGAGACGAAAGAGTGATCAGGTGACGGTCCGGGCGTTCGTCGATTCGCAGTCGGGACAGACGACCTCGGCCCCCTCGGGGAAGGCGAACGTCGCGCTGCAGTCGTTACACCGATGAGAGTTTATGACGATGTTCCGGTCCGGGAAGACTAAATCGACGGAGCCGCAGTCGGGACACGCGATCGGAGTCCCCTCCGGGATCGAAAAGCTCGTTTCGCACTCCCCACACCTGTAGCCGTGTTTCTTTCCCCCCGATCCGCCGAACAGCTTTTTCAATTTTTCGATCATATCCGACTAAATATCCTCGACAAAATAGAATAATATGCGGGAAGGAACGGACGTTATCCGGCATACATAATGATAAATACTGTTAAACCGAACGTGCACGGTTCGCCTGGGACAGTTCGGTCCCCGGATGTTGATAAAAATCATCCGACCGGGTCGGTTCGAATCCCTCGATCGCTGCCGCGGATGGCGAAGAGCGAACTTTCATCGGCGACGGCCTGGTTTCCCGGCGCGTTCGCGCCGGAAGCGCTTCGAGAGGGAGAAACGCGTTCGGGACAGGCCCCGGCATCGCTTCCGCCGGGACTGTCCCGCCCCGAACGGCTCCGACGGTGAGTTCGAGCCCGGCGATGCCGTGCGTTTTGATACCGCCTCGGGACGGCGCTCCCCCTCAGACGATCGGCGGGGCATCGAGGCGTTCGGCGAGTTCGACGAAGTCGTCGACGACGAGATCGTAGTCGGAGTTGCCGGGGCGCTCGACGCTTCCGGCCGCGTCGGGTCCCCACTCTCGGGGTCGGTGGACGTAGGCGGTACGAAGGCCGACGTCGCGGCTCGCGTCGAGGTCCTCCTGGTGTGCGGCGACCATCATGACCTCATCGACCTCGAGATCCAACAGCTCCACCGCAGTCCGGTACGTTTCCGGGTCGGGTTTGTAATGGCCGGACAGTTCCGAAGAGAGGATCAGATCCCAGGGGATCCCGGCCCGCTTGGCCATGTTCGTCAGAAGCCGTACGTGGCCGTTCGACAGCGGCGCGATCACGTAGCGGGGTTTGAGTCGCTGGAGGCCGGGGATCGCGTCGGGCCAAGGGTCGAGCCGGTGCCAAGCGCGGTTGAACGATTCTATCTCGGCGTCGCTCAGCCCCTCGATACCGAAGCGATCGAGCAGCTCCTCGAGCGATTCGCGGTGGAGCGAGTCGAGGTTTCGCCAGGGGATCTCCCCCCGCCGGACCCGATCCAGCGCGGGACGATACTCCTCGCGCCAGGCGTCGGCGAAGGCCGGCCACTCGACGTCGGTATCGATCGAACCGTCTAGCCGTCGTCCCTCGCGGACGACGCCGCTGCGCCAGTCGACGACCGTGCCGAACACGTCGAAGACTAGCGCTTCGACGTCCGGGACCGTCATCGGACGTCACCCCGTTTCGGGGAGTGCCGATCGGTGCGGACGTTCCGTGACATGGGCCGTTGAAAGAGATTCACATTCATGGGTATACTGAACGTGACGGCAGGCGGTCTTTATCTTTGGGTGAGAATACGAGCGGGCGGGGAGGGCCTCAATCGCTCGAGATGGATCCGATCTCGATCGGCTCCGCGGCTTCGATCGCGGCGCGGAGGGACTCGACCGAGTCCTCGCCGGTACCGAGTGGCTTCGGTTCCGTCCTCTCGTTTGCGGACGGCTCGGTCTCACCGACACGGATCGTCGGAACCGGGGCGGCGCTGAACCCCTCAACGAGCACGAGGTCGAAGCCGCGGGCGGCGAGACGTTCGAGGACGCGGGCAAGCGCCGCGAGTTCGGTTTCGGTGTCGCTTCTGTCGGGACCTTTTCCGCCACGGGCGATCTCGAAGGTGAGTTCGGGCGTGACGCCGACGACGGCCTCGGCGCCGGCACGCCGGTGTCGGTGGGTGTCGGTGCCGGGCGTGTCGGGTTCGATGTCGTGGTGGATCGATTTGATCGTCGCCACGCGCCGGTCGTCGAACGCCTCCAGAAGCGACTCGACGAGCGACGTTTTGCCGGATCCGCTGGGTCCCACGATCGAGACGACGCGAAGCCGGGCGGCGTCGGTTGGGGCTCGGTCCGTCACTGCCCGGATGTTAGCCCCGTCATCATATAAGTGGCTCACGTCCGCAGTCGAGTTTCGGTGAGGAAACACACGGTATCGGCCGGGGGAACGGCGAACGGTGTCGCCCTCATTTATATGTTTTCGGCGTTCCATGCGTCGATTTCGATCCAGCGGATTTATGCGTGGGAGCCGTCCGTTCGAGTGTGAGTTGATCGGCGCGCCCGACGTCGGCACCGAGAAAGCTGCAACCGATTCAATCCATGACCGATTTCCGAAATTCGATACTATCCATGTTGAGCACCGGTCGGACGAATACCGAAGGGATGACGGACGAGACGGCCGCGACCGACGCGGCGGCGTCCGTCCCGATGAAAGAGGCGGACGGAGAGACCCTCGGCGGCCGTGAGTCGACCGACGAACGGCTCGATATCCGGGCGGACGCCCTGCTCGATACGCTTCCACAGCCGGCGTTTCTGATCGATACGTCCCACCGGATCGTCGGCTGGAACCGCGAGATGGAGGTGTTGACCGGCGCCGATCGGGAAGCGGTGCTCGGCGACGACGACACCGCGAAGTTCTTTCAGGACGACCGGACGCGGACACTCGCCGACGCGGTCGTCGACGAACCCGATCGGGCCGACGAGACGTTCGGCGCCGACCGCTCCGGTCGGGATCAGCGCGCCTACGAGGCCGAACAGGAACTCGAGAACGCCGACGGCGAGACGCTGTACGTCACCTCGGTCGCGACGCCGATCGAGCAGGCGGACGAACTGCAGGGAGTGATCCAACTCGTTCAAGACGACACGGCGGCCATCCGACGGCGGGAGGCGATGGCGGATCTCGTCGAGCGCTCGGCGGAGACCGCGGCCGCGCTCGATGCGGGCGATCTCTCGGCTCGCGTCGAGTACACCGACGATCACGAGCGGCTCGACGAGGACGTTCTCGATATCACCGATTCGATCAACGCCGTCGCTGACTCGACCGAGACGATGGTCGATGGGCTGACCGACGAGATCGACGAGCTCTCGGCCGCCGCCGATCGGATCGCGACGAGCGCGACCGAAGCGACCGAGGAAATCCACGCCCAGAACGACTCGCTGCGGGCGATCAACGACGAGATGCAGAACCTCTCGGCGACGATGGAGGAAGTCGCCGCCAGCTCCGATCAGGTCGCGTCGGCCGCAAACCGAGCCGAAGAGGCGGCAGTCGACGGGGCCTCGACGGGCGAAAACGCCCAGACCGAGATGGACACGGTCGTCGAAACGAGCGAGGAGCTCGTCGAGACGGTCGAACAGCTCGAATCCCGGATGGAGGCCGTCGACGACGTCGTCGACGTGATCGCCGACATCGCCGACGAGACGAACATCCTCGCGTTGAACGCCTCGATCGAGGCCGCCCGCGCCGACGGGGACGGCGACGGCTTCGAGGTGGTCGCCGAGGAGGTCAAGTCCCTCGCCGCCGAGACGAAAGAGAACGCCGAGGAGATCTCCGGGCGAATCGAGGCGATCGGCGAGCAGACCAGCGAGACCGTCGAACGGACCGACGCGACGAACGATCGCGTCCGAAGCGCGAACGAGGAGATCGAGAGCGTTCTCGAATCGCTCGAGGAGATCGTTTCGGCCTCCCAGGAGGCCGCCGACGGCATCACCGAGGTCGCGGAGGTCAACGACGATCAGGCCGCCTCCGTCGAGGAGATCACGGCGACGACGGAGGACCTCGACGATCGGGCCGACGATATCGAGGCCAGCGTCGAAGCGGTCTCCGAGTTGGCCGAGTCCCAGCGCGACGATATCGAGGAGATGGTCGAGCATCTGACCGAACTGTCGGCGACCGACGCCGTCTCGAACGTCGAGTCAGTTACCCACGACTGAACTCGTGGGCTTTCTCCCTGCATTTCTGTGAACGGCGAGAGGGACCGAGAAGCGACGGAGCGGAGCGAGGGAGGGCGGCTCCACGCGCAATCCATTTGTCCGTCGCCGTCCAACGAACGCGCAATGGGTTCCGTTCCGTACGACCGGTGGGTGTTCGATCTCGACGGGACGCTCGTCGACGTCGAGCCGTCGTACGTCCACGACGTCCTCGGTCGGGTCGGAAAGCGCCTCGGCTATCCGTTCACCGAGCGGGAGGCGGAGGCGCTGTGGCACGGGTTCGGCGGCGAGCGGAACGCGACACTCGAGGCCGCCGGGATCGAGCCCGAGCGGTTCTGGGCGACGTTCCACGACGAGGAGGACGCCGAGGCGCGCGCCGCGGCGACGTTCCTCTATGACGACGCCGAGTTCGTCGGCGAGATCGAGGCCCCGACGGTGCTCGTCACCCACTGCCAGCGATACCTGACGGAACCGGTACTCTCGACGCTCGATATCGCCGACTGGTTCGACGCGGTCGTCTGCTGTACCGCCGAAACGGGCTGGAAACCCGACCCGGAGCCGGTTCATCGGGCGCTTTCCGCGGTCGATGCTGGCGAAGGCTCCGGTATCTTGATCGGCGACGCGCCACACGACATCGGCGCAGCCTGGAACGCCGGGCTCGACGGGGCCCACGTCGAGCGTCACGGCCACGAGCGTCGGGGCGTCTGTGTTCTCGGCGACTACCGGTTGCGGCGGGTGGACGAACTGCCCTCGACCGGGTGAGAAACGCCCAACCGCCGGATCAGTCGTACCGATCGTCGTCGAGCGGGAACTCGAAGTCGCCCTTCTCGATGCTCTCGACGACGGCCTCGAGGACGAGCCCTTCGCCGGTCTCCGGGTCGGGAACCGCGAACGTGACCCGAATACCGTCGGACGAGGGGGAGATCTCGAGAACGTCGGCGTCCGACGGGTACAGGTACTCGGCGTCGAGGTCGTAGTCGCGACTGTCGGTCATAACTGGCGGTTGACGGTTGGTCGGTTTG
The DNA here is from genome assembly GCA_964638655.1 of uncultured Natronomonas sp. GTDB lineage: Archaea > Halobacteriota > Halobacteria > Halobacteriales > Haloarculaceae > Natronomonas. Next base: position 4,998 of record CAZWZX010000060.1, read on the forward strand.
GATCTTTCGGGGCGACGCGATCGAGACGGCCTTGTCGGCTTTGAAACGGCGGTCTCAGGTCGGAATCACCACGGAGATATCGGAAGGACGATCCCGCCGACCATTTAGGTCTCGGCTACCTCGGTCACGTATGGATCCCGACGAGAACCGCCGGGGGTGGGCCGAACGCTCCGGCGCGTACTCACCGGAGTATTACGCCCAAATCGGCACGAACGAGGTGAGCGAGACGCTGGCCGACGTGTTCGAACACTACGTCAGCGAGGACGCCGCGGTGTTAGAGCTCGGCTGTAGCTCCGGTCGACATCTCGAACACCTCAGGACGCGCGGATACGGGAACCTCACCGGGATCGACATCAACGACACCTCTTTCGAGGTCATGTCGGAGTACTTCCCGCGGCTCGCGGAGACGGGGACCTTTCACACCGGCGCGATCGAGGACGTCCTCCCGGAGATCGACGACGGCGCCTTCGACGTCGTGTACTCCGTCGAGACGCTCCAGCACGTCCACCCGGACAACGAGTGGGTGTTCGAGGAGATCGTCCGCGTCAGCGACGATCTGGTGATCACGGCCGAAAACGAGGGCAACAGTCCGAAGCGCGGCCGAGGAAACGAAACGGTGAGCCGGGTCGACGACGAGTTCCCGCTGTATCACCGTGACTGGAAGGCCGTCTTTTCACAACTGGGACTCGCACAGCTGCTGAAGGCGTCCGGAAAGCGGGATACGGTGCGAGTGTTCCGGATCGCGTGACACCCGGTCGGGTTCCGGTTCCTCCTTGCATCCCTATCGGGACGATCGGTGCATCCAAACGAGCGCCGGAGTTCCGAACGCCACCGCGATGCCGAACACGACGACGGCCGTGGAAACGCCGCCGAACGGCACCAACCCGCTCCATATCGACAGCGCCAACAGCCCACACAGAAGCGCCAGACCGAGGTATGCCCTGCTCCAGAAGAGCTCGCGTTCCGGGGTGTACTCCATATACCGGAACACGTCCGTGGCGCCCGACCCCACCTCGACCGTGCCCCGTTGGCGGTCGAAGTCGACGACGTCGAAGTCGTTGAGTTTCGGCAAGTGCGTCTGTCGGAGCGACGTGTAGACGGCCTTGCGGTTGCTCGAATCGACCTGGTCGCTTGTCGTTCCGTTCTCCCACGCCGCGACCGTGTCGACGACGTCCCGGAAATCGACGCTCTCATCGCCAGTCCCTCGGACGTATTGAAGCGTTAGCCGCCGGCGCTCGTTGCTCAGGATCTCGAAGATCTCCTCGCGCTGTATGGACCTATCCCCCGAACCTCCGGCGCCGTCGCCGGTCCAGTCGGTATGCTCGGCTTTCGGCTCTTCGGTGTCGGATCGCGGAGTACGCTTTCTCCCCCGTGTTTTACTCACCATATCGATCGTCCCCCGTCGGGTGGCACATCTCGACTACCCCCGGATTCCCGTACCGTTGTGTTCACTCATTGTCCCTGTTACTGTGCGAACGTCGCCGATCACTCGTCCCCGTCGGACTTCTCGAACGATTCGAAGGTCTTCAGCGTGACCGTGTACGCGTCCCGGTTTCGGTGGTAGGCGATCCGGTACTCCGTCGGGTACTTCCCAGCCTCGGGCATCCGGTCGGGCATGCCGATGGATTCGACGACCGTGTCATCGAGGGTTTCGAAGAACTCGGTCGTGATCATCGGCTCGAAGAAGTTGAGATCGCCATCCCAGTGACCCCACACGAAGGTCCGGGTGAAATCCTCGCCGCTCGGTTCTCCCGGGTCGTCCCATTCGGGGGAGTTCGCATCGAAGAGATGCTCACCCATGTCCTCCACCACCGCGTTCGTCCGGAAATATCCCGGCGGGAACTGATCGTCGGCGAGTTCAACCTCATAGGGCTCCCCCGTTCCGGGCGGATAATTGATAGCCGGGATCTCCTCGATATCGTCCCGTGGATCGAGGTAGAAGTGGATATCGAAGTGAGGAACGCCGTACACGTCCGGCGGACCGTGGCCTTCCGGCATCCAGTTGAGCCCCAGCCACTCGAACGGTGTGTCCCCCGGGAAATCGATGGCGACCAGATCGGGCCCCTCGTGCTCCGTCTCGTCGATCGTCGCCGCCTCGGCCGTCATCTCCAGCCCGATGTACTGCCATTTGTCTCGGGGATGGCTGCTGTAGAACGCCTTCACTTCACCGTCGCCCAGCGGTTCGGGATCGGTATACTCCGTACGCCCTGCCGGTGGGAAGCCGTCGCCACCCCCCGGTTCTGCAGTCGCCGTTCCGATCAGACCGCTCGTACTTGCTGCTCCAAGCGCCCCCAGCACTGCTCGTCGTGTCGTCGGTATGTATCGATTTCTTCCCATGGGTTAGCAGTTCTGCGGAGAGACGCCGTCGATATATAATCGCACCATGTTTTATACGGCCGTTAACCGCAGTACTCCGGCTTAATTGTAGTAAATCTAACATATAGGCGCTAAGCAATTAGTGTCCATTGAGATACAGAGGATCGTTCGTGAGTCCGATCGCCACGAATTATAATGTCCCCGTTCGGCGGTTTTTATTCTAGCTAATTTGATAGTAAGGAAAACTTATTAATACCAGCCGAAATCACCCAAAGTAATCCACGGTTCACTCGATATGAGCAGCACGATCGCGGTTCTCCTTCCGACCCTGTTGTTTCTGTCGGGAGCCGCAACTGCTGCGCTGGCCGTGGTCGCCTTTCGCCGCCGGGCGATGTCGGCCGTTCGGCCGCTCGTTGGATTTCTGCTGTCGATCTCGCTTTGGTCGATCGGGTACGGGTTCGGCATCCTGACGACCGATCCGGCGATGCGTCAGGCGTGGGGGTTCGTTCAGTGGTTTGCCATTCCGTACTTCCCGGTGTTTTGGTTCCTGTTCGCCGTCGAGTACACCGGCAACGAACGGTACCTGAACCCGCGGCGAGTCGGAGCGCTGTTCGTACTCCCGGTTTTCACCACGCTGATGGCGCTCACCAACGGCTGGTTCGGACTCATGTGGAGCGAGTACACGATCAACTACGCGGCCGGCCTCGCGTTGGTGACCTACGAGTTCGAACCCTGGTTTGTCCTCCATATGCTGTACACCTACTCGCTGTTGTTGGCCGGTATGATCCTCCTGTTCCGACTGATCGTGGCCGACCGGGGGCTGTACACCGACCAAGTGGTGTGGCTGGTCGTCGGCATGGCCGTGCCGTGGATCGCCAACTTCCTCGTGATTCTCCGGATGGTGCCGGTCGTGGGCTTCGATTACACGCCGTTCGCGTGGGCGATCACCGGCGTCGCGTTCAGCAACGCGCTGTTCCGCCACCGGTTGCTGCAGTTTCTCCCGGCGATACGGACGGTCGGCCGTGACGAAGCGCTCGACAATCTCGAAAGCGGTATTCTCATCCTCGACACCGATCGAAGTATCGTTTTCATCAACCCGGCTGCCGCGACGCTGTTCGACTGTGCGCCGGAGACGGTCACCGGAGAACCCGTCGGCGAACTCATCGACGAGGAGGCCATCGATTTCGACAGCCCCGACGGTCTCGGTGAAATCACCGTCCGAGGACGCCAGTTGGAGGTGCGGTCCTCCCGGATCACGAACCGTCACGGCGAGGAGATCGGCGATACGATCGTACTGAACGACATCACGGAACGCACACGACAGCGTCAGGCACTCGAACAGCAACGCGATGAGCTGTCCCGTCTCGAAGATCTCAACACGACTATCCGCGGGGTACACAGCGTGCTTATTTCGGCCACCACCGCCGACGAAATCACCGACGCCGCCTGCAATCGACTGGCCGACTCGGAGCTGTATACCGCGGCGGTCGCCGCGGACATGTCGACGTGGCGGGGCCACGCCCACGACTGGACGACCGCCGGCGAAACGAAAAACCGCAGGCTTCCCGGCCAACAGGCTCTCGCCCACGACGAGCAGCTGATCTCGTCCGATCGGGCCGCCAATGAGGATGACATCTCCGGTTGGATCGTCGTCCCGATCGTCCACGAACGGACCGTCCACGGCATGCTCGGCGTGTACACCGATCGCACGAACGTTACCGAGTCGGAATTCGACATCCTCTCGGAGCTGGGGGAGTTGATCGGGCACGGCATCACGGCTGTCGAGCACCGAGCGCTACTCACGACGGAGCCGACACTGGAGATGAACTTCGAGAGCGGTCCCGGTGATTCGGCACTCGCGGCAGTGAGCCAGCGGGCGGGGTGTTCACTCGATCTCGTCGGATTCGTGCCGGCAGCCGAAACCGACGCCGTAGCCTACATTCGGGCCGACGGTGCGAGCACCGAGGAGGTTATGGCTGCGACGTCGGAGGCGGAGATAGGGGACGTTCGACCGATCCGGTCCGGGAGGGACCGCGGCCTGCTCGAATGGACGGTTCCCGACCGAACGCTCCTCGGAGCGTTCGATAGGAACAGCGACCAGCTCCACTCGGCGATGGCAGCCGACGGGGCCGCACACTACCAGGTTTCGATCACGCCCGATCAGCGCACCGAGTTCGAAGGGTGGATCGGGTCGGCGTTCCCGGACGCGTCTCTCGTGAGCGAAACCACACACGAGCAGCCGACCGATTCGGCAGCCGAGTTACCGGGGGTCTTCGAGACGCTGACGGACCGCCAACGGGAGGTCGTCGAAGCGGCACATCGCGCCGGGTACTTCGAGTGGCCACGGGAGGCGACCGCCGAGGAGGTCGCGGAGTCCCAAGACATCGCTCCGTCCACGCTTCACGGTCATCTCCGAAAGGCCCAAGCGCAGATCGTCGAAGCGCTGTTTTCCGGGGAGCAGCGCTGAAAAAACCAGCCACTCGCACGGAAAGCGTCGCCGCGTTGGGTGCAACCCCCTTGTGTTTAGGGCGATCTCTCACTCCATCCTCCGGAGCAACACGGCATCGAAACGGCCCTCGATCGATAGCGCCGATCAGTCGGTGCTCGCGAGGACGAACTCGGTGCTGCTTCCGAGCGGGTCGGTCGCGGTCTCGGTGTGGAGGTCGACGAAGCCGGCGGCGCGGAGCTCGGAGAGGGTTCGGTCCCGGCCGGGGGCGGAAAAGAACATCCGACCGCCCATCCATCCGTTCCGAACGGTCTCGAAGCGACCGCCCGGCAGCGTCATCAGCAGCCGACCGTCGGACCGCAACACCCGGGCGAACTCACCGTAGACGGTCGGCTGGCGCTCCCTCGGGACGTGAAAGACCGCATGGTAGGCCGTGATCGCGTCGAAACAGCCGTCCGCGAACGGGAGCTGTGACATCTCGGCCTGAACGAGCCGGGCTCCACTCACCCGTGCTTTCGCGAGTTCGAGACCGGCCCGGGAGACGTCGACTCCGACGCTGTCGACCGGGAGGTTCGCGAGCGTTCGGGCACCGTCTCCACAGCCGACGTCGAGAACGGTCGGGTCCGGAGGGATCGTGCCGAGAAGGTCATCGATGAGAGCCGCGTCGGATCCGTCCGGATCCCGGCGCTTTGCGTATGTTTCGGCGACCTCGTCCCACGCCCGCCGGATTTCGTTTCGATCCATCGCTCACTCCGTGCTCTTGATGTTGTGGACGACGTCGAGCTGATCGGTGATCGTCGCCGTCGGTTCGAGCGCGTCGGCGATCGCCTCGCCCGGTTTGTACACCATCGGCGCCTCGTCGCGGACGGCATCGACGACCGACTCCGAATAGACGCCCGCCATCGCGTCCTCGAAGGCCCCGAGTTCGACCGTCTCGAAGGCCTCGCTTCGGCTCATCCGACGGCCGGCGCCGTGTGGGGCGCTCCGGTTGTACTCGTCGTTGCCCGTTCCCCTGGCGAGGATCGACCCCTCGGCCATGTTCAGCGGAACGACGATCCGCTGGCCCTCGCGGGCCGGCGTCGCGCCCTTCCGGACGGTCAGATCCCGGAAATCGATGTAGTTGTGGATCGACTGGAACCGGTCGGTCGGGTCGACACCGAGGGCCGAACAGACCGCCTCGCCGATCAGCTGTCGGTTCCAGCGGGCGTACTGCTGGGCGAACAGCATGTCGACGTAGTAACCGTGTGCCTCCCTCCCCTCGAGGTACGCGAGGTCGTCGTTCCGATCCGTCCGGACCTGCAGGTCGCCGAGCCGATCGAAGGTTGCCTCGATCTCACCCCCCTCGAACTCCTCGCGGATCTTCGCCTTTCGGAGGTGGGATTCGCCCATCCCGCCGGTCACCCAGGTGTGGAGTTCGCCGTCGCTGACGGCGTCGGGGTCGAACTTCAGGTACGGCGCGTCGCGTTCGTCGATGGCCTCGCGGATCGCGTCTGCCGACCGGTACTGCTCGGCCCGCTCCTGCCAGAACTCCGAGACGGCGTGCCCGAGATACCGCGATCCGCTGTGGACGACGAGCCAGTATCGGCCCGTCTCGCGCGAGCGGGCGAACTCGATGAAGTGGTTGCCGCCGCCGAGCGTGCCCGCACTCTTGATCACGTGGCCGATGCTCTGGCGTCGGTCCGAGAGAACGCGTTCACACAGCCGTTTGAAGTACTCGCCGTCGTAGCCCTCGAAGCGGAACCCGAGGGGATCGATCCGTTCGCCGAAGCGCTCCCTGTAGGCGCCCTCGAAGCGCTCGAAGACGTCGTTCGCACGCTCGAAGGGGAACTCCTCGATCAGATGCGGTGCGTCGTCGTACTCGTGGACCGCCCGCCCCATCGGGACGGCCTCGCGGACGGCGCGTTCGCGTTCGGCGTCCGCAAGCGGCAGTTCGTCGCCGAGTTCGAAGGTCGCCATGCCACAGCCGACGTCGACGCCGACGACCGTCGGGACGATCCGTTCGCCGAGCGGCATGGTGAACCCGACCGGCGCGTCCGCGCCGACGTGGGCGTCTGGCATCATCCGGATCGGCTCGGTGAACGCCGGATGGTCGACGAGTTCCTCGAGCTGTTCGAGGACGTTGTCCTCGACGAGGTCGGGGTCGTCCGTCAGGATCCGTGCCGTCGTGTGGGCGCCCGTTCGTTCGATCACTGTCCGTGTTTGGCCGCCGACGGAATTAAGCCGTTCGAGAGGCCACGGCTCTCGGTCGGGTCGCTAGGAAAACAGCGCCGGGCCGATCACTCGGAGACCGCCGTCGTCTCGGCGTCGGCCTCGGGGGCGCCGCCCTGCAACCGGCGTTCGGCCTCCTCGCGGTCCTCCGGATAGCCGACGTCGATCCGCCAGCCGTCCATCCGGATGGCGTCGATCGTCCGGCCGGACTGTAAGAGGAGATCGATCGCGTCCGAGAGCTCGTACTCGCCGCGATCGGAGGGCTGGACGAGATGACAGGCGTGGAAGATCGCCGGCGTGAACGTATAAAAGCCGGTCATGACGAGGTTCGTCGGCGGATCGTCGGGCTTTTCGATCACCTCGACGATCTCGCCGTAGTCGTTGGTGTCACAGACGCCGTAGCGGGAGGCCTCCT
>CAZWZX010000061.1:0-12375 GCA_964638655.1 uncultured Natronomonas sp.
GGACGGGACCTCCGAGTATCTCCGGCCGCTCCCCGGCGCGGCCCGGATGTACCCCGAAACGGACGTCCCGCCGGTCGAGCCCGATCTCTCCGAGATCGACACGCCGGAGTTGCTTACCGAACGGGTCGAGCGGTATCAACGCGAGTTCGGACTCGACGCGGGCCTCGCAGAGCAGGTCGCCTACGGCCGGCATATGCCCGTCTTCGAGGAGGCCCTCGACCGCGGCGTCGATCCGACGACGGCCGCAAGCACCCTCGAGTCGACGCTGACCGAGCTTCGGCGCGACGGCGTCGCCGTCGAAAACATCTCCGACGAGGCGGTCCTCGCGGTGTTAGAGTTGGTCGAAGCCGGCGACCTCGCAAAGGAGGGGATCGCCCCCGTCCTGACCGAACTCGCCGCCGATCCGTCGCTTTCGGCCGAAGAAGCGATCGAGGAGGCGGGGCTCTCCGGCGTCGATCGGGAGGCCGTCAGGGAAACCGTCGTCGAGGTCATCGAGCGGAACGAAACGCAGGTGCAAAACGAGGGGATGGGTGCCTTTTCGGGGCTGATGGGCGAGTGTATGGGGGCGCTCCGCGGAAAGGCCGACGGCGAGGTCGTCTCGGAGCTGCTGCGCGAGGAGATCGGTAAGCGAAGGTGAACGGCGGACGAGCGCCGGGTGGAACTGGGCAGGGATGGCTCCAAAGAATCACGGATGCGGTGACACGGCTGTCGAGGCCCCCAGAACCGATCAAAAGCGTTCGTAGATGTCCTGCCGGAAGAGATCGATCTCCGCGGCGACCTCGGGGCCGTCCCGACCGATCGCGTAGGTGATCGCCTCGGCCACGTCCTCGGCGCTGACGGTCGTTTCCGGATCGAGCGCCTCGTTGTTCGTTTCGGCTCGAAACCGCGACCCGAACTCGGTCCGAACGCCGGTCGGGTTGACGACACTCACCCCGACGCCGTCGGGGCCGACCTGCCCGGCGACGCTTTTGGCGAACCCGCGGAGCCACCACTTCGAAGCGGCGTACACCGGCGTCGAGGCGCTCGGATACCGGCCTTTGTAGCTGCCGACGAACACGAGCGTGCCGCCGTGTTCCCGAAGCGCCGGGAGTGCTGCTCTCGTGGTGTAAAAGGCGCCGTGGACGTTCGTGGCAGTCACCGTCTCGAACTGCTCGAGCGGTAACTCCTCTATCCGTTGGTCGTTTCCCTCGCCGGTGCCGGCGTTGACTACGACCGCATCGAGGCGCCCGAACCGCTCCAGCGTCGCTTCGACGAGCGCGTCGACGGCCGCGTGCTCGGTGACGTCCGTCGGCACGACGGCGGCTTCGACGCCCTCGTCTCGACAGTCGGCCGCGACGTCTTCGAGCCGATCCGAACGGCGGGCCGCGAGCGCGAGGTCGCTGCCCTCGTGAGCGAGTTGCCGTGCGGTCGCCGCCCCGATACCCGAACTCGCCCCGGTGACGAGCGTGACCGGTCGTGTGTTTCCGTTCGTTTCACTCATCAGTGTGTGAGTGTCGGGGGCTCACCATTGAAAAACCACCCTTCGGTAGGCGTAGCCGACACCGGTCACGACCGATCGGGCAGGTTGTGGTTCTCCTTCGATCCCCCCGTCCGATCCTTCTCGTCGCCTTCGCCCGGTCCGTCCGCGTCCCTCGGGATCTTCCCACTCGCTCGCATCGCTCCGCGACGGAGCACGCCCCGCATCGTTCGGGCTTCCCTGCCGGTCGGATGGGCCCGACCGACCAGCCGCCGGAACAGCCGCTCGGTCTTTTCGATCTTCTCCTCGGGGTGGCCGATGTCGTGGAGGTACTCCGAGAACGTCGCGTGGAGTCCCTCGATTTCGTGCTCGGCGGCGCGTTCGTGTGACTTTTCGGGATGCTGTGTCCCCTCGACGGTCAGTCCCCGGAGTTCGTAGAGGACGATCGTCGCCGCCTGTCCGAGGTTCAACACCGGATACTCGCCGCTGGCGGGGATCGAACAGATCCGATCCAACTCGGCGAGCTCCTCGTTCGTCAGGCCGACGCGCTCGCGGCCGAAGACGAGACAGACGTCGGCCGCTACGTCTTCGAGCTCGTCGGCCAGATCGGCCGGCTCGACGAACGGGTACCGGACGTGTTTGGTCGCGTCCTGGTTCGTCGTCGCCGTGCAGGCCACGGTATAAAAGTTCTCGACCAGGAAATCGAACTCGACGGTCTCCGCGTTCGGCAGCACGTCCTCGCGGGCGTGACCGGCGAAGCCGTAGGCGTCCCCCTCGGGATCGAGTTCCGGCGGATCGACGAGATACAGCTCCGAGAGCCCGAAGTTCTTCATCGAACGCGCGATCGTGCCGACGTTTCCCGGTGTCTCGGCGCCGACGACCGCGACTGCGATGTTCGGCATTTCCGGTCGGTTCGGGGCGGACGTGTATAAACGCGTCCGTCCGCTTTCGGGAGGTTCCGGTACCGATCGGTTTTACGGCCGAGCGCCCGAACCGCGTGTATGCGAACGGTAGACGCCGCCGGCCTGAAGATCGGCGACGAGCATCCGCCGCGGATCATGGGCGTACTGAACGTCTCGAAGGAGTCCCCGTACGACCCGAGCGTTTTCGACGACCCGGGCGAGGCGGCCGCATACGTCGACGAGCGACTGATCGACGAGGGGGCCGACATCGTCGACGTCGGACTGGAATCGGCGAACAAGAAGTTCGAGGTTCTCTCGGCAGAGGGGGAACTCGATCGTCTCGAGACAGCAGTAGAGACGCTCGAATCGACCTCCGGCGACGCGGTCTGGTCGATCGAAACCCGGTATCACGAAGTCGCCGAAGCCGCCCTCGAGGCCGGCTTCGAGATGGTCAACGACATCTGTGGGTTCGCCGACCCGGAGATGCCGGCGGTGTGTGCCGACTACGACGTCGCCGTCTCGAAGATGGCGTCCCCGCCCGACATAGAGCGCCCCGGTGCGATCGAGGACGTCGACGACATCTACGAGGCGCTCGAATTGAACGGGTTCACCGAGAAGACGATCGTCGATCCGGCCTTCGGCGGGTGGTCCGAAGACAAGACGACCGACGACGACAGGGAGACGTTCGACCGACTCCGGGAGTTCCGCGGTTACGGTCGTCCGATCTTGGTCTCGATCAACCGGAAGAACTTCCTCCGGGAGATAGCCGACAGAGACACCGAGGGCGCGCTTTCGGTTTCGCTGGCCGCGACCTCGATGGCGGTCGAACGCGGCGCACACGTCGTGCGGACCCACGACGTCGCCGAGACGCGCGATGCGGCGCTCGTCGGGCACGAGTTCACGAGGGACCGGTTTCGAACCGACGGACTCGAGCAACTCGACGTGACGACCGACGGGGAGTTCGCTCGCCACCTCGATCGGCTCTCTATCGAAGCGGCCGATCCCGCGGTTGTGGCTCACGCTGTCGAGTTACACCCAACAGAGGAACGGGCCCCGCAGATCGAATCGGCGGCCGAAGCCGCCGGTCTCGACGTCTATCGCGGGGATGGCATCGTTGTGGTCGGGACGGTCTCTCAGTTCGAGACCCTCTCGGCGTCGATGGGCTCCGACCTCGGGGATTTAAACGACGCGGTAGCGGACCTCTGTGCGGCGTTCGGAGAGTCTGACGCGTGACTTACGCTCGGCTTACGGTACAAGAAAGCTTATGCCAGAGGCCGAGGTATGACCGACTGGAAGCCCGGAGGGCACATCTGGGTAGGGGTACCTTGGTGCGCTTCGGGTCCAGTCTTTATACCGGATAGTGGGTATGCTGTACAGAGAATGGAACCCGATCTACGAGAGGATTCTGTCCGACTTCGGCTACGATCGGACGGGTGACGAGAGAGCCCGCGATCGGCTGGCTGCGCTCGTTTCCGACTCCGACCCGCTGGCCCCCGGCGACGTCGTGCTCGAGGGGACGGTTGCGATCTGTGGCGCAGCCCCGACGCTTGCGGACGAGCTCGATCTCGCCCGTCGCGCCGATCGCGTCGTCGCGGCTTCGAACGCCGCCGCGATCTGTCTCGAGGCAAAGATCGGGGTCGACTGTATGGTCACCGACCTGGACAAAACGCCCGAAACAGCTCGAAAACTGTCGAAACGTGACGTTCCGATCGCGGTACACGCCCACGGCGATAACCTCGGAGCGCTCGAACGATACGTCCCGACGTTCGAGATCGACTCGGTACTGCCAACCACGCAGGCCGAGCCGGCGCCGCCGGTCGTCAACCTCGGTGGCTTCACCGACGGCGACCGGGCGGCGTTTCTGGCGGATCGCTGTGGCGCCGATCGGCTCGTGTTCCCCGGCTGGTCGTTCGACGATCCGACGGTCACGGCCGAGAAGGCGAAGAAGCTCCGGTGGGCCGAGCGGCTGCTCCGGTTGCTCGAGGAGCAACGCGGCGAGCGTTTCGGCGTTCTGGACGGGCGGCGCGATCGGATCGACCGGCCGTGGTAGGCCCGGGGCCACGTCAGGTATTCTCGGCGGGACGTCGACGGAACCAGCCACCGTTATTACCGTGGTGGTTGTGTACCGTATATGGGCTTTCACACATTCGACCCGGAGCGTGCGGAGAAACTCGACGACGAGAGCCGCTATCGGTGGTGCTCGACCGAGGAGTTGATCTCGCTTCTCTCGCCAAAACCGGACGACGAGATGGCCGATCTGGGGAGCGGCACCGGGTTCTACACCGATCCGATCGCCGAACGGGTCCGGCTGGTTCACGCCGTCGACGTCCAGACGGAGATGCACGATCTCTACGAGGAAAACGGGATCCCGGAGAACGTCCAGCCGGTCACCGCGGAGGTCGCAGATATGCCCTTCGCGGACGGAGCGCTGGATGGGGTCTTCAGTACGATGACCTACCACGAGTTCTCCGGCGAGGACGCGATGGCGGAGATCGAGCGCGTCCTCGCGCCCGGTGGCCGTGTCGTCTTCGTCGACTGGGACAGACACGGCGACGGCGTCGGTGGGTCGATGCCGGGCGAGAGACACGATCTCGGGCACGCGGTTTCGGCGCTCGGCGACGCGGGGCTGCGTGTCGATCACGCCGAATCGCGGACCGAGACGTTCGTCTGTCGGGCTCGGAAGCTGAACTGAGGCCGACCCGCTACGGGATCAAGACGACCTTGCCGCTCGATTTTCGGCTCTCGATGAACCGATGAGCGTCGGCGGCGTCGGCGAGGTCGAAACGACGGCCGAGTTGCACCTCGAGTGTTCCGGACCCGAGCAGTTCGGTCAGCTCCGGAACCGCACCCATCACCCTCGTCGGCACCGCGCCGATCGCCCGTCCGAGATGATAGCCGATCACGCGTTTGTTCCCGAAGAGGAGATCCGAGGTGTTCGGTCTTCCCGGTTCGCCGGAGGCGGCGCCGTAGGAGACCATCCGACCGAACGGGGCGAGCGCGTCCAGACTCTCGTCGGTCGTCTCGCCGCCGACGCCGTCGAGAACGAGATCGACGCCCTCGCCGTCGGTTATCTCCTCGATCCGGGCGACGAAATCGTCCTCGGTGTAATCGATCCCGTGGTCGGCGCCGAGCCCCTCGGCGAACGAGAGCTTTTCGGGACTCGAGGCGGTTCCGATCACCGTCGCCCCGGCTTCCGAAGCGAGTTGCACCGCAGCGCTCCCGACACCGCCCGCCGCGGCGTGGATCAGAACGGTCTCTCCATCCGATAGCTCGCCCCACTCGTGCAGACAGTTGTGTGCCGTCAGCCACTGAACCGGGAAGCCGGCGGCGCGCTCGACGCTCAGATCACCGGGGATTTCCAGTACCCCGCGAGCGTCGACGACCGCGTACTCGGCGTATCCACCGCCATCGGTGAGCGAGACGACGCTTTGGCCGGTCTCCCTTCCGACGCCGTCGCCGGCCTCGCGAACGATGCCGGCCACCTCCATTCCGGGCGTGTACGGCGGTTCGGGACCGCCATGGTAGTCGCCGCGGCGCTGCATGATGTCGGCGAAGTTGACGCCGGCGGCTTTCACCTCGATGAGGACTTCGCCTTCGCCGGGTTCGGGCCAGTCCGACTCGGTCGATTCGAGGACGGAGGCGTCACCGTATTCGGGAACCGTGATCGAGCGCATGGGTGTCCGGACGTTTCGGCAACTCGGCGTATGAATCCCCCTGCTTCGTGTGTGCGACCGGCTCAATCAGGGACATCGCGGCGATGGCCGGCCCGCACGCCCGATAGGACTCAAAAGCGGGCAGCCTGAAGGGCGAGCTCGATGTGGTGTTTCGGGTTCGAATCGACGGTCGGACCGTGGCCGACGTACATCGTGGACAGCGACGGTCCGACCGACGAGTGCAGATACTCCAGGCTGTGTATCAGCGTTTCCCGGTCCCCCTCCGGGAGGTCGGTTCGGCCGAATCCGCCGTTTTCGAAGACGAGATCGCCGGCGAAGAGGGTTCCCGCCGACTCGGAGTACAGACAGACGTGATCGTTCTTGTGACCGGGCGTATGAAGGGTGTTGTAGGGGTGATCGCCGATCTCGATCCGGTCGCCGTCGGCGATTCCGTGGTCGACGAGTCCGTGATCGGGGTCGAAACCCCACACGTCGACTCCGAAGGCGTCGACGACCTGTGGGACGTTGCCGACGTGGTCGGGGTGAGTGTGTGTCAACACGAGCGCGTCGAGCGATCCGGTCGCGCTCTCGATCCGTTCGACCGCGTCGAAGTCGCTGCCGGCGTCGACGAGGACGGTTCTGTCCCCGTCGACGAGGAACGCGTTGCTGGTGAACGACCGGACACCCCGTGCGATGTTTCGGACTGCGCTCATACGCGCCCTTTTCAGTCGATCGGCTTGGGTGTTCCCGTCCGCACCGAACGGACCGTTTCTCGACCGACGGTGTCGGCGTTCGCACCGCCCACTGGCGACACCTCATCGGGCGCTGTTCGAGCGCGTCCAACCGACGAAAGACTGAACGGATCGTTCCGCGCTCAAAAAAAAACGGTTTCAGTCGGCGCGGACGCGGACGCGTTCGTTTTCGGCCGACGCCGTCGGTGGAGTGGCGCCGATCCGGTCGGCGGCGCGTCGGAGACGGTCGGCGGAAACGCCGGCCTGGCTCGCGGCCGTGTGCAGATCCAGTGTCCCGTCCTCGTACAGCGCCATCGCGGCCCGCATCGCCTGTTGTTTCATATCTCCCCCGATGTGCTTACGGATAATAATAGTATCGAGAGATAATATGCCAACCCATGACCTTATATTACTATCTAAATTAAAGACCATTATATAATGGGCGTGCACGATTGCCGCCGCTCGCAACGTTTTAGTCCGTGCTACCGTCCGTTCCTGTATGGAGCACGCCGACGAACTGTTGGACGTCCTGTGTGAGAACGCCCGTTACTCGACGGCGGATCTCGCACGTCTCACCGGGCTTTCCGAGGCGACGATCGAGGAGACGATCGAGGACCTCGAAGCGGCGGGCATCATTCAGGGATACACCGCCGTCGTCGACTGGGACGCCGTCGGCAGCGACCGCGTCCGGGCCCACGTCGAACTCAACGTCACGCTCGACCGCGAGACCAGCTATCGGGACGTCGCCGAGCGGCTGGCGGGCTTCCGTGAGGTACAGGGCCTCCGGCTCGTCTCCGGCGATTACGACTTCGCGCTCGAGGTCGAGGGCGAGAACATGCGCGAGGTCTCGCGGTTTATAAGCGACAAGGTGGCCCCGCTGCCCGAGATCACCCAGACGGTCACCCACTACATCATGGAGACCTACAAGCAGGCCGGCCACCGCTTCGACGACGGTGACGACGACGATCGGCTCTCTGTCACGCCATGACGTTCGAACCCTCCGCCCGCGTCGCAGACGTGCCGCCCTCGGGGATCCGACGGTTCTTCGAACTCGCCGAGGAGATGGACGACGTCATCTCTCTGGGCGTCGGCGAACCCGATTTCTCGGCGCCGTGGAGCGCCCGCGAAGCCGCCATTACCTCACTCGAGTTGGGTCGGACCTCCTACACCGCCAACCGGGGGAAACGGGAGCTCCGGGAGGCGATCGGCGACGACGTCCGCCGGTGGAACCTCGAGTACGATCCCGACACGGAGATCCTCGTCACGGCCGGGGCGAGCGAGGCGATCGATCTCGCTTTCCGCGCGCTGGTCGATCCCGGCGACACCGTCGCCGTCGTTCAGCCCTGCTACGTCTCCTACACACCGGGGGTGACCTTCGCCGGCGGCGAGGTGCTCGACGTCCCGACCCGGGCCGAAGACGAGTTCAGGCTCACGCCGGAAGTGCTCTCGGAAGCCGGCGCCGAGGACGCCGATTTCCTGGTTTACTGTTACCCGAACAACCCGACCGGAGCGACGATGGACGGGACGGCACTGTCGGCGGTCGCCGAGTTCTGTCGCGAACACGATATCGCGGTGCTGGCCGACGAGATCTACGCCGACCTCACCTACGACGGGGAGCACACGTCGATCGCCGAACTCGACGGCATGCGCGAGCGAACGATCGTCTTCAACGGCTTCTCGAAGGCCTACGCGATGACCGGCCTCCGGCTCGGCTACGCGTTGGGTCCCGAAGAGCCGATAGACGCGATGAACCGGATTCACCAGTACACGATGCTTTCGGCGCCGACGACGGCCCAGTACGCTGCCATCGAAGCGCTCGAGAACTGCCGACAGGACGTTATCGAGATGCGTGCCCAGTACGATCGCCGCCGGAACTTCGTCCTCTCGCGGTTCTCGGAGATGGGGATCGAATGCTTCGAGGCGACCGGCGCGTTCTACGTCTTTCCGGAATGCCCCGGCGACGACGCCGAACAGTTCGCCGAGGAGCTACTGGAGGCCGAATCGGTCGCGATGGTTCCCGGCGACGCCTTCGGTGCCGGCGGAAGCGGTCACCTCCGGGCGTCATACGCGACCGGCCTCGGGGAACTCAAGGAGGCGATGGACCGTCTCGAGCGGTTCGTCTCCTGACGTTCCCGGATCGAGTGACAAAGCCGGAGATTTCCGTCGGTTTCAGCGTTCGATTTCTGCGGCAACCTTTTTCAGAGTAGGTGCATACAACAGGCTATGTCGACCGGTGACTCCGACGATGGCGGCTTCGAGACGACGCCAGCGTCGGAGCCGCCGGAAGGGGAGACGATTGACGGGGATTCGAACGACGAGATGGAAGACGGACCGGCAGAAGAGGAACCACCGGTCGCCGCAGGACGGTACGGTTGGGACGATTTCAAGCGGGAGTATTACTACGACGAGGACGGCAACGCGCCCGAGGACGAGGAGTTCGACCCGGAAACGTATCTGGGGTTCCCACCGGCGGAGATCGAGACGCGACTGGGCGGCGGGGACGACGCCGTCGACGCCCTCTCCGACGTCTTCGAGGAGCGGACCGTCCGCGTCGATCCCGACCTCGACGAGGACGAGTTCTTCTCCAACGACGACGGTACGACGACCGTCGTCACCCGGTACGATCTCGAACGGGCGGTTCCGCAGGAAAAAAAGAGCCACTTCCGGGAGGTCGATCGCTACTGGGTGAACAAACCGTACGCCTTCGTCGTCATCTTTCACTCCGAGAAGGAGAACGAAAAGAAGTATTACCTGATCCAACCGCATCTCACCCCGCTCGAGGCCGAACTGCGTGAGTTTCTCGTCGGAAAGCTGAAGACGGCGATCAAATACTCCGACGACGAGATCGTCATGCAGGACGGCGAGGACGCCCGGACGAACGTGATCGAGACGGAGACGCACGACCTGCTCGAACGGTACGACCTCTACGCCGAGGGCGCACGGCCCGGCGAGGGCGGACTTCTCGACTCGCTTCGAGAACGGATCGGATTCGGGACCGTCGAAACCGACGAAGGGGAGGAAGGACCCAGGGAACTGCAGGGGATCGCCGCCCGTCCCGAACCAGCCGTCCTGGAGGAGGGGTCGAAGACGCTGACCGAACACCAGATCGAGAAGCTCCTGTACCTTCTCAAACGCGACTTCATCGGCTTCGAGCGCATCGACGGGATCAAACACGACATCAACGTCGAGGACATCTCCTGTGACGGGTACAACTCGCCCGTGTTCGTCTATCACTCCGAGTACGAACAGATCATCTCCAACGTCTATCACGGCGAGCAGGAACTCGACGAGTTCGTCGTCAAACTCGCCCAGCGGTCCGGCAAGGGGATCTCGAAACGGAGCCCGCAGGTCGACGCGACGCTGCCCGACGGCTCGCGGGCCCAGTTGACGCTCGGTCGGGAGGTCTCCGATCACGGGACCAACTACACGATCCGACAGTTCAAGGACGTCCCACACACCCCGATCGATCTGATCAACTGGAAGACGTTCTCCTTGGAGGAGATGGCCTTTTTGTGGCTCTCGATCGAGAACCAGAAATCGCTCGTCTTCGCCGGCGGGACCGCTTCGGGGAAGACGACCTCGCTCAACGCGGTTTCGCTTTTCATCCCGAGCAAGGCCAAGATCGTCTCGATCGAGGACACCCGCGAAGTCGAACTCCCGCAGCGGAACTGGATCGCGAGCGTCACCCGACCGTCGTTCAGCGACGGGGACAAAGGCGACGTCGACGAGTTCGATCTGCTGGAGGCCGCGCTCCGACAGCGCCCGGAGTACATCGTCATGGGCGAGATCCGCGGCGAGGAGGGCCGGACGCTGTTTCAGGTCATGTCGACCGGCCACACGACGCTGACGACGTTTCACGCCGACTCCGTCGGCGAAGTCATAAAGCGGTTCACGACCGAGCCGATCAGCGTCTCGAAGACGATGTTCACGGCGCTGGATCTCGTCTCGATCCAGACCCAGACCCGGATAAGGGACCGGAAGGTCAGGCGGAACAAGTCGATCACCGAGATCAACCACTACGACCCCGAGAACGACGAGATCAACGTCCAGGACGTCTTCCAGTGGCAGGCCGAAACCGATCGGTTCCTCCGGATGGGCGATTCGAACACGCTCGACAGCATCGCGTTCGATCGGGGGTGGTCCCGCGACCGGCTCGACGAGGAGATATTCACGCGGGAACTCGTCCTCGCGTATCTCATCCACGAGGGGCTCAACACCTACACGCAGGTCGCGGCGACGCTGCAGGCGTTCATCAACGACGAGGAGACGATCCTCTCGTTGATCGCGACCGACGATCTCGAACGCTCACTCGAGGACCTCCGGGAGATGGAATCGGTCGAGATCGACATCGATCCCGACAAGGAGGCGATGGTTCCGCGACCCGACCCGAGCGAAGAGATGCTCGAAAAGACAGCGGAGATCCTCGAGAAGGCCGAACCGCTACTCGATGAGTACCGCGGTCGAGAGTCGGAGGCCGATATCGTCGACGCGCTCGATATCGGATCCGACGACGACATCGACGTCTTCGGACCCCAACCCGAACGAGAATCGGACGCGGACTCGGCCGGTTTCGGGATCGATCTCGACGCGGAACCGGCCTCGGCGGACGAAACGGCGACACCGGACGGCGGCCCCGACGTCTCCGCGTTCGATGGAACGGACGACGACGATATCCCGGACCTCGGGGATCTCGGTTCGAACGAGAGCGCGGACGACTCCGGGAGCGATACGTCTGGATCGACCCCCGGAGACACCGACGGAAACTCCGACTCCGTGCCGTTCGACTCCACAGACGACGAGAAGTCATGAGTGTCCGAACGCCCCCGACGAGATCCGGCATGGACGCTCTCGCGGACGCGTTTTACCCGCTGTACCGGTGGCTCTTCGACGATGACAGCGACTTCGTCGGCAATCTCGAACGGAAACTGGCGGAGGCCCGGATCCCCCAGACGGTCGAGCTGTACCTCTCGAAGGCGCTCGCACTCGGCGTGTTCGTCGGGGCCCTGCTGTGGGTCCTCGGAACGCTTCTCGGTTGGGCGCTCGTCACCTTCGTCGTCACTGACCCGCCGATTCTGCTCGGGTTGCCGCTCCCCGAGCCGTATCTGTCGACGGTCAACGCGCTGAAGCTCCCGTTTTTGATCTTCCTCTCGGGGCTTTTCTTCGGCTCGATCGGCTTCGCGAGTGGCTTCGGCGGTATGGTGGCGAAGCCGTATCTGGACGCCGACGCCCGCAAGCGGGAGATCAACGTCCTGCTTTCGGACTCGGTGTCGTTCATGTACGCGCTGTCCGTCGGTGGGCTGAACCAACTCGAGATCCTTGAGGCCATGGCGAAGGCCGACGACACCTACGGCGAGGTCGCAAGGGAGTTCCAGTCGATCGTCCTCGAGACGGAGTATTTCGATACCGACTACCGGACCGCGATCAGAAACCAGGCGATGCAGACCCCCTCCGAAGAACTCAGCCAGTTTCTCACCGACATGCTCTCGATCATCAACTCCGGGGGCGACATGGAGCGGTTCCTCGAGGACCAGAAGGAAAAGCAGATGCGGACCTCCAAACAGGAACAGGAGACCGTCCTCGAGACGCTGGAACTCTTCGGCGAGATGTACATGACGCTGTCTTTGTTCCCGTTG
>CAZWZX010000062.1:0-12349 GCA_964638655.1 uncultured Natronomonas sp.
CGAGGATGTCGGCGACTTCGAACTCTACGAGAGCGAAGCCGACGAGGACGACGGAGAGCCCGACGACAGCGAGGAGATGTCCCCGGGCGATCGGAGCCGTTTCCACGCCGGCGACGCTCGTGTAGATCAAAAGCAGAATGGCGAGCGTCGCGCCGCGATCGACCGTTCGGTGCGAGATCGTTCCGGACGGGACCGCGACGGCGAGGATCGTCCCGCCGCCGACGATGATCGCCAAGTCGAGGAGAATCGACCGGATCGGAACGCCCAGATCTGCCCCGACGAGTCCCGTCAACACGAGCGGCGTCGCCAGCGGCGCGACGAGCAGCGAGCCGATCGAGACGACCGTCGCTAACTGCACGTCCCCGCCGGCCAGCCGTGTCCAGATGATCGCGCTGCCCGCCGTCGTCGGGACCGACAGCGCGATCGCGAACCCGAGGACACCGCCGCCATCGAGAACGAACTCGGCGAGTGCGATCCCGCCGATCGGAAACACGGCATAGGAGAGGCCGAGCGAGAGGCCGAGCAGAAACGCGTACGACGACAGATCGACCGCCGAGGGACGCAGCCCCCGAAGCGAACTGAAAACCAGGAAGATCACGAACGGTGTCACCAGCGGCTCCAGATACACCCCGAGGGCGGGGACGGCTATCCCGACCCCGGCGGCACAGACGACGAGAAGCACGTTTCGATATCGGTCGATCAGCCCGTTGATCATCGCTGTGACGACACCCGGTTCGTCGGCGGAACCTACTTCGAGTGCGCCGCTTTCGCGTATATCGGTTTCGGAGCCCCATCGGCCGTCGATACGTCTTTACGTGATGACGAATCAGTTCCGTTCGTGTCCACCGCGCCCGACTGGCTGGATATCTTCGGCCACGACGAGCCCTACGACGACCAAGTCGACGGGATCGAGACCGCGATCGAGACGGCCAGAGAGTCGGGGTTCCTCGCCCTGGAGGGTGCCTGTGGGACCGGAAAGACGATGCTCGCGCTCACCGCCGGTATCGAGTCGGTTCGCGATCCCGACTCGTCGTTCGAACGCGTCTTCGTTCTCACGAGCGTCAAACAGCAGCTCCGGCAGTTCGAGGCCGACCTCCGGACCATCAACGCGAACCTGCCGGACGATTATAGCTCCATCTCGGCGATGACGCTCGTCGGCAAGGCGGACGTCTGCCCGTACAACCTCGAGAACGCCGGCGGCATAGACGACACGAACGTCTACGAGCGCTGTGAACGGCTCCGGGAGCGGACGCGGGGACTCGTCGACGAGGGGACCACCGCCGGCTCGCTCGTCTCGCGGGCGAAAAGCCAGCAGGTCGGGCTCGCCGATTCGGCCGGTACCGCGTCCTTTCTCGAGGCCGCTGACGAGCCGACGCCGTTCCCCAAGGAGATGCCCGAAGCCGGCGAGGGGAACGTCGAGTACTGTCCGTTCTATGCGGGATATCTCGAGGATCTGCCGGAAGAGGGCGATCCGGTCGAGGCCGTCCCGTTCGATTTCTCCGATTTCGGGTTGATCGAGTCCGAGGACCTCGTCGGTCTCTCGGCGGGCCACGGAAGCTGTCCGCACTCGGTGATGGGGGCCCTTCTGGGACACGTCGAGGTGCTCATCGGTAACTATTATCACGCCTTCGACCCGACCACGGTCGAATCGTTCACCGGCGGGCTCATCGACGAGGAAACGTTTCTCGTCTGCGACGAGGCGCACATGCTTGAACCCCGCGTTCGGGATCTCGTCGGCGACGGCGTCTCCGATCGGGCGATCGCGGACGCGGAACGCGAACTGTCGCGAGTCATCGAACCGCTGGCCGCCGTCGAGGAGGCGGGCACGGACGCACGTCACGGCTCGAGCGCGAGGGACGACGCGGCTGCGGTCCGCGAAGAGTTGAACGCGACGGACGTCACGCTGGGCGAACTCCGCGACACGCGACGGTTCCTGTCCGCGCTCGGCGATCGCCTCGACGAGCGTGTGACGGGGTATCTCGACGAGACCGTCCCGAACTGGCGGAGCGACCTCCCGGATCTCGACGACGACGAGATCCCGCTCCGGGAGCCCGAAACGCCCGCCATGGACGATCTGACGCGGTGGGCCGAAAGCCGGGGGTTCGACGGCCGGGTGTGGACGCGCGCCGAGAGCGTCTGTGCCGTCGCCGCCCGGGTTCTGGATACGCTCGAGCAGACGGAGAAACGCCGCGCCGCACCCCCGGTCGGGCGGACGCTCGCGCTGTGGCATCGGGCCGATCACACCGACTTCTTCCGCGAGATCGAACTCGAGCGGACGTGGGACGACATCCACCCGGACGAGACGTGGAAACGGGCCTACACGGCGAGTTACAGCCTCCACAACTGCCTGCCCGCGGACGCGATCGGCGACAGACTCGACGAATTCGGCGGCGGCGTGCTCATGAGCGCGACCCTGGAACCGCTCGACGTGTTCGCGGAGGTGACCGGGCTCGAACACCTCGAGTCCGAAGCCGACCGCCCGGTCGTCGAGCGGACCTACGGGCTCGAGTTTCCCGACGAGAACCGCGCCTCCTTCGCCGTCTCGGCGCCGAAGTTCACCTACGACAACCGGGGCGCCCCCGACGACACGACGCCGACTCGCCGAGCGTACGCCCGCGCGATCCGGCAGGTCGCCGACGCTTCCGGTAACGTGTTGGTCTGTGTGCCCTCGTATCGAGAGGCCGAGTGGGCCGCTTCGGTGCTGGAGGACGTCGACAAACCGGTGTTGCTCGACGAATCGACCGACGACGTCGCGACCGAGCGATTGAAGCGGGACTTTTTCGCCGGCGAGCCGAAGGTACTGGTGACGAGTCTCCGGGGGACGCTCACGGAGGGCGTCGACTACCGGGGCGATCGACTCGCCGCCGCGATCGTCTGTGGCGTCCCGATCATCAACACTTCGAGTCCCCGAACTCGGGCCGTCAGAACCGCCTACGACCGGGCCTTCGGCGATGGGTTCAAATATGCGCTCGCGGTGCCGGCGGTCCGGAAAGCCAGGCAGGCGATCGGCCGTGTCATTCGCGGTCCCGACGAGCGCGGCGTCCGCGTGCTCTGTGACGAACGCTACGCGAAGGAGTCGTGGGACAGCGTCCGGGAACTGCTCGGCGAGGCCGAGCGCGAGGAGTTCCGTCCGGTCGGGACCGACATGTTCGGCTACGCCCTAGAGCAGTTCTGGGGCGAGTGAACGACTCGCCACCTAACCGAGCACCCAGGCGTCCACCGGGTTGAACCCGACGGTCAACGTCTCGCTCTCCGGAGGGGTCGGAAGCGAGACGACGAGTCGCCTGTCCCCCCAGGCCAGTCGAACACGGGTCGTCTCTCCGAGGAACTCGCTGTCGATCACGCGGGCGGTGATCCGGTTCCGGTCTTTCCCGGGCTTGAACGCTCCCGGACGGACACAGAAGGTCACGTCGCCCTCGGGATCCTCTCCTCCGTCGATCTGGAACGTTCGATCTCGGACCCGAACGGGCGTTTCGGTACCCTTCGGTCCGTCCGAGCGTCCGACGACCGTGCCGTCGAAGACGTTGTTCTCGCCGATGAAGTTCGCTACGAACCGACTCCGTGGCCGTCGATAGAGCGCCTGCGGCTCGCCGACCTGTTCCAGTTGCCCCGCCGACAACACGGCGAGCCGATCCGAGACGGCGAGCGCCTCGGCCTGATCGTGTGTGACGTAGACGGTCGTCACGCCGAGTTCGGACTGTATCGATCGGATCTCCCGTCGAAGTCGCTCTCTGAGCCGGGCGTCGAGCGCGCTCATCGGCTCGTCGAGAAGCAGGATATCGGGGTCCGGGGCCAGCGCGCGGGCCAGCGAGACCCGCTGTTGTTGGCCGCCGGAGAGTTCGGTCGGATCGCGATCGGCCATACCCTCGAGATCGACGAGTCCGAGGAGTTCGTCGACCCGCTCTCCGCGGGAGACGCCGCCGGGCGGATCGGCGAAGTTGAGTCCGTAGGCGATGTTCTCGCCGACGTCCATGTGCGGGAACAGCGCGTAGTTCTGGAAGACGACGCCGACGTCTCTGTCCTCCGGCGCGGTCCCGCTGACGTCCTCGCCGCCGAACCGGACCGTCCCTTCCGTGGGGGTCTCGAACCCGGCGATGAGCCGGAGCGTCGTCGTCTTCCCGCAGCCGGAGGGCCCGACGAGCGTGAAAAACTCCCCGTCGCGGACCGACAGCGAGACGTCATCGACGGCCGTCGTCGGACCGTACCGCCGCGTCGCGCCGTCGAGTTCGATCGCCGGCGGCGCGTCGCCGAACTCAGATCCCAAAGCTCTCACCCCCGAGCCGGTCGATGGCGACGAAACTGACGCTCGTTACCGCGAGCAAAACGACTCCCATTGCGGCCGCCGGTCCGAGCCGCCGACCGATGAACCGTTCGATCGCGATCGGCATCGTGAACTGGTCGGTCCCCGACGCGAGGACGATCGTCGAGGAGAACTCACCCATCGAGATCGCGAAGGCGAACGCCGCCCCGGCGACGACCCCCGGCCACACGAGCGGGATCTCGATATCCACGAGCGCCCGGGTCCGAGCCGCCCCGAGCGCGCGGGCGGACTCGACCAACGCTGGATCTAACCCCTCCAGTCCCGGTGCGACGGTCCGGACGACGAACGGGTAACAGGCGACGGCGTGGGCGGCGATTATCGCCACCGTCCCGCTGGCGGCGATCCGCCAGCCGGCGATCTCGACGCCGAAGACGACGCCGCGGAGCAGCCCCAGCCCGACGATGATCCCCGACACCGCCAGCGGCGCCATCGCGACGATATCGACGAGCTTCCGGCCGCGGTACCGTCGCGTCGTCAGCGTCGCGACGACGACACCCATCGGCAGGGCGATACCGAGCGCCGCGACGGCGAAAAGCACGGAGTTCCGGACCGCCTCGAAGGGCTGGACCTGAAAGGCCGCCCCGGTCGCCTGCCGTTCCAGGAGGAACCGGTAGTGATCCAGCGTGAGTCCGTTCGGTCCGGCGACACTGGCGTAGATCATGCTCGCGATCGGAGCGACGAAGACGAAAAGCGCGATGACAGCGTAGAACCCGATCCCGATCCGGGGGATCGCCTCCCGGACGGAAACCGACGCCGGAACGAGCGGCTTCCGCGGAAGCGGTCGGCGGCCGCGCGAACGCACCGCGTGACCGGCCTCGTACCGGAGATAGCCGTAGAGGATTCCGAGCGTGATGACCAGCTCGATGATGGCGAGCGCAGCCGCCTCGGCGTAGTTGAGATCCCGGATCAGCCGGTAGACGAACACCTCGACGGTCGCGAGCTGGAACCCACCGAGCGCGAGCACGATCGGAAACGTCCCGAAGGTGAACACGAACGTGAGCGTCGCGCCCATCAGAACGGCCGGATACAGCTGTGGGGCGACGACGTCGCGGAAAGCCCGAAACGGCCCCGCGCCGAGGCTCCGTGCCGTCTCGACGGCGCTGGCGTCGACCGACTCCCAGGCGGCGGTCGTCACCCGCGCCACGAGCGGCGCGTTGTAGAACGCGTGGGCGATGAGAATGATCTCGAGGGTGAACATCAACTCGACGGGCGGGAGGCCGAACACCCCGAGGACGGCGTTCACCGTCCCGTTGCTGCCGAAAGTGGCCGCGAACCCGACGGCGACCATGATCGAGGGGACGACGAACGGGAGGATCGTCAACGATCTGAGCGTCCGTCGGCCGTAGAACTCGAACCGGGCGAGCAGATACGCGGCTGGCAGCCCGAGTGCGACGCTCAAAAGCGTCGAGAGGAACGCCTGATACGCGGTGAACCCGACGACGCCGATCCGGCGATCGGCAGAGAGGAGATCCCGGCCGACCGCGATCGGGGATTCGCCGGCGAAGAGTCGGGCGAGCTCGCCGAAATAGAACGGGTCACGGAGGAGTTCGACGAACGCCGACAGCGTAAAAACGCCCCCGACGACGAACGCCTCGATGAAGACGGTCCCGACGGGGTAGTAGAACATCACCAAGAGCAACGTGACCGTCCCGATCCCGAAAAGCAGTATCGCTCGCCGTTCGAACCGATGACGAAGCGCCCGTCCCCGATCTTTGGTCCCGTTCGTCCGGTCGGACTCGCCGTCGGCTTTCCCGACAGGCGCCGCCGGGCCGCCGTCGGTTCGCGGTTGCCCGCCTCTTCCGGCCCCTCCGTCACCGTTCGGGCTGCTCATCCGGTTGCCTCCGGTTTCGATCTCACGGTAGACGTCTCCGTCGCCGGAGGGGAAACGGCTTTGAGACGAGCAGGCGAACGCGACGGTATGACCGCTTTTGCGCTACTGCGTGTAACGCCGATCAAGGAGGGCGACATCACCGCCGACGTCGCCGCCGCCGTCGAAGCGCTGGAGGGGTACGACGTCGAATACGAGACGACGCCGATGGCGACGACGCTCGAGGCCGACGACGTCGGCGAACTGTTCGCGGCGTGTGCGGCCGCCCACGAGGCAGTCGACGCTCCGGAGGTCCAGACGCTCGTCCAGATCGACGAGAAGGACAAGCGGATGACGGCCGACGACAAGGTCGACGCCGTCGAGTCGGAGCTCGGCCGCGAGGCGAAAAGCGGCGGCGAGTGAACGGGTTCGGGGGTCACGTCCGGCTCAGCGATCGCCGACGACTTCCCGTTCCCACTCCGAGATCCACCCTTCCAGGTTCCCCATGAGTTCGTCGTAGCCGAAGAAGACGACGTTCTCCGGATCGGGTTCGATGGCGTACTCGCGGTAGACCTCCGGCAGCGTCGTCTCGGTGTTGACCGGGCCGGTGACGTTGAGTTCGGCGATCTTCGCCTGCGTTTCCGGCTCGAGGACGAACTCCATGAACCGGCGGGCGAGCTCGTCGTCGGTGCCCTGTGCGAACCGCCCCATCGCGTTGAGGTTGGCGTACCCCTCGTCGTTCAGGAGGCTGACTTGGTGTTTGTCGAGGTCGTTCTCGAACCGCCTCGCGTACACTCGGTCGTTCGAGTACGAGAACACGGACGGGATCTCGCCCTCGTCGAACTGCGCGTACGCCGTCCCCCACGAATCGAGGATCCGGACGTCGTTCTCGAGGAGGTCGTTCCAGTAGTCGAGCCAAGTGTACTCGCCGTCTGTGCCGAACTCGTGGATCGTCCACAGCAGGAAATACAGCCCGGTGTTGCTCCCCTCTGCGGGGTTCGAAACGGCGAAGTTCCCCTCGAACGGCTCACCGAGGAGGTCCTCGAACGTCTCGGGTTTCTCCAGCGTCCGGCCGTCGTAGACGACGGCGGCATAACTCGAGTACGCCGGTACCATCCGCTCGTTGGGATCGAAGTAGAACTCCTCGCCGATGTTCTCGCCGTGCTCTAGGGCACCGATATCGGTCGGTTGGAACAGATCGCCGTCGGTGTTCTCGTCGACGCGCACCAACTCGTTGGGCTTGATCCCCATATACACCTCGGCGTCGATGTCCACGCCGGCGTTGTGTCGCTCGATGAAGTGGTTGATCGGCGAATCCGGGATCACCCACTCGAACTCGACGTCGTGGCGGGCCTCGAACTCCTCTTTGATCCACTCGCCCGGGCTATCGCTCGGTGCGTCCACGAACGAACCGTACGTCGCGACGGCGAGCGTGTCGGGTTCGTCCCGCCCGGAGCCGGTGGTGCCGCCGTTGTCGTCGTTCCCGTTGCCGTTGCCGTTGCCGTTCCCGTTGTCTTCCTCGACCGGATCTGCCGTACAGCCGGCGATGCCGACCGTGGTCGCCGCACCGGCCGCCGTGAGAAAGGTACGTCGTCTCATTACCTCGTGGTTGTACTCAGTGGTACGTAAGGCTCCCGGTCGAGACTTCTACAGTGAGGTCACCCCTCCTCGGTCGGAAGCGTGATCGTCCCGTCCTCCGGAACGTCGCCGTCCGGGTCGGCCAGATCGAGCCGTCCGGTCGCCTCGAGCGTCCGAAGCGCGTACAGATCACACGACTCCGGAACGGCGTCGAGTATTCCGGACGAGACCATCCCGTCCCAATCGAGCGGATGGCTTCCCGGGCTGTGCCACCTCGATCGGGGCGCGAGGAACGGCGGATCCCACTGGCCGTCACGTTCGTTGAACTGCTGGGTGGGTGTGTGCCGAACGAGCGAGAGATGTCGGTCGAGCGGGGAGAGCTCTCGATCGGTCAGTTCCGCACGCTCGGGCGGGACGTCACTCACCAGTCGGTAGTACTCCGCGGCGAGCGCTGCGTGTGCGCGCTTTCCACGGCGGGCATCGAGCGGGAGCTGACTCCAGGCCCGGACGTACGCCGGATCCCAAAGCGGCAGCCACCACTCGACGCCCGCGTCCTCGTAAACCCGGAGATCGCCGTTCGTGAACGTCGTCATTCGTCCCTCCCACTCCCACCGTTCGTATGCGGCCGCGGCGGTCGTCGGACTGTCGATGACGTCCGCCGGTCGATCGCCGAGCAGTCCACGCTCGATGCGTCCTCTCGCCGCGTCGGCGAAGGCTGGATCGTTCCACCCCCAGAGGTTGTAATGCCTGTCCAGAACGTATTCGAGCAACGCATCCATCGTCGGTTCGATCGGCGTGTCGGTCCGATCGCCGGGGAGACATCCGGATTTCGTGCTATCGTCCACCTCACCGACGAACGCCGGGAGCCGCTCGCTCGGTGTCGCGACGGTGTGTCCCGGACAGAATAGCGCGTCGGCCGGAACGCGCTCCTCCTCCAGAAGCCGATGGACTGCCGGCCACTCGGCGAGAAACGGCAGTGCGTCCCCGCCGAAGGCGTTCCGTCGATAGCGCCTGCACGCGTCGCTTCGGTACCGTTCGCGCCAATCCGCCGCGCTGTAGGGGACGAACTCCCAGCGAACGCCGAGTCGGTCCGCGACCTCTCGGCTGAGTTCCACGTCGGGATGGCCGGACCGTCCGAACGTGAACCCGACGACTTCGCGGTCGCGGGAGACGAGTCCGGCCGCGATCAACCGGGAGTCGTACCCGCCGGAGAGCGGGACGACGACCGGCCGATCGCCGGCGACCCGTTCGAGCCGATCGAGGGCCGTTTCGAACCCTTCCCGGAGCGTCCGTCTCGGATCCTTGTCGTTCGCTCCGCCGTCCGTTCCCGGCCAGTACTCCCAGTACCGTCGCCGACGGATCTCCCCGCCGTCGAGTGCGACGACTTCGCCGGGTCGAACCGACGCGACACCCGCCCAGATCGTGTCGGATCCGGTGACGTACCGGGTAAGCAGGAACTCGCTTTCGGCGACCGGATCGGTTTCGCCCCCGACGGCGTTCCGGACCACCCGACCGCGGTCGCTGACGAGCCCGCCCTCAGCCGCGTGGTACAGCGGTATAGTCCTGGCTCGGTCCGCGACGAGATAGACGGCGGATCCGGTATCGACGACGGCGGCGAAGAAACCCTCCAGCTCCGAGGCGACGGCTGTTATCGTCCGGAGAGAGCTGCCATCGGTCACGACGTCGTCGAAGCGGGCCGCGATCCCTCCGGCGTCGAGAAGCCTTCCGTCCGCGAAGGCTCTCCCGCGGACGGTGGCGGTGCCGACGGTCACCCACCCCGGCGATCGGAGGTCACTCCGCATGCAGAAAAACACCGGGTGCGGTCGACAAACCGTTTTCTATCACCACGCGGCCTCGAGTATTGCCTTCATCCCCTCCGTGGACACGTCGAGATCCGATGGTGGGTGTGGCGATCCGCTCCAGGGGTGTGCAGTTTTCAATGGTTCGGCCGTCGACCCGGCCGAGTTCGGGGCGTCGTTGGCGAGCACGAACGCGTCGGCGGCCATCGTCGCGACGTCCTCGAAGACCGATCGGTCGATCCCCTCGACGTCCCGGAGCCGTTCGGGGAGATCGAGACCGTCCCGGAGGCTTCGAACCGCCGCGACGATTTCGTCGTCGACGTTCTCGCTTCCCTCGATACCGAGCGCTTCGGCGAGGAGATCGCGGCGCCCGTCGGCGTTCTCCAAGAGCCACGCGAGCGACTCCGGCGCGACGGCGGCGTGTCCGACGCCCAACTGGACGTCGGCGTGGATCCGAAGCGAGTGCCCGAGGGCGTGCAACACCGAGAACGTCGTGCCGCTCTCTCGTGTCGCCCCGTACTGAGCGAGGGTGACGCCCCGGAGTGCGGTATCGAGGTCACCCGGTGTCGGTTTCGGGCCGAGCGATCCGAGCGCTTCCGAGAGCAAGGAAAGTCCCTCGAGTGCCGTCGCGTCCGTAATCGGTGTCCGGTTGCTCGCATACAGCGTCTCGACCCCCTTGTTGAACCCGTTCATCGCGGAGCCGGCGAGTACGCCCCACGGCGTGGTCGCGACCAACTCGGGATCGTAGACGATCAGTTCCGGCATCAGCTGTGTCGCCCCGACACCGCCGCCGACGGGCTCCTCGACCAGTCCGGAGGCCGGATCGGCGCTGACGCCGGCCAGCATCGAGAGCCCCCCGCCGGCGAGCGTCGTCGGAACCGCGACGACCGGCGTCGTCGTCTCCGGAACCGAGAGCGTCGCCGTCGCCGCCAACTGCGCACCGAGCTCCTCGGGCGTCCGGTCCGAACCGACGAGCGCGCTCGCGACGCGTGCGACGTCGAGGCTGCTCGCGCCGCCGAGTCCGACGAGCACGTCGGCTCCGAGTTCCTCGGCTCGACTCGCACATCCGATCGCCGTCTCGAGCCGCTTCGCCGGCGTCGTCTCGTCGAAGACGCCCGCCAGCCGATCTCCGAGTCCCTCCCGGATCGGATCCATAACGACCGAGCGATCGCCGACCGTCCGTCCACAGACGACGAGCGCGTCGTCGAACCCGAACCCGGCGAGCTCGCCGCCGACGTTCTCGACGCACCCCGGCCCGTGGCGGACGATCGGCGGATCGTACGCGAACCTGTACGCGCTGTTTCCGTCCATAACGGTACTGTGCTCGGGAGCCGTATAGACGTACTGGAGCCCCAAACGTTCGGGCCGGGCGATCCGATCCCGGCACGCCGCCCCGCCAAACAGTTTTCCACTCCGGGATCGAACCCGAGCCATGTCATCCCCACGCCGTCGATACATCCTCGCGGGGCTTTTGGCCGTCGTCGGGCTGCTCACGGTGGCCGTTCTCTGGGACGTCGTCGAGACGGTCTTTTTCGCGATCACGGTGGCCTACGTACTGTATCCGATCCGCCGCCGACTCGTCGACCGGGGCGTCCCCCGACGGATCGCGAGCGCGATAGTCACGACGGCAGCGTTTCTCGTCGTCATTGCGCTTTTGACCCCGATCGCGCTGGCGCTTTTCCAACGCCGCGGGTCGCTTATGGAACTTCTCAACAACCTCCCCGAGGAGCTCCCGATCGAGCTGTTCGGGTTCGTTTTCGTCGCCGACATCGCGGCGCTCGTCGCCGCCGCGAACGACTTCCTCCGCTCGGTCGCGATCTCTTTGGCCGCCGACGCGATATTCATCGTCCTCCAGCTCGCGATGTTCGTGCTCGTTCTCTACGGGCTGCTTTTGCGCCCCCGTGCGGTCGGACAGGCGATCTACGGGATCACGCCCCCACCCTATCACGACGTCGTGGACGCGATACACAAACGAGTCGCGGCCACGCTGTACGCCCTCTACGTCATCCAGGCCGCGACGGCGGTCATCACGTTCCCCATCGCGATCGCCGTCTTCTATGTCCTCGGCTATCCGGACGTCTTCGTCCTCGCGGTTGTCGCTTCCATCCTGCAGTTTTTCCCGATCGTCGGCCCGGGAATGCTCGCGGCGGCGCTCGCCGGCTACGACGTACTGCTCGGAATGCCGACGCGTGCCCTCGGTATCATCGTTCTCGGCCCCCTCTTGATCGGTCTGTTACCGGATATCCTCATCCGACCCCGAATGGCCTCGCGTCGGGCGAAACTCCCGGCGAGCCTCTATTTCGTCGGCTTCGTCGGCGGCGTGCTGACGGTCGGCGTCATCGGCATCATCGCCGGACCGCTCGTGGTTGCGGTGCTCGTCGAACTCGTCGACCTTCTCGGCGAAGGTGGCGAGTAACCGACCGTCTAGCGCTCCATCTCGCGTTCAAGTTCGCGGAGCTTCTCGATCCGCGTCTCCATCGGCGGGTGCGTCGAGGCGATCTTGCCGATGAACCCTCGGGTGATCGGAATGATGAAGAAAGCGTTCATCTCGGCTTGCTCGCGGAGGTCCCTGTCGGGCATCTGATCCATCCGCCCGGAGATCTTCATGAGCGCGGTCGCGAGCGCCGAGGGGTTGCCGGTGATCGTCGCCGCGCCGCGGTCGGCGGCGTACTCCCGATACCGACTGAGGGCGCGGATGAGAAGAAACGAGAACACCCACACCAAAAGCGAGACGGCGATCGCGACGATCATCGGTGCCTGGTTCCGCCCCCGACCGCCGAAGAGCCAGCCCCACCGGACGATGAAGAAGGCGATCGTCGAGAGGAAGGAGGCGATCGTCATCAC
>CAZWZX010000063.1:0-12336 GCA_964638655.1 uncultured Natronomonas sp.
ATCTCCGCGGACGTAGGTAACCCAACTCGAATCACTTCCGAACACTCTGTGCAGGTGACAGATGCCGCGGAATCGCCTTCTTGTGGCATATTTCTGCATACGAACGGATGCACAATGACATTGGTACCGTACAGATCAGGTATGAAAGTGCTATGACATGATTTTGATTGCTAGGGGCTGACACGTAGTGAGCGGAAGCTCACCCGTTCAGCTGTGGGAGGATGTCAGTATGGGCGCTATATCGTTACCCCGACGACCGGTAACGGTATCGCTGATCGGATGTTTGTTGCACCCAGTCAGCGAAGAGCCATCATCAACTCGGGCGATCACCGCCCAACACTTATTAGTGGAATCGGTGAAATCCGATCCATGAACCTCGAAGAGTACACGGTCCTCGATCTGACGTGGCTGTTGCCCGGACCGTACGGAACCATGCTGCTCGCGGATATGGGCGCCGAAGTCATCAAGATCGAGGAGCCGACCCGTGGCGATTACGCCCGCTGGATCGAACCGGAGGTCGAACCGACGGATTCGGGGGCGCTGTATCACTCGGTCAACCGGAACAAAAAGAGCGTCACTCTCGATCTCAAAGACGAGGCGGGTCTCGAGGCGTTTTTCGAGTTGGCCGCGGAGGCCGACGTCGTCTTCGAGCAGTTCCGGCCGGGGGTCGTCGATCGACTCGGGATCGGATACGAAGACGTCCGGGAGGTAAACCAGGAGATCGTCTACTGTTCGCTGTCCGGGTACGGCCAGGACGGCCCCTACAGCGACCGGGTCGGCCACGATATCAACTACGTCGGACTGTCGGGACTGCTGGGCGAGACCGTCTCCAAGGACGGGACGTTCCCGGCCGTACCCGCCTACCAGATCGGAGACAAGGCCGGCGGGATGTTCAGCGCCTTCATGATCGTCTCGGCGCTGCTCGATCGGGAGGCCGGCAACGGCGGCCAGTATCTCGACGTATCGATGACCGACGTCGTCACGTCGTTTTCGACCGGACAGAGCTGGCGGGCGTTCATGAGCGAAGCGCTCCCAGAAGCGGAGCGCTCGCCGGCCGCGATGGAGGCGCCCTGCTACAACGTCTACCGGACGAAGGACGGCAAACACGTCTCGATCGCGCCGCGAGAGGAGAAGTTCTGGGAGCGGCTGCTGGAGGAACTCGGCCGCGAAGACCTCCTGGAGTATCAGTTCGCGACCGGCGAGGAGGCCGAATACGCGGCCGAGGAGCTCCAATCGGAGTTCGAGAAACGGACCCGCGAGGAGTGGGAGGAACACCTCTCCGAGGAGGCGATGTTCGCGCCGGTCAACGAGTTCGAGGAGACGTTCGAACACCCACAGCTGCAAGCTCGAGGGATGGTCGACGAGATGGACGTCGGGGGCGGCGAGACGTTCTCTTATGTGGGGTTCCCGGCGAAATCCTCGAAGGGAATCGACGACATGCGCTCGCCGGCCCCGGAGTTCGGCGAACACACCGAAGAGGTGCTCTCGCGAGTGCTCTCCGAGGAGGAGCTGGCGGCGCTCGAAGCTGACGACGTCGTCTGATCAGTCACGGCGAGAGCGACACGTCCCGATCGGGACGGCCGTGTTCGGGCCGCATGAATGGTTTTACGTCGATGCTACCGAAGGGGTACGTATGGAGTATCAAGATTCCGAGACAGCAACGGAGTTGGCCGAGCGCGCACGAGAGTTCGTCGACGAGGTCGTCATCCCGCGCGAGCGCGAACTGGAGGGTGGGACGAAGGTCCCCGACTCGGTCGTCGAAGAGCTCCGCGAGAAGGCACAGGCTCGAAACCTCTATGCGCCCCAGATCGCCGAGGAACACGGCGGGATGGGCGTCGACTTTCGGGACGTACTGCCGTTTTTCGAGGAAGCGGGCCGCAGCCTTTTGGCTCCGGTGGCGATGCGCGTCGACGCCCCCGACGAGGGGAACATGCACACCCTCGAACTCGCGGGGACCGAAAGCCAACAGAAGCGGTGGCTCGAGCCGCTACTCGAGGGCGAGTTGACCTCCGCCTTCGCGATGACCGAACCGAGACAGGGCGGCGGCGCGGATCCGAAGATGATCGAGACGACCGCCGAGCGCGACGGCGACGAGTGGGTGATAAACGGCCACAAGTGGTGGACGACGAACGGCGGCGAGGCGGATTTCTTCATCACGCTCGCACGGACGGATCAGGACGTTCACCCGTACAAGGGCTGTTCGCTTATCGTGGTTCCCGAGGAAGCCCCCGGACTGAGAGTCAAACGGGACATCCCCCACGTCGGCGACGACATCACGTCGAAGGTCCACTCGGAGATCCGGTACGATGACGTCCGCGTTCCGGTTGAAAACCTGCTGGGTGCGGAAGGCGAGGGGTTCACGATCGCACAGAAGCGGCTCGGGCCGGCCCGGCTCACTCACTGTATGCGGTACTCCGGAATGGCGGATCGAGCCCTGAACGTCGCGAAGGCGTACACGAGCGAACGCGAGGGGTTCGGCGGCCCGATCGCCGACAAACAGGGCGTCAGATTCGAGATCGCGGAGGCCGAGACGAACCTCCACGCCGCGCGGACGATGGTTCGACACGCGGCCGACGAGATCTCGCGAGGGAACGAAGCCCGGATCGAGGTCTCGATGTGTAAGTACTTCACCGCCAATGTCGTCGAGGAGGCGATCAACACGGCGCTGCAGTTCTGTGGCGCGAGCGGACTCGGCAAGGATCTACCGATCGCGGATTTCTACGAGAACGTCCGACAGTTCCGGATCGTCGACGGCCCCGACGAGGTGCACAAACGCGTCATCGCCCGGAACGCCTACGAGGACGTCGATCCCGAGGAACTCGGGCCGTTGGCGACGTTCGGCGAGGACTGACGGGTCGAAGAGAAGCAGAACTAAACGGACGACCGTCGGAGAGACTGGTATGACAGCGGACGAAACGGCCGTCGACCGACTCGTCGACGAGCGGGCGCTCCGGGAGTACCTGACGGCGGCCGTCGGTCCGGCGGCGAGCCTCGCAATCGAACGTCTCGGGGAGGGCCACTCGAACGAGACGTTGATCGTGGAGTGGGGTAACCGCGAGCTCGTCTTGCGTCGGCCACCGGCCGGCGAGACGGCACAGACGGCCCACGACGTTCTCAGAGAGCACCGAATCATCGACGCACTAGCGGACACCGAGGTACCGACCCCGACGCCGGTGGCGGCCTGCGAGGACCGATCGGTGATCGGAAGCGAGTTCTACCTCATGGATCGCCTCGAAGGGACGGTCATCCGCGAGGAGGAGCCGGACCGGTTCGGCGAACCGGACCGCAGACGGCGGGTCGCCGAGGAACTCATCGATACGCTCGCCGCGGTTCACGGGGTCGACTACGAGGCGGCCGGGCTCGGAGATCTCGGCCGGCCCGAGGGGTTTCTGGAACGACAGATCGACCGGTGGGGCTCGCAGTTCGAGTGGGCACACGGAACGACGGCGGTCGGGCGGTCGGTCCCACACGTCGAAGAGGTGCGGACGTGGCTGGAATCGAACGTTCCGGAGTCATCCGAACACGCGCTCATCCACGGCGATTACAAGCTCGATAACGTGATGTACGGTCCGGGACCGGAGCCGGAGTTGATCGCCGTCATGGACTGGGAGATCAGTACGATCGGGGATCCGCTCAGGGATATCGGCTGGCTGTGCTGTTTTTGGGAGACCGATCCGCTCATCGAGGGGCTCATGCCGACGTTCCTCGATCGACCGGGATATCCGGACCTGAAGACACTTCTCGAGCGGTACGAACGGCGCTCGGGGATCGAAATCGCCGACCTCGATTTCTACGTCGTGTTGGGGCTGTACATGCTCACGGCCGTCGGCGAGATGTTCTACGCTCGATACCGGAAGGGCGACAGCGAGGATCCGCTCTATCCGCGGATGGAAACGCTCGTGCCGGACGTCAGCCGCCGGGCGAAAGCGATCATCGACGGTGAGCGGTCGATCGGCTTCGAGTAGCCGGGGCGGGAGGACGAAGGGACCGTCCCGAAGGAAGATATACCGACCGTCCGAACGGGCCGTCATGCAACGTTCCACGATCGCCGCGGTCGCGGCCCTCTCTCTCGGAATCTTGCTGATGGACGCGTTCCGGAGCGGATCGTACCTCTGGGCGGCGTTCGGACTCTTGGCAGCCGGACTGTTTCTCTTTTTCACCTACATGCGCGAACAGGAGCTCTGATCGTCGCGGTGGGAAACCGTAGTGTGCCACCATCTGACCGTAACGAACCGACAGGACTCCGTTCGATCCGTCACTGGACGTCGGGATTGTTCTTCATACCGGAGTATCGCGGAAAAAACTATTAATGATGAGATATACTACGCCACTATGCACGACCGGATACTGCTCCCGATCGAAGCCCACGAAGGGACCGATCGGGCCGTCGAGTACGGTATCGAGTTGGCCAAGCAGAACGACGCGACGATCCATCTCCTGCACGTGACCGAGAACCTCTCGAGTCGAGGCAGCTTCCACGAGGGATCCTTCGGCGGCGATATCGATCAAGACGATCTCAACGAACGGGTTCTGAAGCGAGCGCGTGAGGTACTCGAACCGTACATCGAGAAGGTCGAGGACGCCGGGATCGAGACGGTCTGTAAGGTGACCGACGGTGCACCGCACAAACGCATTTTGGCGTACGCCGAGGAAAGCGGCGTCGACGTGATCGTGATGGGAACGCGGGGTCGGACCGGGATCGGCCGTCCGCTGCTCGGCGGCGTCACGGAACGGGTGGTTCGCCTGTCGGACGTGCCCGTAATTACGATCCCGCTCGAGGACTGAGACGGCGAAGGGAACATCGATCGTCGGTGTCCGTTGTAGAGTTACACACGGGGGGAACCGGATAGAGGGTTCTGGGCACCATCCCGGTGTGTGACGCCGAAAAACGGGAGATATTCTCCACAAATTTTATATATAGATCAGTCAACGGATGGTTTGTGCGTTGCTTGCACGAGCCAACCGAAGGTAACTACAGATGATCGCTAAACCGCTCAAAGCACTCGGAGAACGGTCGGCAGCAGTATCGACACGTATTATACCCGATCCATGGGTCCTTCTCATTCTATTGACGCTGACGGCGTTCGCCTCCGTCCTCGCTATCGGGACGGGGCCCGTCGAAGCGATGGACGCCTGGACCGGCGGCGTATGGGATCTGCTGACGTTCATGGCGCAGATCTCGATCACGTTGATCGCCGGTGACGCGATCGCGAAGTCCAGACTCGCGACGAAGCTGTTCCAGCGGATCGCCGAGATCCCCGGCTCACAGTTCACCGCCGTCTATATCGTGTGTATCGTCTCGCTCATCGCGGGGCTCATCTCGTGGGCGATCGGCCTCATCGTCGGCGCCGTGATGGCGCGACAGGTCGCCTACCGGGCCCACAAACGGGGAATCAAGGTCCACTACCCGCTGCTCGTCGCGGCCGGCTACACGGCGCTGATGATCTGGCACATGGGGCTTACGACCTCGAGCGGACTTTTGATGACCGACCCGGCCGCGATCCCCGACACGTTCCCGGAGTACGCACAGGACGGAATCCCGCTCGCTGAGACGATCGGCAGCACGGTCAACATCGCGACGGCGGCGACGCTTCTGGTCGTGCTCCCGCCGATAATGGCGGCCTTGCACCCGAACGACGACGACAGCATCAAGACGCTCCCGACGTCCGTGATCGACGAACTCGACGCGAAGATGTCGGGCGGCGCGGAGGCCGATACCGACGACGCGTCCGATCCGGTCGCGACCGACGGCGGTCAGGATTACATCGCGGACAGGCTGAACAGCATGCGGATACTCGGAGTCATCATCGCGATCTTCCCCGCGTATTATTTCATCCAATCGCTCGCGAGAGGCGGAATCCTCGGGTTTACGCTCAACGCGATCAACGCGATGTTCCTCACGGCCGCGATCCTGCTTTGGATGCATCCGCTCAAACTCGTCAACCAGATCGACGAGAGCATCAAAAACTGTGCGGGTATCATCCTGCAGTTCCCGTTCTACGCCGGCATCGCCGGTCTCCTGGTCGGAACGCCGCTGGGCGGCATGATCTCGCAGTTCTTCGCGGACATCGCGACACCGATGACCTGGCCGATACTCGGACTGATGACCACGGGGCTCGTGAACATCTTCGTCCCCTCGGGCGGCGGCCAGTGGGTCGCACAGGGGCCGATCCTGCTCGAGACGACGAACCAACTCGGAATGCCGCTGTACGTCGCCGTGATCCTCGAGGCGTTCGGCGACGGACTGACGAACATGATCCAGCCGTTCTGGGCGCTCCCGGCGCTCGCGCTGGCTGATCTGCGTGCCCGCGACATGCTCGGGTACACGTTCATCGCGATGATCGCCGGCTTCATCGTCATGTCGACAACGCTCACCCTCTTCGTCGGGCTCGTCTACTCGTAGACGGGTTCCTACCCGGAGTTTTTTTATTGGCGGTCTGAGCGACACAGCCATCGACGCCTACAGTCCGGGAGGGATCTATACACCTCGAAACGGAACGGACCCCGAGGTCGTTTATATACCGGGTTCCGAGCGATGTTCGACAAAAGGACCGATCTACCGGATATTCGGGGGCAACCGTTGCAGTTATTTATATCCATTATACATTTGACGTCATATTTATATCGATCGGGCGCGTACCCACCACGACTATGATGCTGCCGACGCACGCGCTCGTGGGGATGGCGCTCGCACTCCCCGTGGCGCTTTGGGCCCCCGAATTCGCCCCGGTCGCGCTCCTCGCCGGGCTTCTCGGCGGCGTGTTCCCGGATCTGGATCTGTATGCGGGCCACCGGCGGACGCTACATTACCCGACGCTGTACTCGATCGCGGTCGTGCCGGCCGTCGTCGTCGCGCTCGTGATGCCGTCGGCGATGACGGTCGGACTCGCGGTCGGACTCGCGGGGGCGGCCGCACACTGTCGGATGGACGTCTACGGAAGCGGGCTGGAACTCCGACCGTGGGAAGGCAACTCCGACCGGGCCGTCTACGATCACGTTCGCGGCGAGTGGCTCCGTCCCCGGCGACTCGTCTCCTACGACGGCTCACCGACCGACCTGACGCTGTCGGCGATCGTCGCCGTCCCGCTTTTTGTGTTGGTTCCGGACCCGTTCCACGTCGTCGTCGCCGCCGCGGTGACAGTCGGCGTCGTCTATACGCTGCTCCGACGGTATCTCGCCGAACTGGCGCCGACCGTCTTCGCGTACGTCCCCGGCCCGCTGTCGGGGTACGTTCCGGAACGGTATCGGGACTCCGCCGGGCGCTGAAACCGGACGAACGTTCAGCATCCGTCACCTCCGTCCGGTTTTATTATAACTGGCGACGTATCGACACGTATGGAAATCCGAGAAGCGACTGCGGAGGACGGTTCGGCGATCCGATCGATCGCACTGCGATCGATGGAGGCGTCGTACTCGCTGAGTCCGAGTACCATCGAAAGCGCGATCATGCAGTGGTACGGGGCCGATAACTTCCGTGACATGCTCGAAGACGAGGAGATACACCTCCTCATCGTCGAAAAGGACGGTGAACCGGTCGCGTTCTCCGAAAGCGTTCTCGTCGACGATCGGGGGGATATCCACTGGATCCACGTCGCTGCGATGTACCGGGGGGAAGGTATCGGACAGAAGCTATACGAGGAGACACGAAAGCGCCTCGAGGCTGCCGGCGCGGAGACGATCCGAGGGCTGGTACTCGCGATGAACACGGAGGGCAACCGCTTTTGGGAGAACCGCGGGCTCCGAAAGGTCGGCGAGGGGACCGCCGAAATCGATGGCACCGCCTTCGTCGAGAACGTCTACGTCGACGAGGACGACATCGAACTCCGCCCGATCGTCGTCGATGACCGAGAGCTCTACATCGACCGGGGCGACTCCGAGCGTGGCTCCTCGGGACCGTTCTATACCGTCTACACCGACGAGAACCGCGAGAACCGCTACAGCTACTACTGTGGCTCCTGTGAGTCGCTCATCACGTCGATGGACACGATGGGGCGGCTCTCGTGTGAGGAGTGCGGAAACCAACTGAAGCCGACCCGATGGGACGCGGCATACATGTGATCGACCCACGGACGTCGAGCGGTTTCCGATCGTCGGCCGCCGTTTCGCGAAGTGAGTCGGGACGACCGTTTTAGCCACCGTCCACGGAACCGTCGGATATGAACACCAAAACCGTCGGTGGCGGCGTGGGTTCGGCATACAGACGGGCGCTCTGGGGGACCATGAAAGCGTTGGGGGTCGACGATTCGCTCTGGCGAAAGCTCATGGCTGCAGTCGCGATCCAGTTCGCCGCCGGGATCGCACTCGGAGGTGCGGCGCTGTTCCTCGAGGGGACGACGGCGACCGCCGTGATCGGGACGCTTTTCGTATTGGCACTCGTCGCCTTCTTCAACACCGCACTCATCGTCAGAGAGGACCTGATCCGTCCGCTCCGGCGGATCGAATCGGGTGCCGAATCCGTCGCTGGCGGCGATCTCGACCGCGAACGGCTCGGGATCGAACAGCGCGACGAGGTCGGCTCGCTCGGAGCGTCGTTCGACCGGATGCAGGAGACGCTCACGACGACAGCCGAACAGGCCGACGCGCTGGCGAACGAGGAGTTCGACGCCCCCGTGCTCGATCAGTCCGTTCCGGGAGCGTTCGGCGATTCGCTTGATCGGATGTCAGAGAACCTCTCGGCGGCGATCTCCGAACTGGAGGAGCGATCCGCTCGCCTGACTCGCCTGATCGAGGAGTTCGAGCGGGCGACGGACCGGGCAAGCGACGGTGATCTCCGAGTTCGGATCCCGCCCGAGTCGGTCGACGACCAGTTCGAGGGGGTCGTCGGCTCGTACAACCGACAGCTCGACGCGTTCGAGGCGGCGATCGGCGAGGCGAAGCCGTTCGCGAGGGAGGTCGCAGTGACGAGCGACGCGGCGGAGCGTGAGGTTTCGTCGGTGAGCGACACGAGCGCGAAAAACGCCGGACAGGTGGAGGAGATCGCCGACGACGCGGTCAGACAGTCCGAGATGCTCACGTCGCTGTCGACCGACGCCGAGACGCTCTCGGCGACGATCGAGGAGATCGCGGCCACCTCCAACGAACTCTCGACGATCGCCACGGAGACGGCGACGAACGCCGCCGACGGAGCCGACGCCGCGACCGAGGCGACCCGAAAGCTCCGCGCGGCGGCGGAGATCGCCCACGAAACCGACGAAGCCGTCTCCCGGCTCGTGGATCGGACCGAGACGATCGGTGAGATCGCCGCCTTCATCGACGAGGTGGCGAGCCGGACCGACCTGCTCGCCATCAACGCCTCGATCGAGGCGGCTCACACCGACACCGACACGGGCGGGTTCGAGGTCGTCGCGGACGAGGTCAAAAGCCTCGCGGAGGAGACCCACGAGTCCGCGAGCGAGATCGAGGCGCTCATCTCGGATATCGACGACGAAACGCACGCCGTGGCTAACGACGTCGACGAACTGACGACCCACATAGAGGAGGCCGTCGTGACCGTCGAATCGGTCTCGGAGTCGTTCGACACGATCGCCGACGACACCGCGGTGGTCGACGACAGCTCGGCGGAGATCAGCGACGCCACCGACCAGCAGGCCAAGGTCGCGAGCGACGTTTCGGCGACCGTCGACGAACTCGCCGAGATCGGCGACTCGACTGCCGAACGAGCCGAAACGGTCGCAAGAGAGACGAGAGAGAGCAGCGAGCGCCTCGAAAACGCCACCGGGACCGTTTCGGAGCTGGCCGAGCAGGCCGGTCGACTCGAGTCGACGCTCGAAACGTTCGAGTTAGACGACACGAGCGGGATGGAAGCGGATCCGAAACCACAGCCGGCGGACTGAGCCCCCTCCGAACGGGCTCCGGAAACGGAACCCTTGTTATCGGCCGCCCCCCGAACGTTGACAATGAGCCTCGTCGACACTGTGGCCGTCAAACGCCTCGCCGACTGGGACGGCGACCGCCTCGAGCGACTCGCCGACGAGCACGGCACGCCGCTGTACGTGACCGACCACGACCGGATCGAAGAGAACTTCGCGCGGTTCGAGTCGGCGTTCGATTTCGCCCACGTCATGTACGCCGTCAAGGCGAACACCGGACGGGCGGTCGTCCGGACGCTGTACGACGCCGGTGCGGACATCGAGTGTGCCGCCGCCGGGGAGCTACACCGCTCGCTCGCGGCCGGCGTCGCTCCCGAGGACCTCCAGTACACCGCCGTCAACCCGCCGGACGGCGACCTCGATTACGCGGTCGAACTCTGGGAGGACACCCCCGAGCTAACGATCACCGCGGGCGCCGAGATGACGCTCGACCGTCTCGAAGCCAGGGGGTTCGACGGCCGTCTCGCGCTGCGTGTCAACCCCGGGATCGGGACCGGCCACCACGAGAAGGTCGCGACCGGCAAGGACGCGAAGTTCGGGATCCCCTACGACGAAGTCCCGGGGCTCGTCGAGTCGGCCCGCGAACGCTTCGATTTCGTTGGTCTACACGCCCACGTCGGCAGCGGCGTCCTCTCCGACGATCTCGACGATCACCGACGTGCGCTCCGGAAAGTCGCGGAACTGGCCGAACGGGTCGGCGATATCGAGTTCCTCGATCTCGGCGGCGGCTTCGGCGTGCCGTACCGACCCGAGGAGCCGCCGCTGGATATCGAGGCCGCCGCGGAGATGGTCAG
Source organism: uncultured Natronomonas sp. (assembly GCA_964638655.1). Taxonomy (GTDB): domain Archaea; phylum Halobacteriota; class Halobacteria; order Halobacteriales; family Haloarculaceae; genus Natronomonas. The sequence continues at coordinate 10,664 of CAZWZX010000063.1, forward strand.
AGAGGTGACCGAAGGGGTCGACGCGACGATCGCGCTGGAGCCCGGCCGATATCTCGTCGCCGACGCCGGGGCGCTTTTGACCCGAGTGAACACGATCAAGGAGACGCCCGAGACGCGGGTCGTCGGCGTCGACGCCGGTCTCACCTCCTTGATCCGCCCGGCGATGTTCGATTCGTATCACCACATCAGGAACGTGACCGGCGGCGATCGCGGGGCGGTCGAATCGAGCGTCGGGGGCCCCCTGTGTACGAGCGCCGACGTCTTCTGTACCGACCGACCGATTCCCCGCCCCGAGGCGAACGACCTGTTGGCGATCGGCAACGTCGGCGCCTACGGGATCAACCTCGCCAGCCAGTTCCACTCCCAGCCGAAACCGGCCGAGGTGGCGATCGAGGGCGAAAAGGAGAGAGTGACCCGACGCCGGGAGACGTTCGACGACCTGACTCGGCTCGAGGACGAGGCCGAGGGGCTGCAGTAAACTACCCCACCCTACTTCGCTCACCCGCAAGGGGGCTCGCTCGTTGAGGAAGGGGGCTCCGCGCTATCTTGGGCTGAGATTCGAGCACTCGTTTTTTCTCCTCCGTCCCCGATCTCGCGGTATGTACCGCGATCTCTCACAGCCGATCCGGACGGGAATGCCGACGTTCCCCGGCGATCCCCCCGTCGAACTCGCCGCCGCCGCGACGATCGAGGCGGACGGCTACCGCGTCCAGAGTCTGCACTGTGGCTCCCATACGGGCACCCACATCGACGCACCGAGCCACACCGAAGCGGACGGCGAGACGATCGACGAGCGATCGATCGACGAGTTCGTCTTTCGGGCCAGAGTCGTCGACGCGACACCGATCTCGCCTCGGGCACCGATCACGGAACGCGTCGTCCCCGATGAGCCGAAAGCGGACATCCTCCTGATTCACACCGGGTGGGACGAACACTGGGGAGAACCCATCTATCTCGACCATCCATACCTGACACCCGCGACGGCCGAACGGCTGGCTGACGTCGACTGCGGCGTCGGGATCGACGCGATCAATCCCGATCCGACGCCGACGGAGAATGCCGAATCAGACGAATCCGAGGGGTTTCCGGCCCACGGATCGCTTCTGGGCGCCGGCTTACCGATCGTCGAGAACCTGACCGCACTGGGCGAACTACCCGAGCGGGTGACGCTGTACGCGTTCCCGCTCCCGTTGGCCGACGGCGACGGATCGCCCGTCCGGGCCGTCGCCGAGTGGTGATCGGGCGATCGGGGATCGAAGAGCGACTCCGTCGGTCACTCGAGTTCGTCGACTAGCTCCTCGCCGAACCCGGTGTAGCCCGCCGGCGTCAGCGCGTGGAGCTCCTCGCGGACCGACTCGTCGACGTCGAGTTCGTCGAACAGCGCCCGGAAATCCGAAAGCGCGGCCCGCTGGCCGCGGGTGAGCGCTTTGATCCGTTCGTAGGCGTCGGTGTCACCCTCCCGACGGAGGATCGTCTGGACCGCCTCGCCGATCACTTCGGGATTGGCCTCCAGTTCCTCGCGCATGACCGTCTCGTTTGGGGTCACCTTCGAGATGCCGGTCGCCGTCTTTTTGTACGCGATCAGACAGTGTGCGAAGGCCGCCCCGACGTTCCGTTTGACCGTCGAATCCGAGAGATCCCGCTGGAGCCGGGAGGTCGTCACGTAGTCGGCC